>JANODF010000601.1:0-2459 GCA_031412555.1 Archangium sp. | reverse complement strand
CTGTGCACGGGGCTGCGTGTCATCGAAGACGAGCAGCTGTGGGTTTCCGCGGCCCAAGTGGCGAGAGCGCGCCCTGTAGCCATTGGGGTGGAGCACGAGCGTCCTCAGTACGACCAACTCCACGCGCTCGCTGCTGCTCGTCGGGTGATTGACCTCGAGTGCGAAGGGCATGTCAGTTGAGCCTATCGCTGTTGAGCCTCACGGCCCTCACCCTGACCCTCTCCCAAAGGGAGAGGCTATCACCGGTTGATCACGAACGCGCAGGCTGAATCGAGCTGCACGGTGGTGCCGTCGAGCGCGTCGAGCAGTGCGTCTGAGAACATGAGTTCTTCGCGCATCACCTGATCAATCTTCTGCGTGGGCACGCCCTGGTGCTGCAGGGAGAGCTTGATGCGCAGCATCGACAGGTCTCGCTCGTCTTCGATCGCCTCCCGCGCGGTGTCCTTCATCGCCTCGAGCTGCTTCTTGGCCGAGTCCAGCGCCGCCTTCGCGGCCTCGTCGACGAAGCTCTGCAGCTCGGGGAACGCGGGGCCGACTTCGTTCGGCTTGAGCGAACGGCCATCGACCTCCCTCAGAATCGGGAGCAGCGACGGCTCGACCTTCGCCTTGCCCAACGGCTGCAGCGAGACCGCCACCTGAATCAACGTGGTGCTCAAGAAACGCGAGAGCTGACGCGAAGGCACGCGGGCGCCCGGAGCCGTGTCGCTGGGCTCGGCGGGCGTCACGTGGAAGAGAAACTCGATGCCCTTGCCCTTGATGGGCTTCTTCACGTCGAGGAAACGGGCGCCGTTGCGGCCGTACGGGCCATCGCGCAGGAAGCCGAAGAGCGACTCGACCAGCGGGTGACCGGTGGCGAAGTATTCGATCTCTTCCTGCTCCACCGCGGTGTCGCGCCAGAAGGTGCCGAGCACCGTGCGCTCTTCGGTGATGTCGTAGCCGGGCAGCGCCTCGACGTTGAGCGTCTGACCGAAGTGGAAGCCGCACTGGAACGCGTCGACCTCTTGATCCTGATCGACCTTGATGCCGATGCGATCGGCGAGCTCAGTGATGGTCTCTTCGAGCCGCTCGTCGAGATCGCGCGCGATCGACCAGAGCCCGTCTTCGAGCGACTCGTCTTCGTCGGCGTCCATGCCGGTGCGCTCGTGTGAACGCTGCACCAGCTCCTTCACTTCGATCTTGTCGAAGCTGCGCAGGTCGAGGAGCGGATCGTACGCGCGCTTCACCTGCTCACGCGCCAGCTTCACCTTGTCCGCCAGATCCTTCACGTAGGCCGCGCGGCCCTTCGTGTCGGCCAGCGCCAGCTCGGTCAGCCGGGGCTCGACCTCTTCCAACACCGCGTCGAGACCACCGACGGTCTCACCGAACACACCGACCGCGTCACGCAGCACCGCCAGCACGTCGGCGCTGAAGGTGCCCGGCGCTTCGAACACGTGAATGTCGACCGACTGCGTCTGGCCGATGCGATCGAGGCGGCCGATGCGCTGCTCCATCGTGGCGGGCGACCAGGGCAGGTCGTAGTTCACCAGGTGGTGCGAGAACTGGAAGTTGCGGCCTTCACCGCCGACTTCCGTCGAGAGCAACACGCGCGGACCATCGGGATCGCGGAAGCGGGCCACCTGCCGGTCACGTTCGGCCAGCGCGAGCTCACCGTGGTACGCGAGCGCCTCGACCTGCTCGAGCCGGAGCTTCGACTGCAGGCTCTCGAGGGTGTCACGGGCCTCGGTGAAGACGAGCACCTTGGCGCGCGGCTCCTTCGCCCAGATGCCGCGCAGCACCTTCACGAACGCGCCGAACTTGGAGTCCTTGTCCGGCAACGTCAGCTTCATGCCCGCCAGCGCACGGTTGTCGCGCAAGGCGGAGAGGAACGCCGCGGGTGAAGACTCGAGGCGGCGAACCAGGTTCGCCAACGCCGCACCACGCACGGTGCCGTCTTTGGCCAGCTGGGTGAGCGCCGCGTCACGCGCGTCGAGCTCGTCCTTCGCGATCGCCACCGGGTGCACGTGCAGCTTGCGGGCAGAGAAACCGCCCACGGTCGCGCGCCGGTTGCGAATGAGGCGATCCGACAACGAGTACGTCTCGGCGAGGTGAAGCAACATCTCGTCGCCGTCTTCGATCTCCTGCAACGCTTCGTCGTGCGGGAACTTCTTGGCGAGCTCCTTCACCGAGGCCTTGGTCGACTTGCCGGCCATCAGCGCCCGCAGCGCGTTCGACAGTTCTTCCTGCCGCTCCAGCCGCGCTTCGAACTCCTTGGCGGTCGGCGCGGTGAGCGGATCGATGAGCGAGAGCAGCGCCTGGTACTCCGCCGGGTCGAGCTGCATCGGGGTGGCGGTGAGCAGCAGCAGGCCCCACGAGTTGCGCGCCAGTGCCTGCGCCGCTTCGTAGGCCTTCTCGCCCTTGAGGTGGTGCGCCTCGTCGATGATCACCAGGTCCCAGTGCGCCGAGGGATCGCCCGCTTCTTT
>JANODF010000600.1:0-7073 GCA_031412555.1 Archangium sp. | reverse complement strand
GCGAGCTCACCCTGGTCATCACCGCCTCGCAGGTGCTGCAGCTGGGCGCGGTCATCGTGGTGCTCGCCGACGTCACCCAGGCCTGGCCCGACGCGCTCACCCAGGACGTCAACGGCGACGTGTGGTTCCTCGATGGCGCTTCGCTGGTGCGGCTGTCCACCTCGGTCGCGGTTCCCCCGCCTTCGTTCGCGGCCGACGTGAAGCCCTTCATGACCGCGCATTGCCGCAGCTGCCACGCGACGGGCGCCAACTACGCCCCTCAGCTCAACCTCGAGAACTACACGGTCGCGAAGAACTGGGCCGCGCAGAGCCTCAACCGCATCACCGACACGGTGGCGCCGATGCCGCCGGCCAACAGAGAAGTGCTGACACCTGCCCAGTACGACGTCGTCGTGCGTTGGGTCGAAGGAGGGCTGCTGCCATGACGAAGAGTCTCTTGCTCGCCGTGCTCACGCTGCCGGGCTTCGTGCTCGCCCAGGTGAGCCCCACGTGCGATCTCCCGCGCGACATCGACAAGTACCAGCTGCTGCGCCGTCTCAGCCTGGATCTCCGGGGCAAGGTGCCCACCTACGAAGAGTACGCCGCGCTCGACACGCAGACGACCGTGACGCCTGCGACGGTGCAGAGCTGGCTGGGCAGCGACGACTTCCGCATCGCGATGCGCCGCTACCACGAGGAGCTCTTCTGGCCGAACGTGAGCAACGTCGCGCTCGCGGGCACCAACGCGCAGCTCACCCTGCTCGCCACGCCGGCCGCCTGGACCATCGCGTCGACTGGAAAGCGCCGCCTGTTTCGGGGGGCCTCCGACGTGAACACCACGATCGGCGCGCAGTGTGGTGACTTCGAGCAGACCCAGTTCACCACCGGCTTCGTGCCTGCCACGGCCGGCATCCGCACCAGCGTGGTGGCGGGCGTGACGGTGAAGCAGGAGGGTTGGCGCATGGTGACTCCGTACTGGTCGACCACGCCGATCAAGGTCTGCGCCTTCGATGCGATGGAGACCGAGCGCGTCACCGTGAGCGGCAAGGTGATCGAGTGCAACTCCATCGAGTCCGACGCGCGGGTGGAGTGCGGCTGCGGCCCCAACCTCAAGTACTGCTACGGCCCCAGCGCCAACGTGCGCGCCGTCATTCAGAACGCGATGCGGGAGCAGCTCAACCTCATGGTGGATCGCGTCACCACCGGTGGCCAGCCGTACACCGAGCTGATCACCTCGCGCACCGCTCCGGTCAATGGCCCGCTGGTGTTCTGGAAGAAGAACCTCGCGCCCCACCTCACCTACGCGCGCATCGTCTCGTTGCCTGATCCGACCGAGCCGCTGACCGGCGACGACTTCGCCGACACCACCTGGCGCCAGGTCGACCGCGGCAGCGCGCTGCACGCCGGCGTGCTCACCTCGCCCGCGTACCTGCTGCGTTTCCAGACGAACCGCGGCCGCGCCAACCGCGCGCGCATCGACTTCGAGTGCGAGAGCTTCGTGCCGCCCAGCCAGCTCGAGACGCCCGCGCAAGGTTGCAGCGACAGCAGCGACGATCTCACCCAGCGCTGCACCTGCCGCTACTGCCACCGCCAGCTGGAGCCGTTGGCCGCGGGCTTCGGCCCCTTCTCGGAAGCGGGCACCACGTTGATGACCGACCTGGTGATGTTCCCGCGCACCCGGGCCAGCTGCATCAACTCGAACAGCGCCTTCTGCAAGCGCTTCTACATCACGGAAGATTCGGCCGATAACGCGGGCGCGCTCATTCCCTGGCAGTACGCCAACGCCGCGCACCCGGAGATCACCACCGCTCTCGCCGCGGGGCCGAAGGGCCGGGCCAACGCCATCATCGCCGACGGCACGTTTGCCCGTTGCGCGGTCAAGCGCACCTGGTCGTACTTCATGAAGCGCGACATGCGGCTCATCGGAACGGATCCCGACGAGGCCGCGACGCTGCAGACGCTCACCACTCAATTCCAGAGCAACGGGTATCGGCTGCCGTGGCTCGTCGAACAGATCGTCTCGCAGCCCGGGTACCGGAGGGTCCGATGAGAGCCACCACTGTTGCGCTGTGCTGCGCGTTCGTCGCGTGCACGGAAGAGTTGCCCCCGGTCACGCCGACGGGCCCGTCGCTCGAGGTGCAGGATGAAGGGCCCGTGTTGCCGCTCGATCACCCGCCCATCACCGGCGTCGGTGGCGGCGGTGTGGTGGCGACCGGCGGTGGTACGGCGACCGGTGGCGGCAGTGGTGGTGGCAGCGCGACCGGTGGCGGGTCAGCCACGGGCGGCAGCGGCGGTGGTGGAGCCGTGGTCACCGGGCCGAAGTCGGCCGACATTCAGCGCCTCACCGTGCGGCAGTTGGCGCAGTCACTTCCCGTGGTGCTGGGCGGCAACACCTGGATGGTGGGCAGCGCGCCGGGCTTCAACGCTCGCAGCGCCACGCTGGGTGAAGCCGACTACATCGCAGTGGTCGACGAGAACCTCGAGGCCTCGACGCTGTACCAGAAGTTCATGGGCGACGCGGCGCGCGACGGGTGCACCCGCACGGCGAACGCCGACGCGGCGCTGGCGCAGAGCTCACGCGTGTTGATGCGCTTTGCGTCGCTCACCGACACCGCCACCACCAACGCGACCGGCATCGACTCGAACCTGCGCTACCTGAAGCTGCGCTTCCACGGCGTGAAGGTGAACTCGACCGACACCACCAGCATCGCGGGCCTTCGCACCGTCTTCACCGACGCGGTGGGTGGCGCGGCAGGCACCGGAACGCCCACCGCGGCGCACGTGAAAGAAGGGTGGCGCGCGGTCTGCGTCGCCCTGCTCACGGCTCCCGAGTACCACCTCTACTGAAGTAGCGAAGGAACGCCCCATGAGCTTCACGACACGACGCGGTTTCCTCGAGGTGATGGGTCTGGCGACGGGTGGCTTTCTGCTCCGGAGCACGCCCCTGGGCGGAGCGTTCGCGCAGACGGCGGACCCGAAGTTCATGCTGATGGTCTACTTCGAAGGCGGCTGGGATCAGCTGCTCTCGCTCGACCCGCGCAACGCCACGCTGCCGCAGTACCAGCGCGTCGGTGGCGCGCGGCCCACCTCGGGCATCGAACCTGCGTACGCGCAGACCGCAGCCGAGACGCCCTTCGTCGACACGGTGATGACCGCCACGGCCGGCACCGGCGTGCAGACGCGCGGCAACCTCACCTTCGGGCCTGCCGTGCCCGACACCATGCTCGCGCACTCGGCTGACCTCTGCGTCATCCGCGGCATGAACATGGACACGCTGACCCACGAGGTGGGCCGGCGCTACCTGCTCACCGGCAAGTTCCCCCGCGGGCTGGCGGCGTCGGGCAGCTCCATCAACACGGTGGTGAGCGCGCAGACGGGTACGCCCGGCGACATCCCCAACATCTCCATCGGCACCGAGTCGTACAACGAAGGTCTCTCGCCCGCGGCCTCAGCGGTGCGCGTGGGCAACTACCGCGACCTGCTCACGGTGATGCAGCCCCAGGCGGGCGCGGTGCTCCCCGCGGCGAGTGAGACGGCGGTGCGGCGCTTCGAAGACACCGACGACACGTGCGAGCAGCACGGCTACGACGTGAGCGGCATCGTCGACGCGTTCAAAGACAGCCGGCAGCTCTCACGCCAGCTGGCCCAACCGGCGAAGGCGTCGTTGTTCGACTTCAAGCTGCCCACGCCGGCGGCGCTCACCGAGCTCTACTCGGCGTTCAACTTGAACACCTCGGCCGACCTCACCGGCATGCGGGCGCGCGCGGCGATCGCGGGCCAGGCGATGGTCAACGGGGTGTCGAACGTCATCTCGGTCTCGTTGGCCAGCGGCCTCGACGATCACTTCGACCTGTTCGGACAGCAGGCGGTCAGCCAGCGCGACGGCTGGGACGCGCTCGGCCGCCTGGTGGCGTACCTCAAGAGCAAGCAGGTGCCGGGCACCACGAAGACCTTCTGGCAGTGCACCTCGATGATGGTGTTCAGCGAGTTCAGCCGCACGCCGATGATCAACACGCGTGAAGGCCGCGATCACCACCTCACCTCGAGCTGTCTGGTGGCGGGGCCGGGCATCAAGGGCAACACCGTGTTCGGTGCTTCCTCGAATACCGGCATGACCACGCAGAAGTGGAACTTCGTGACGGGCGCCCTCGATGCGACCGGCGGCGCGGTCATTCGCCCGGCCGACGTGCACGCCACCCTGCTCGATTCGATGGGGCTTTCTCACTCGCACCTCTCGAATCAAAGCCCGCGATTGATCAGCGCCATCAAGCGCTGAAGTCATTTCTGACCGGCTGTTCAGGAAGTTGGGGAGATCCCGGGTTATGTCCCCCGGGTGCTCGACCTGCTCACGCAGTTCATCCGCAACGCCCCGGTCATCGCGTTCATCAAAGACCTCGAGGGGCGGTACCGCCATGTGAGCGGCGAGTGGTTGCTCGCGTTTCACACCACGGAAGATCAGGTGGTGGGAAAGAACGATCACGAGCTCTTCTCGAAGGAGCAAGCCGACGTCTTCGTGCAGAACGATCGCGACGTGTTGCAGACCGGTGAAGCGAGCCGGCGGTTCGAGGAGGTGCTGGTGCCGCCCGAAGTGCGCACCTTCTTCTCGACCAAGTTCGTCCTGGTCGATCGGTTGGGCATGCGCACGGGGGTGGCGGGCTTCGCCATCGACGTCACGCAGCAGCAGCGGGTGATGCACGAGCTCGAGCGGCAGAAACGGTTCCTCGAGCGCACGCAGACCATGGCCAGCGTGGGCGGCTGGGAGTTCGACGTCGCCACCGGCAAGCTGGTGTGGACGTCGGAGACCTTCCGCATGCTGGAGCTCGACGAGCGCCTGGGCACGCCCTCCTTCGAATTGATGCTCGGGCTGCTGGTGCCGGAGAGCCGCGAGCTGTTGCTCAGCGCGCACGAAAAGGCGTTGGCCGATGCCACGCCGTTTCATCTCGAGATCACGGTGGTGACGCGCTCGGAGCGCCGGCTGCGCATGCGACTCGATGGCGTGCCCCAGCTCACCGAGGGCAAGGTCACCCGGCTCTCCGGCGCCGTGCAGGACGTGACGGCCGAGCGGCTGGTGGAAGAACGGCTTCGTCACTCCAGCCGGATGGACGCGGTGGGGCAGCTCGCCGGCGGCGTGGCGCACGACTTCAACAACATGCTGGGCGCGATCGTCTCGGCCTCCGAGCTGCTGCGCCTCGAGCCGCTTTCTTTCGACGCCAACGACGCGGTGAGCACCATTCTCACCGCGGCCACGCAGGCGGCGGGGCTCACCCGGCAGCTGCTGCTCTTCAGCCGCAAGGAGAGCTCCCGGCGCACGCCCACGGATCTCCACGGGGTGCTCACCGATGCGCTCACGATTCTGCAGCGCACGCTGGGCAGCCGCATCACGGTGGTGGTGCAACGGCAGGCCACCCATTCGGCGATGCTGGCCGATGGGCCGCAGCTCTCGAACGCGCTCATCAACCTGGCGATCAACGCGCGTGACGCGATGCCTGACGGAGGCACCCTCACCTTCCGCACCCTCGATGATTCGCCCGGCTTCATCCGGCTCGAGGTGGCGGATACCGGGGTGGGCATGGGGCCCGAGGTGCTCAGCCACATCTTCGATCCCTTCTTCACCACGAAGGAGCGCGGCCGAGGCACGGGCCTGGGGCTGGCCACCGTCGATGCCGCGGTGCGCGCGCACGAAGGGGAGATCAGCGTTCAGAGCAGGCCCGGCCAGGGCACCACCTTTCAGCTGCGCCTGCCGCTGATCGCAGGGGTGATCGAGCCGCGCCCTGCTGCGAGTGAGGTGGTGAAACCGAAGGGTGGTGAGCTGCTGCTCATCGTCGATGACGAGCTGTTGGTGAGGCAGGCGTTGGTGCCGCTGCTCGAGCGGCTCGGCTATCGGGTGGTGGAAGCGCGCAGTGGGGCCGAGGCCATCGAGACGCTCACCACGGTGAAACCCGCGTTGATGATTCTGGATCTCGTGATGCCCGGGTTGTCGGCGGTCGACACCTTCCGCACCGCGCGCGAGATGATCCCCGGGTTGCCGGTGTTGTTCTGCTCGGGGTTCGCGCCGGAAGCGTTGTTGTCGACCATTCAGTCGGAGCCGCACACCGCGCGACTGGCCAAACCGTTCAGCACGCAGGACCTTCAGACCGCGGTGCGCTCGTTGTTGTCGTGAGCTCGCATCCATTTCGGTGAGCATCGTTTTCGCTCGGCCGTTTCCTGTGCGGCGGAGGGCTGCGAGAAGCACGGCCATGCGGGTGCTGCCGATGGTCATCGCGGGTGTTCTCACGGCTTGCGGGCAGGCAGCGCCTTCTGCTGACGACGACGCAGGTGGTCTGGGCGGCTTGCCGGACGCCGCAGTCGTGGACGCAGGTGAGGTGGATGCGGGCTTCGACGCGGGCGAGGACGCTGGAGTCGATGCCGGCGGCTTCGATGCGGGGATTCCGGATGCAGGCATGCTGCCGCCGCACTTCGGCTGGGCTCGCTACACGATTCCACTCGGTGGCCACTCGGCGACGGTCGCGCCGAACGGGGCCTCGCGCAGTCCACTGGCGGGCATCTCCTTCGCGACCGGGCGCACCTACGACTTCATCTTCACGCCGTCGGCGATGTACGAGCTCACCAACCCCGCACAGCCCGGTGATCAGCTCGATTGGAACAAGCTGCCCGGGCTGTCTGACTGCGGGCAGGTCGACCTCTCGCAAGACGGCTTCATGTTCGCCTGGCGTTGGCGGCTCGACACCAACCCGCGGGTGCTCGAGCTCGCGCACTACGCGAACAACGCGGGCACGCATCTGTATCCGGCGCAGGGCGTGGTGACGCTCGATGAAGCAGACTTGAGGGCGGAAGAGCACCTGCGCTTCGAGCTCGCCATCGGAGGGGCAGGCAATTCGAAG
Source organism: Archangium sp. (assembly GCA_031412555.1). Lineage (GTDB taxonomy): Bacteria > Myxococcota > Myxococcia > Myxococcales > Myxococcaceae > Archangium_A. The sequence continues at coordinate 213 of JANODF010000600.1, read as the reverse complement.
TACCTCTTCCACATCTCGGGGAGCATCCGCGGGCGGGCAATCGACGTGAGGGAAGAACATCCGCGCCGGTGCGCGAGCAGCTCGGCCAGTGCTCTCAAGTGGGCGGCAGGGTTCTACTTCGGCGGCACATCGACCGCTCCGCAGGCGATCACCGGGTACGTGCAGGAGTGAAGAACCTCTCCCTGCGCGAGGGGGGAGAGGTCGGCCGGAGGC
>JANODF010000599.1:0-13454 GCA_031412555.1 Archangium sp. | reverse complement strand
CATGACCGCCACGTCGACCATCAACGTGCCGTCCTGCCACATGCGCAGCGCGTTCCCGATCGCGTCGAACTCCCATTCGTAACAGAACCATCGGCCCACCGGCGTCGGCTGCGCGGCTGGTTGCCCATTGGCCCAACAGTCCTGCCACGGCGTGAGCACGAAGAAGTTTCCGAACGGTGAACGGCCGCTGTCGTGCCGGAAGCCGACCTGCGAATAACTGCCGTGCATCGGGCTCGTGCCTTCGAGCGTGACCCAGCCGTGGCGCTTGCTCTCCGTGTCGGCGGGCATGCGCTCACCGAAGAACAGCGCGCGACCGAACACGTGGTACCCGGCGTCGGGGGGGAAGAATCGATCAGGCGCGAGCTGCATCGTGGCGCGGCCCCGTTCCACCACGACCCGCAGGGCGTGGCCCGGCGTCAGCGACCCCGGCGGAGGCTCCGCGAGGAAGAGCCCAGCGTCTTCCTACACCCGTGAGGTCCAGCCCGCGTCGCCGCCGGTCTCGAAGTCTTCGCACCAGTTGCCGACGGAACAGGGAGGGCCCGCGTCCGGCGCTCCCGCGTCTGGCGCCCCCGCATCGACCTCCACCGACGCATCCGTCACCTCGCTCGCATCGGGAAGCGCGAGGCCCGCGTCCGACTCGCTGACCAGACCGGTGCACCCGCTCATCACGACGCAGAGCAGCGAAGCGGCGACACGACTCGGCATGAGGGGCACTGTACTCGGCGGTGAAGCGACCGGTGAAAACAGGCACGATGCGCCCATGATTCAGCCCGCGCGGCACATCGCCAACGTGAAGTACGCCATCCGCAACATCGCAGCCGAAGCGGCGCGGCTCGAGGCGCAGGGAATGAAGATCCTCCCCTGCAACATCGGCGATCCACTGCGCTTCGACTTCGCCACGCCGCCGCAGCTCATCGAGGCCGTCGAACGTGCGCTGCGTGACGGGCACAACCACTACGTTCCTTCGGCCGGCTTGAAAGAAGCGCGCGAAGCCGTGGCCGCGTGCTCGAAGCCCCCCGTGCGGCCCGAAGACGTCTTCATCACCGCGGGCGTCAGTGAAGCGCTCGACCTGGCGCTCACCGCCTTGCTCGAAGTGGGCGACGAGGTCTTGCTGCCGAGCCCCGGCTACCCGCTCTACAACGCGATCGCCGCGCGGCTTCAGGCGACGGTGGTGCCCTATTACCTCGACGAGTCGAAGGGCTGGGCGCTCGACGCCGAGGAGATCGCCGCGAAGGTGACCTCGCGCACCAAAGCCATCGTCATCTGCAACCCCAACAATCCCACCGGCGCCGTCGCCACGCGCGCCCAGCTGGAGCAGGTGCTGGCCGTCGCGCGGCAGCACGACCTCGTGGTGCTCTCGGATGAGATCTACGACCGGCTGTTGTTCTCGGGCGAACACGTGCCCACCGCGACGCTCTGCGACGACGTGCCGTTGATCACCCTGAACGGTTTGTCGAAGGCGTATCTGTGCCCGGGCTGGCGGGTCGGCTGGCTCGCTTTCAACACCCCGAAGCTGCTCTCCGGTGTCGCGGCTTCCGTGCAGCGCCTGGCCGATGCGCGGCTGTGTGGTCCGGGGCCGTTTCAGTACGCGGTCAAACCGGCGCTGGAGGGCCCGCAGGATCATCTGCCGGTGATGATGAAGAAGCTCCGTTCGCGGCGTGACCTGATGATGAACCGGCTGCGCGCCATGCCGGGCATCTCGGTGGTGGAGCCGCAAGGCGCGTTCTATGCGCTGCCTTCGATCGAGCGCGCGTGGGCCGGTGGTGACGAGGCCTTCGTGCTCGAGCTGGTGCGCGAGACCGGCGTGCTCTTCGTGCATGGTGAGGGGTTCGGCCAGCGCCCGGGGACCCGGCATTTCCGGGTGGTGTTCCTGCCTTCCGAGCCGGTGCTCAGCTTGGCGTTCGACGGGCTGGAGGGCTTCTTGCGCAACCGGTCTTGAGATCTCGGGGCCCTCACTCCGACCCTCTCCCAATGGGAGAGGGGGAGAAAATTGCGCGTCGTGACGACCTGACGTCCTGATTCTCACAGGCTCCACGCGGGTCCGGCGAATGCACTGCCTGACCGACGATGAGATCGAGCCTCCTGCCCGCCGTGTTGTCCGTCATGCTGGCCGCAGGGTGGGCCGCTACCAGCTGCACTCAGGGCTCCAGGCCGCTTGCGCCCCACGTGGAGCCCGACGCCGGCGCGCTCGTCTGCAACCTGCCGCAACGCGAGCCGGTGATTCAGCACGCCACCCGGCTCATCGAAGAAGGCCGCCGCACCTTCCGCTACGAGACCTTCGGCGACGAGGCGTTCTGGGGTGAAGCGCTGCAGCTGCACCGCGCCATTCGAGGTGAGCCGCTGGGCCTGAGCCCCCGCAGCGCGCTCGCCCTCGGTCTCAAACTCGACGAGGAAGCCTTGTCGCCCGCGTTGCGGGAGCAGCTCGACCTCGACGATCCGCAAACCACGCTGCGCCTGCTCGAGCTCGACGCGGTGGTGGGCCTCAAGGGCTTCTTCGACGACCACGGCACGCTCAACTCCATCGGCGTGCAGTGCGCGTTGTGTCACTCCACCGTCGACGACTCGACGTCTGCGGGCATCGGCAAACGCCTCGACGGCTGGGCGAACCGCGACCTCGACATCGGAGCCTTCATCGCGCTCTCGCCCGACGTCTCCACCTTCACCACGCTGCTCGGCGTCTCCGAAGAGACCGTACGCACCGTGCTCAACGCCTGGGGCCCGGGCCGGTTCAATGCCCAGCTGCTGCTCGACGGCAAGTCTTTCAGGCCCGACGGCCGCCCTGCCGGCAGCCTGATTCCCCCTGCGTTCGGCCTCGCGGGTTTCGGTCAACACACCACCGGCTGGCACATGAACGGAAAGGGCACTTTCTGGGATCCGCGGCTCGATGACGAAGACCGCTTTCCCATCGCAGCGCGCGAAGGCTTCTCGAACGTGCGCCACACGCCCGACCTCACCACCGCTAAGCTGGCCGCGTTGCAGGTCTACCAGTTGGTGCTGCGTGCTCCGGCGCCGCCTGAAGGCACCTTCGACACCGACTTCGCTGCGCGCGGCAAGCTGCTGTTCGAAGGCAAGGCCCGCTGCGCCACCTGCCACGTGCCGCCGCTGTTCACCGAACCGGGTTGGAACCTGCACACCGCCGAAGAGCTCGGCATCGACGACTTCCAGGCACGGCGTTCACCCGATGAGCGCTACCGCACCGCCCCGCTCGCCGGACTCTTCAGCCACGCGAAGGGCGGTTTTTACCACGACGGTCGTTTCGCCACGCTCGGCGACGTCATCGTTCACTACGACACGCACTTTCGCCTGGGCCTCAGCGCGCAAGAGAAGACCGAGCTGGGTGAGTACCTCCAGTCGCTCTGACCACGACCTTTTCGAAGAAGGAGAACACACCCATGACGACGACCGGAAACCTCACGGCGCGTCGAGAGACCAGCCCACCGTCATCATCACGAAGAGCCGGCTGTTGGGCATCTGGATGGGCGTGTTCGAAGCCAGCGAAGGATCGGGCGCCAGCCGCGCGCCCGCGGTGTACGCGGAGAACGGCGTCAAACAACCGCCCACCACGCCGCGCAACCACAACCCGGGCACGGCGCGCACCTTCGCGTCGACCGTGGCGCGCAGCTCGACCTGAGGCCCCATGGTGCGGCTGGCGGCATCCCAGCCCACCTCGTTGCCCTCGGCGTCGGTGCTGGTCGTGTCGGCGGCGGTGATCAACCGGGGCCCCGAGAACGCGCTCACCAGCGAAGCGCGGGGCAGCCCTTCACCGAAGTCCCACGAGACGCGCGCGTTGCCGAACCAGGTGGGCGAGGCGACCAGCTCTGTGTGATCGAAGCGCTCGTCCTTGTTCACCGCGGCGGTGAAGGAGGCCGCGTAGCTCAGTCGACCGAAGCTGCCTTCGGCGAGCAGGTGGCCGCCCACGTTCAGCAGCGCGCCGCGGTTGTCGTACCAGAACAGGTCAGCCCCCAGTTCTTCGGGCGCCGCGTCGAAGGTGACCATGTCGGTGAAAGACGAGACGAAGCCGCCCGCGAAGAGCCGATGCCGGCCCAGGCGCTGCTCGTAGCCGAGCTCGCCGGTGAGCACCGACTCTGGGCGCAGCCCCGGGTTCTTCACCTGGTACGAGGTGAACTCGGCCAGCCGCTCGTAGCCCGAAGGCGTGCGGAAGGCCGAGTTGAACACCAGCTTGAGCTTGCCCTCCCACGGCGCGGTCCACACCAGGGCGGCCCGGGGCGAGACGCGCGGCTCAAAGACGCTCTGCATGTCGACGCGTGCGCCGACGTTGAGCGTCAACCGGGGGTGCAGCCGTGCACGTTGTTGCGCGTAGGCGGCCAGCTGCCACTCGTCGGCCGCGTACGCGCCGTTGGTCTCGAACACCGTGCCGTCACTGCTGAAGGGTGACGCCGCGTCGAAGTGCCGCAGGCGCCCATCGACGCCCACCATCAGCGGGAAGCGGCCATCACCCAGCCAGTCCCACGTGCCCTGCACCTCGAGCCCACCCCAGCGGGAGTTGCCGTCGAGCCCGGTCTCGAACTCGAACTGGGCCGGGTCTGCGCCCTCTGGAATCGCGGAGCCGCTGCCGTAGGTCGACCAGCTCGAGCTCTGCCCACGCCAGCGGTAGTCGTAGAGATCGAAGTACGCACGCGCCATCACCTGCAGCCGCGGGCTGAGCGTCCTGCTCCAGCGCAGCTCGAAGTTCGCCCAGTGATCGACCTCGGTGTGCGGCCCGTCGAAGTTCACCGCGGGGCCAAAACCATCGCGAGCCGGTGCACCACGCGCATAGAGCGCCCCTCGCGCCCAGAGCGTGAAGTCACCCCACCGCACCTTGAGCAACGCCGAAGGCACCTGGGTCCACCAGGAGTCGGTGGTGGTGCCGCCCCACGTTCCCGCCTCGGCCCGCGCGCCCCAGCTCTGCGCCCAGGTGCGTTCGCCATCACCTTCGGTCAAGCCACGCTCGGTGGGGAAGGTGAGCGATTGGCCCCGGTGCGCGTAGTACTCGGCGGCCAGGGTGAACTCGAAGGCGTGACCGGCCAACGTGGTCTCGTGACCCGTGAGCAGGGAGACGCGCCCCGTGCCTCCGAAACCCGGCCACCGCAGCTGCGGTGCTCCGTCGATTCCCTGCGGGGGCAACAGGCTTCCTTCCGCGGTGACCTGCACGTGGCCTATGTCGCGCGGCCGTTTGGTCACCACGTTGATGACGCCCAGCATGGCGAAGCTGCCGTAGAGCACGCTGCCCGGCCCCACGATGAACTCGATGCGATCGATGAACTCGATGGGCACGCCCGCGCCCTGCTCGAAGTAGGTGGTGCCGTTCCACTGCTCGTTCATCACGTGGCCGTCGACGAGCAGCAGCATGTGGTTGCCGAAGTCCGACGAGAACAACACGCCGCGGCTTCCCACCTCGACGGCGTGCAGCGGGTCTGCGGCGGTCATGCCCAGCGAGAAGAAGTTGATCGCCTCGTGCAGCGAACGCAGCCCGTAGCGGCGCAGATCGTCGGCGGTGACCACGGTGATGGTGGCGGGCGCGTCGTCAGAACGTTCCTGGGTGCGGCTGGCGGCGGAGACGACCTTCACGTCGAGCAGCCCCTGAAGCTCGTCGACGCTCGGCTCGGGCTCTGCGCCGAACGCGGCAGCGGCGATCAGCAACGGCAGCATCGAGGCGATGGTCTTCATGGATACACCGTCATCAGCTGGAGCACTTCGGCCCGGAAGTCGGCGTGCTGCCGGCGGGACTGGGTGAGGTTGAGGAGCATGCGAGGCCGGCCGGAGACGAGGTCGAAGCCGAGCACCAGGCCTTCGCGTACGCCGTCGGGGGTGGTGCTCACCGTGAGGCCGTCGTACCCATCGAAGGCGGTGCCCAGCGCGCTGGCGTGCACGGCGAGGCCGGGAGCGAAGATCACCACGGCCGCCTTGCGGTCGCGCGCCAGGGCCACCAACTTCGTCGCGTTCACGAAGGGCACCAGCTCTTCTTCGTGAGCCACGCCGCCGATCGATCGCTGCGACTGCAGCGCCGAGGTGAGCAGGCGTGCGACGCGCTCCGACTCGGGGGAATCAGGCGCGTAGACCACCAGCACCCGTGCGCGGTCGCCGACCCGCTGAAGGAAGTTGCGATCGTAGCGGACCACCTTGGCCAGCAGCTCGGCCTGCAGCTCGAGCGGCACGGCGAGCCGGTCTCCCGGCGCCGCTGCCATGAGTCCCGCCAACACCATGGTGGTCAACGCAGACACCCGGCTTCACGCTCCCCGGGCAGCGGTCGTGCAACGTGCAGCCCAGCTGCAATCACGCGGGATCAGCGGCTCATCGTGGAGTCAGCCAGAGCGGAGTGGGTCGCCACCGCCTTCGTGCGAACAGGTGGATCGCGGGGTGCACTCGACGGGGGCGTGAGCCCTCGCTCTCCACTCACCGTCGAGCGTTGGTTGTTGCTCGGCACGCTGGGCCCCGTGCTGGCGGCGCTGGTGGCCCACTCCGTGCTGACCGGGGTCAACGAACGGCAGATGATGCGAGAGGCGCTGGAGTCGGAGGCGCGTACGCTCGGCTCGCTCTCCGGCAAGCTGGCCGCGGCGGCGATCGAGTTCGACGATCGGCAGGCCCTCGACGACCTGCTCAAACACGTCGCGACCACGCCGCACTTCGACTTCGCGCTGGTGACCCGGGCCGATGGCGTGCTGCTCAGCTACGTCGGTGACGAGGCGCAGCGCAGCTCCCGCGGCGCGCGCTTCCTCGACCTGCCGGTGGATCGTTTCGTCGACGACCGGGGCGCCTTGTCGTTCGTGGTGCCCATCGAGTTGAGCTCAGGGCCCCCGGCGCGATTGGTGGTGGCGCTCACCACCAAGCACGCCGATGCCGCGCTCCGGCAGCAGCTGGTGTTCGGCGGGGCGATGTCGTCGATCGCCAGCCTGGTGGCGGTGGTGGTGGTGCTCTGGTTGGTGCGCCGCCTGCGCCGCCGCAGTGAACGGCTGGAGCGTCAGCAGGCGATGTTGCGCCAGACCGGCCGGCTCGCGCAGGTCGGCGGGTGGGAGCTGGAGTTGCCTGAAGGCACGCTGCGCTTGAGCGCTGAAGCCACCACGTTGTTGGGCGAGACGAGCGGCGTGCCGGCAGAGGTGCTGCACCACGCCGCCCTCTCGAAGTGCGTGGAGACCGGCCAGGCCTTCGACGTGGAGATCGAGCTCACCGTGGGTCAACGCGCGCGGTGGATGCGGGTGCAAGGGCAGGCGGTGCAGATCGAGGGCGTCACCGTGCGCGTGCTGGGCGCGCTGCAGGACATCACCGAACAACGCGACGCCCGTGAGCAGGCATTGGCTGCGTCGAGGGCCAAGTCGCAGTTTCTCGCCAACACCAGTCACGAGATCCGCACGCCGCTCAACGGCATCATCGGGCTGACCGAGCTGACCCTGGAGACCCCGCTCAACCCCGAACAACGCGGCTATCTGGAAGGCGTGCGCCAGTCGGGCCGCACCATGTTGGCCATCGTGAACGACCTGCTCGACATCGCGCGCATCGAAGCGGGAAAGCTGACGCTCGAGACGGTGCCCCTCGATCTCGAAGAGGTGATCAAGAACGCCACCGCCGCCCTCGCGCTGCAGGCCCGCGAGAAGGGCGTTCGCTTCATCACCTCGGTCGCGCCGCACTTCCATTGTGAACGGGTGGGTGACCCGCTGCGTTTGAGCCAGCTGGTGAGCAACCTCGCCGGCAACGCGGTGAAGTTCACCGCGAAGGGCGAAATCGAAGTGAGCTTGTTCGGCGGCGCGTCACCCGACGAGGTGTGCCTGCAGGTGCGTGACACGGGCATCGGCATTCCCGCGGACCGGCTGGCCTCCATCTTCGAGGCATTCACGCAGGCCGACGGCAGCACCAGCCGGCGTTACGGCGGCACGGGGTTGGGGCTCACCATCACCCGCGAGCTGACCACCCTGATGGGCGGCAAGGTGTCGGTGGAGAGCTCTCCTGGCGGCTCGAGCTTCACGGTGCGGCTGCAGCTGGCGCGGCCCGCGGTCGAGCAACCCCGGCCCTCACTCCCGCGCGGCGCAGCAGGGCAGCCGCGTGTGCCCTCGCGCCGGCTGCGCGTGTTGCTCGCCGAAGACAACGCCGTCAACGCGATGCTCGCGCGGCGCCTGGTGGAGCGGGAAGGCCACGAGGTGGTGCACGTGTGGAACGGGCGCGCCGCGGTGGAGGCCGTGCAGGGCGGCGCCTTCGACCTGGTGTTGATGGATCTGCAGATGCCCGAGCTCGACGGCCTCGAAGCGACGCGGCAGATCCGCGCTGGCGAATGCAGCACCGGCCGCCGGCAACCCATCTTCGCGATGACCGCCAACGCCATGCGCGCGGATGAGACGGAGTGTTTCGCCGCAGGCATGGATGGCTTCGTGCCCAAGCCGGTCGAGCTCGCCCGGTTGCGCCGCGCGCTCGATTCACTCGCGGGCTCGGTTGCGGCCTGAGTTCGCTCTGTGAAATCGCCTGCGAAGCCACTCCCTGCTCGGGATGAGCCTGGGACATCAGAGTTCGACCAGCGCGGTGACGGGCAGGTGATCCGACGCGCGCCAGACACCGCGGCCCTTCCACGCGCGCACCTCCAACAACGACTGGTGCGGTGAGACCCAGACGCGATCGAGCCTGAACACCGGCAGGTACGAAGGGAAACTGCGCACGCCTTCGGCCGGGCCCAGGTGCGCGTCGAGGCGGTGCAGCGTGCGCACGAAAGGCCGCCACTCGTTGAAGTCACCCAGCACCGCGAGCAGGGGTGCGCCCGCCTCCTGCACCAGGGCCAGCAGGAGATCGGCCTGCCGCCGCCGCTCGTCTGCCTTGAGGCCGAAGTGGGTCACCAGCACGCGCACGCGCGCTCCGTCTTCCGTGCGCCGCAGTTGCACGTCGAGCACCCCCCGGGGCTCGCGCACCCGGTAGCTCAGGTCGTGGCGGGCGACCGACTCCACCGTGTGGCGGGTGAGCAGCGCGTTGCCGAACTGAAACTCGGGCCGGGTGACGCCGGCGATCGCGTGCAGGCCGGTCAGCTCGGCGATGCGGGGCAGCGCACCTTCTTTCATCTCCTGCAGGCCGATGATGTCGGGGTCGAGCTCGCGGATGACGCTGGCGATGCGTTCGGGGTTCTCCACGCCGTCGGCACCCACGCAACCATGCACGTTCCAGGTCGCCAGGCGCAGGAGGCTCATGCCGCCCCGCTGGGCCGCGGCGGAGGGACCCGGTGGGTGCGCTCGAGCAGCTTGCCGGCGCCCAGCAGCACCAGCACCACCAGCACGACGACGATGAGCGCGACGGCGACGGTGACCGGAGTGGGATCTCTCGCCGCGGCGACCACCCGATCCGCGGCGAGCGCCAGCGCGAGGGTGCCGGGGGCCATTCCCAGCAGGGTACCGACGATGAAGTCACGCGGCCGAATGCGCACGCTGCCGGCCACCATGTTCACGATGGCGAACGGCGCCACCGGCACCATGCGCACCGCGACGATCGCCAACCACCCGCGCCGGGTGAGCTTGCGGGCGAGCCGGGCCAGCCGTTTTCCGCTGAGCCTGCGCACGGTGTCACGCAACAACACCCGGCCCAGCCCATACGAGGTGAGCGCGCCCACCATGCTGCCGGTCATCGCGGTGATGAAGCCGACCCAGCTGCCGAAGAGCATCACGGTGACCACGGTGAGCAGCAGCAGGGGCACCATCACCAACGAGGCCAGCGCGAAGACGAGCACCCACACGACCGGGCCCAGCGGGTGCGAGCGCAGCGGGGTGGCGAGCTCGAAGAGGCTGCTCGGTTGCACCACGTTCTTGAGCGGAGTCCACGTCCACGCGGCGGCGAGCGCGAGGGCCAGCCCGAGCATGATGAACACGCGCGGCAGGTTGCGGCGGCTCTCCGCAACCACCTCGTCGGGCATCGCCCGGCGCACCAACGCCTCATCGACCGGCCCCTCGGAGTCGACCACTTCAGCCAGCGGCACCAACGGGCCACTCTCTTCCTTCTCGTCGATGGTGATGGGGCTCAGGGTGTGTGGGCCGCCCTGCAGCTGTTCGATGGCCTTCACCACCGAGCCCCACTGGTCGATGGCCTGGCTGGCCACGCTGGGGGCCACCCCGAGGTGTTCGGCCACCAGCCCGTCGCGGAAGGCGCGAATCACCCGCGCCGTTTCGTCGTCACCTTCGCTCTCGAAGGCGGCGTTGCACTCGGTGTCGAGCCGCATGGAGCGATTGCACAGGTTGGCCGAGCCGATGATCAGCAGTCGATCGTCGATCACCATCACCTTGGCGTGCACGTTCACCCACTGGCTCTTCGTGCCGGTGCGCACCGTGGGGCACCACACCCGGAAGCGGTCCTTCTTCACGTCGGCGTCGTGCAGCGCGCGCAGCACCCGGGTGCGCAAGACACCCATGGTCAGTTGTTCGAGCGGGCCCGCTTGTTCGTTGGGCGTCAGCACGATCACCTCGGGCCCATCGGCCTCGCGGAGCCGGGCCACCAGCGCGTCGCGCACCGTGAGCGAAGTGATGTACTGGTTCTCGATGTAGATGCAGCGCCGCGCCGAGGCGATGGCCGCGACGAAGAGCGCTTCGATCTCACGCGCCGCGGGTTTCTCCTGCCACGCCGCCTGGGTGCGAGCAAAAACGACCGGCACTTCCTTCAGATCAGGCTCGAGCCCGCTCGGCCACGGATCGGTGTCGACCGGCGGCGCGTCGAGGCGGTCGCCGGTGGCGCTCAGCCAGCGGGCGCGCGCCAGGTCGCCCAGGGCCACCGCGGCCTCGCCGTCGACGGCCACCTGCACGTCGTGAAAGGGGCCGTAGGGGTCGCCATTGGGGAGCGTGCGCGCGGGGTCTTTCGCGCGGTGCTGACGGTCGTCCCAGCGGTTGATGGTGAGGTCGAGCCCGCCCACGAACGCGACCGCGTCATCGATGACCACGATCTTCTGGTGATGGGTGGCGCCCGAAGGGTGATCAGCGGCGAGCTGCAGGTGCAGGCGGCGGCCCGCACCGAGTGACAGCCGCAACATCGGGAGGAACTCGCGCTCGAACGCCAGGATGGGCGAAGGATCCCAGGTGAGCACGCGCACCTCGAGCGCGGGGTTGCGTTCGGTCAGCTCGTGCAGCAGCTCCACCAACACGCAGGGATCATCGGGTGACTGGGGCCGCAGCTCCATGCGGCTGTGGATGTCCCAACCGACGATGTAGATGGAGCGTTTCGCGCGTTGCATCGCCGACGCGAGCACATCGAAGTAGTTCGCGCCGTCGACCAGGAAGGCGACCCGGTGCGCGAGGGCACGCCGCCAGCAGGTCTTTTCGTTGAACACGCTGCCAGCCCCCATGTGCGCAAAGCGTGCGTGGACACGCCCCTCCTTGTTGGGGAGGACTGCAAGAGGCAGGCGCGCTGCGTGTCGTTTCGATTACGCCACGCGCACGGCGATGCCCGGGTAGTCGAGCACCACGCCGTGGTCATCGAAGCGCAGCTCGCAGGCGAAGTGGAAAGCAGGGGAGGCATAGGCGTAGCGGTTTTCCGGCAGCCTTCGATAGTTCTGCTCGAGCCGGATGACGGAGAGGTCGAGCGCACGCACATAGACCACGGGTGCTTCGCAGGACTCACCGGGTGCCAGGGCTAGACGGCGCACGGCGAGCGCGTTGGTCAAAGCGGAGGACTCGAGGTCGACGTCGAGACACCCTTCGAGGTGGGGCGCGGGCAGGCCGTCGATGCGCCAGTGACCCGCGCCGTCGCCTTCCAGGGCGATGGCTTTCGTGCCGCGTGAAGAGCGTCCCGTGACGTGCGCGTGTGTGGTGTGGAAACGAGCGTCGAAGGTGATGACGTAGCTGACCACCCAGCGCTCACCGTTCTCCGTGGCAGTGGTGGTGCCTTCGACGTGCCGCTCGTCGAGGAAGGCGACCTCGTACCCATCGCGCGCGCCCTGATGCCGGAAGGAGACCACGGGAGGAAAGTTCATCATCGACCGTTCTGGGCGTCTGTTCCTTCGGAGGAAATCGCCGTCGGAGCCGGTCCCTGCTCGGGAGGACCGGTGCTGTTTCTCAAGAGCGCCTTCAGCGCTGTTTCACCTGCACGAAGTCAGAAGGGTCCGCTTCGGACAACACCGTCGCCGCCGCTGCCTCGCCGCGCACCACATGCGCGGCCCACGCCGAGACGTAACGCTGGGCGATGCGCCGGCCCACTTCGTTGTCGAGGTAGGTGAACACGCCGCCGTCGGGATCCCTCAGGCCCTCACCACAACCGGGCAGGTAGTCGCCACCCAGCCCGGCGATGTCGGAGAACGTCCAGTGACCGGCTTCCTCGACCTCGATGAGCCATGACGGCCGCGGCGCTTTTGCGAAGTTCTCGCGGATGAACCCGTTGCCCAGATAGGAGATGGAGTTGTCCTCCCTGGTGAGCAGCCAGCTCGTGGCGTGCATACCGCGGGAGCTTGCGCGATGTCGGCTGCGAGCTACGTGCGGCGTGGTTCCGTCTGGAACTCTTCGACTGGAAAACCAGCGACCGGCTCATCACGTGCGGCGTTCGTCGCGGGGTACCAGAGCTCGACGGGCAACGTGCGGCCACCGTCGCGGGTGTGAATGAGGGTGTGCCTGCTTCCGACGGCGTACGGCCCTGGCACGTCGAAGCTGCCTGCGTCGACCGCGGTGTTGGCCACGCTGCCGGAAACGACGAGACCCAGCGCCAGCTTCCACCTGTCAGTCATGAGTTCACCATACAGGTCGAGACCCTCACGGCATCAGTACGGCGCCCGAACGCGACACCGCCTACACGCGGGATTGTGGCGGAGGCCGTGCGGGCTTAAGCGCGATGCATGAGTCAGTACCAGAACCCCACCCACGAGACGCTGGGCTCCGACATCCTCGCGGTGATGCAGACCGTGAAGTATCCGGAGCAGATCCTCGGCGCAGAGTGGGTCGAGCGCCTGAAGGCGCTGGAGCCGGGCAACTGGTACCCCATCGCCACGTTGCTCGAGCTGCTCGAGCACCTCGTCAAGCGGGGTGGCCGCGCGTCGCTGCTGCAGATGGGAAGGCAGCTCTTTCGTGACTCGCACCAGAAGCGGCTGACCCCTGAGCTGCTCAGCGCAGGCGACGTGCTGTACGGAATCGACGCGATGTACCACCACGCCAACCGCGGCCAGGACATCGGCGGCTGGGAGGTGCTTCGTTTTCTGCCCGGCCACGCGTTGTTACGGAAGACGACGCCGCACCACTGCGCGCTCGAAGAGGGCATTCTCTACGAGGCCCTGCACACCGTCGGCGCCGAGGCGCTCATCGTGCAGGGCACCTGCGTGCAGACCGGCGCGATCGCGTGCGAGCTCGAGATCCGCTCTCCGGTGCGCGATCAGAAGTGGATCGGCACGCACCCCCTCAAGAGCTGACGCCTCTCAGTTGCGAAGCTCCTCCCGGTTCGGCTCGATGCGCACATCGCTCGGGCTGCCCAGGCCGCCGTTCTCGGGTCTGGCCAGCTCGCGGCGGATGGCCCGGTCGATCGCCGCC
>JANODF010000598.1:0-17426 GCA_031412555.1 Archangium sp. | reverse complement strand
CGCCGGCCTTCAGCATCGAGCCGAGCTGAATCGAAGCGAGCTGGCTGTAGGGCTTGGGCCGCTGTGCGCCGTCGTACATGCCGCGGCTGATGTGCCCGAAGCCCCACACGATGTCGCGCAGGGTGGCGTGTTGGGCCTCTTGTTCGGTGAGCAACTTCTTCTCCACCAGCCACCAGGTGAAGAACAACGCGCTGGTCTGCGCCTTGAGCTCTTCCATGGTGGAAGCGAGCGGGCCGCCGAAGGCTTCGTCGTCCGTCTTGCCCTTCACCTTGTAGTCGTGCGCGGGGCCGAGGTTGTGCGCGGCCTCGTGCAGCACCACCGACAACAACGCCGCCTGCGGGTCGCTGCTGAAGCCGTCGAAGGTGGCCTTGCAGTAGAGCGAAGCGACCTGCTTCTCCAGGTTCTCCCGGCTGTCGGCGTCGGTGTAGAGGTTGGTCATCACCACCGTGCGGCCGCCCTTCTCGGCGACCTTGCCCCAGTTGGGCAACGACTGGCCGATGGTGGCGCCGTGCGGGTTGCGCTGATCAGCCGCGTTGATGGTGACGTCGATGAAGTCGGGCAGCTTGAACTGCACGTCGCGCGCTTTGTACGGAGCGCCCGCCAGCCCCGCCAGGGTGTTCTCCATCTCGGCCTTCACCGGCTCGAGCTTCTTCTGCCACTCGAGTGACGCGAGGTTGATGCGCGCCAGCTGCAGGTGGAAGTGCGCCTTCCAGCTGCACGGCTCGCCGTAGGTCTCGTCGGGGCCCACGCGCAGGTACCACTTCGAGTTGAGCGCACCCATCGCGACCCAGGCCTCGTTCGCCGGCTCCCAGTCGTTGGTGCGGAAGGCCTTCGCGGCCGCGCCCAGGTAGGCCTTGAGTGCCAGCTCGTCGTCGCCGAACAGCGCAGCGGCCGACTCCAGCTCCACGGCCACGGCCTCCATGTCGTCCTTGAAGGCCTCGGTGTACGGCACCGCCTTGAAGCCCTTGCCGTCTTCGGTCACCACGGAGAAGTGGCCCATCAGGTCGGCCTTGTTCTTCTCTTTCTCCAGCGTGGCGCAGAACTTCGGGTCGGCCTGAATCGCCGCCGGGTAGAGCCCGAACAGGCGCGCAGGCGCAGGGGACAGCGCGTTGCAGGCGGCGTCCTTCTCGGTGGCCGGCGCGACGCAGAAGGGCGACTGGTTGCGGAAGTAGACGGCGCGGCTGAGCGTGTCGTCAGCGGGGATGGCGGCGCTCTGCTCCACGCCGCCGTGCTGGCGCGCGTAGAGCTTCTCGATCAACGCGGCGGCGCGGGCGAAGTGCTCGAACGCCTTGCGGTCGGCGTCGGTGCCCACCGTCAAATCAGTCTCCACCAGGGTGGCCTTGCCCTGCGAGAGCTCGAGGCGCAGCGCATCGCGGCGGGTCTTCTCTTCAGCGGCCAGCTTCGACTCGTCGGGCTGCGTCTGCAGCTGCGCGTAGAGCTCGTCGAACTTCGGGGTGAAGGCCTCGCCCTTGATCAGGTCGGCCTGGCTCAGTGTCCACGGGCCGATGAGCGTGACCAGCTCTGCAGGATCGAGCGAGCCATCTTTGTTCGCGTCGGTGCGCCAGAAGAGCGGGAGGAAACGCTCCTGAGCGCGCGCGTTGAAGTCGATGCGGCTCAGCGCCTTGTAGGTCTTCTTCTCCGGCACGGCCGCGGCCGCGGCTCCCGCGTCGACCTCCGCCTTCACCGGGTCGGCCTTCTTCTCGGGACACGCCGTCAACGCCAGCGCGCAGGACACAGCGAACAGGGACTTGTTGAGCATGGGGCGGCGAGTAGCACGACTGGGAGGACCCTCTCGCTGGATCAGCAACCGACCTGAAACAAGACAGCGCGAAGAAGATCGACCTGTACCCGGTCGATTCGCGGCAGCTGTCCTGATTCAAGACGATGACCTCGCTGACGACCGTAACCACTTGAAGAGACTCAGACCTCCGCAAGCACCCAGAATCACTATGTCAAAGTCAGATACACATACATGGAGCTGGCGCAGCTGCACCTACCTTGCATTTCATGTCTGAATTCATGTGCTTAGCGCTGGCAAGCCGCGTGCTTTGGGGAATGTCTGCGAAGTCGACCCGGTGGGGGTTGGGTTTCGCGGGGAGCACATCATGAAGAACCTGATGGTCGGTGCAGTGATGGCGGTTCTGGCGACGGGTTGTGGCCTTGGTCAGGGCACCGTGTCGGATCAGGGCGAAGACGTGCTCGCTTCCGGCTCGGGTCTGACCTGGGAGCAGTTCCGCACCACCAAGGTCTTCGTCGAGCCTGAGACCGGCGTCTTCATCGCCGACCACGACACCCCGTTCGTCAGCGAGAAGCAGCTGCGCGAGTTCTACGAGATGAACGTTCGCGAAGGGCAGCTCATCGTCAACCGCATCGGCTCGGCCGACGACAAGTGGAGCGCGACGCAGAAGCTGAACCTCACCTACTGCGTGTCGAACAGCTTCAACGGCAACAAGGCCACCATGGTGCAGGCGATGGCCTCGGCCACCAACGCGTGGGCGGCGGTCGCCAACATCAAGTTCATCTACGTGCCTGCGCAAGACGCGAACTGCACGGCGAGCAACACCAACGTGCTCTTCGACGTGCGCCCGGTGAACGTGAACGGCCAGTACCTCGCGCGCGCCTTCTTCCCCGCTGCGAGCCGCGCGAATCGCAACGTGCTGGTCGACAACACCTCGTTCGGTGATTCGAGCGTGTCGCTGGTGGGCATCCTCCGCCACGAGCTGGGCCACACCCTGGGCTTCCGCCACGAACACACCCGCCCCGAGGCCGGCGCGACGGACTGCTTCGAAGACAACAACTGGCGCTCGTTGACCTCGTACGACTCGGCGTCGGTGATGCACTACCCCCAGTGCAACGGCACGGGCAGCTTCAGCTCGCTCGCGCTCACGGCCCTCGACGCCCAGGGCGCGGCCGCGCTGTACGGCGCTCCTTCAGGCGGTACGGGTGGTGGCGCGGGTGGTGGCGCGGGCGGCGGTACCGGTGGTGGCACGGGCGGCGGTTCGGCCACCGAGACCACGGAGACCTTCAACTCGACCGTCGCGCAGAACGGCAGCAAGGCGTTCGGCCCCTTCGAAGTGAAGCCGGGCACGAACTTCCGCGCGGTGCTCAGCGGCACGGGCGACGCCGACCTCTACGTTCGTTTCGGCGCCGCGCCGACCGCTTCGACCTACGCCTGCCGCCCGTACCTCGATGGCTCGGCTGAAGAGTGCAACCTCACCGTGCCCACCACCGCGACCAGCGCGTTCATCACGGTCAACGGCTACACCGCGTCGACCTTCTCGCTGCGCGTCACGTACACGAAAGGCACCACCGTCACGCCGCCGACGACGGGCACGCCGCGCACCTCGACGGCGTCGGGTTCGGTGAGCAAGGGCCAGTTCCTCCAGTTCAACCCCATCACCGTGGTGCCCGGCACGCAGCTGACCGTCACGATGACCGGCACGGGTGACCCGGATCTCTACGTTCGTTTCGCCGGCGCGCCGTCGCTCACCGTGTTCGATTGCCGGCCGTACGTCGGCGGCGCGGGCGAGACCTGCAGCCTCACCGTGCCGGCGACGGCCACCCAGTTCTACATGGCCATCAACGGCTATGCGGCGGGCAACTACTCGCTGACCGCCAATTACGTCGCTCCGTAAACCCACCATCGGTGCGACGTGCGAAGACCCGCGTGTCCTTCCTGGGAGGCGCGGGTCTTCGTTTGTCTTCTTCGGTGAATCGAACGACGGGCTTCAGCTGAGGTGAGCGGTGCGCACGACGCCAGCGGCATCCATGCCGGCGCTCATCTCGACCATGTTGCGCTGAACGATGCGGCACGTGCCCAGCTGCGGTTCACGCACCAACAGCACGGCAGCGGTGGAGTTCGCCATCATCGAGAGCGCCTCCCACACGTTGGTGCCCAGCTCGACCTGCACACTGCCCACCAGCGGAATTTCTTCAGCGCTGCTGCTGGGCGATTGTTCGGCCATCCAACTGGCGACCGAGGTGAGTTGAACGCCTCGCACATCACCGGTGAGCTCACGAACGAGCACGTAGCGGGCACCGGCTTCCGCAGCGAGTTCAGCCACCCTCGCCAAGGAGGTGGTGCTGCGGACGGCGAGACAGGACTCCAGGGGGAGATCGCGCATCTGCATGGGCGCACAGGCTGCACGCCATGGGCCGCCCCGTTTTCGGCACCAACCCTCCACAATGACTGACGGGGGTGGCGTTCAGATCTGAGGTGGATTGCAGGGATGCACGTTGCAGGGTTGAAGATGACCTCAATCTGCTGCCCGCCACACCCGATGTGTCAGGGGCGAGGGCGTCGCGGTGAGCGCTCTGTCTCGCCACATGTGGTGAAGCACGCGGCCTCGTGAGGGCGTCTCCCTGCGCCCCGTGGAGGTACGTCGATTGCTCAGCCTTTCGATCCTGAACTCTTTCGAAAGGGACTCTCATGAACTCGAAACGACGGCCGATGACCCAGGTGGGTACAGGGCTCGGTGGCATCGCGGTGGGCGCTGCGCTCTCGTATCTGTTCGATCCTCAACGGGGTGCGCGGCGTCGGGCCGACATCAAGCAGGGCGCGGTCCATGCGGTCAGGCAGGCCTCTGGCGCGGTCGAGCTGACTGCGCGCGATCTCGCGCATCGCACCCGGGGCATCGCAGCGGAGGTCAGCCACCGCATCGCCGACACGCGCGCTCAGGCCCGCGGTGAATGGGTCGATGATGCGGTGCTCATCGATCGCGTGCGCTCGAAGCTCGGCCGGGTCTGCTCTCATCCGAGCGCGATCCGGGTGCGCTCGCAGAACGGGCGAGTCGAGCTCGAGGGCCCCATTCTCCAGGATGAAGCGGCTTCGGTGGTGCGGGCGATCGGCCGGGTGCGCGGCGTGCGGGAGCTCGACGACGATCTCCGCCGTTTCCAATCGGGTGAGCACGTGCCCGCGTTGCAGGGCGGAGGTCACCTCGCCACGCGGCAGGCCTGGGCGCCTTCGTCACGAACGTTGTTCGGTCTTGCGGGTTGCGGGTTGCTGGGCTGGGGGATTTCTCAGAAGCGTGTTCTGCGATCCGTGCTCGGGTTGGGGCTGCTGCTGCGGAGCACCACCAACCTGTCCACCAGCCGGCTGCTGGGCATCGGAGCGGGGCGGCGGGCGATCGATCTCCAGAAGGATCTCCAGGTGAATGCGCCGGTGGAGAAGGTGTTCGCGTTCTTCTCGCGGTTCGAAAACTTCCCCCGGTTCATGAGCCACGTTCGCGAGGTCACGCACCTGGGCGATCAAGATGGTCGTTGGCGGTGGACGGTCACGGGCCCGGTGGGTTTGCCGGTGACGTGGGAAGCGCAGGAGACCTACCACGTGGAGAACCAGCTCATCGCGTGGGAGAGCGTGGAGGGCTCGGCGATCGAAAACCTCGGGTCGATTCGGTTCGAACCTTCAGCGGGAGGCACGCGCTTGAGCGTTCGCATCTCGTACAACCCACCGGGTGGCGCGATCGGCCACGCGTTGGTGAGCGCGCTGGGCGCCCATCCGCGTAAGCAGCTCGACGATGATCTCGCGCGCTTCAAGGAGTTGATCGAGACCGGCCAGGCGAAGGCGAGTGAGACGCCGGTGAAGAGGGAAGCGTTCGCTCACTGAATCCCTCTGCCTTCGGGAGAGGTTCAGGGTGAGGGCCGAGCCGTCGCGGCGACTGCATCGGGCGACGGCTCCGGAGGCCACTGGCCCGCGGTGGTCTTGAGCCGGAGCAGCGCCACTGTGGTGTCGTGCGTCACGCGAAGATCCTTGAGATCTTCCCGCACCCGCTCCGCCACCTTCAGCCTGCGCGCCATGCCGCCACCCGCGAGCAACTGCACCACCAGCGGGATCAACAGCAACAGGTGCCAGGGATCCCACGTGATCAACGCCCGCAGCGCGAAGACGCCCGCGAGCAACGCGGCGATCAACCCGGTCATCTGCCACGTGGTGCCCCACGCATCGGCGCTCGCGGGCCAGACGTAGGCGAGCGGAAATCGGCGCGTCAACGCGAGGCCTTCGGGCGTCAAGGTGCTCACCTTGTCGAGGTTGCTCTCGAGCAATTGGCGCGCACGACGGAGCCGGCTGCGGGTGGCGAAGATGAGCAGCAGCCAACTCGCTGCGAAGGCGAAGCCACCCCAGATCGGCACGAGCGCCCACGCCAGCGCGGAGATCACCAGCAGGCGCTGAACCACGGTGAGGGAGAGCTGCATCGCGCGTTCCCGCTTATCAGCGTGCGACCCGCTCGACCCAACCTTCAGCTGCGGGGAACGCAGTCACCCGCTCGGTGGCCGGCTCGTTCACCGGCTGCGTCCACACGGTGACGTGGAGCGCGGTGCCATCACTCAACGTGTGGTGCTCGTCGTCTTCCGGAGGCGCCTTCTCGGGAGCCGCACGCGGATCGGGTTCGATGAAGAGCACCAGCCACCGCAGCCCTTCACGTTCACCCAGATAGTTCACGTAGATGCCTTGCCGGCGCTGCACCCAGCCGTCGGCGAAGATCCCCGCGGGGCTGGGCCAGGTCTTCGTGGTGGCACGTTCTCGTTCGGCAGCGCGGAGGTGTTCTCTCAGCTCGCGGTAAAAGCGTTGTTGCCCGACGGTCAGCTCGGAGACGGGCTTCTGCCATGCCGGCGCGGGCTCCGCGGGCTGCGACTTGAAGCGGCTCACGAGCGTGCCGACGCCGAAGACCGCGAACGCGACCAGCAGCCAGATCAACGTCGTGCGGCGGGAATCCACGAGCGCGATGTACCTTGCTCAGCTCCCGGTGCGAAGGCGAGTGAGCACCGGCGCGAGTTGGAAGCTGCCTCCCAACACGCCGCTGAACAGATCCCCCCGCGCGTCGAGCCGAGCGCGAATGGTGCGCAGCGTGAATGACTTCGGCTCGAGCGAAGGCGTGACCTCCGCCCAGCTCACCGGCGTCGAAACCGGAGCGCCATCGACCGCGCGCACCGAGTACGGCAGCACCAGGCTCTTGCCCGCATAGTTCTGCACGCAGTCGAGATACAGCCGCCCGCGCCGTGGGCCTGTCTCGGCGACCATGCTCACCAGCTCAGGCTTGAGCCGCGCGACCAGCT
Source organism: Archangium sp. (assembly GCA_031412555.1). Lineage (GTDB taxonomy): Bacteria > Myxococcota > Myxococcia > Myxococcales > Myxococcaceae > Archangium_A. The sequence goes on along the minus strand of JANODF010000598.1, from coordinate 10,373 downwards.
TGCACACCCGCTCGGAGAACTCGTGGCACTGCGCCGCGCTGTGGCCGCCGGCGAGCGGCACCAACACATGCAGCCCCTTCTGGCCACTCGTCTTCACCAGGCTCGGCACTTCCAACAGCTCGAGCAGCGCCCTCACCGCGTTCGCCACCTCGATGAGCTGCGCCCACGTGGTCGAGGTGCCGGGATCGAGATCGATGATCGCCCAGTCGGGACAGTCGAGGCTGCCCACGCGCGAAGCCCAGCCGTGAAAGGTGAGCACCGCCTGATTCACCATCCATCCGAGGGCGTGCTCGTTCTCCACCAACAAGCGGCGATCGCCTTCGATGCGCACGCTCTTCACGTAGTCGGGTGCGCGCGGGGGAACGCGGTGCTGGTACCAGGTGAAGTCGTCGATGCCGTCGGGCCAGCGCTGACCGACGATGGGCCGCTCCTTCATGTGCGGCAGCAGCACGGGCGAGAGCTCGCGGTAGTACGCGGCGAGATCGTCTTTGGTCAGGCCATCCCGCGGGAAGAGCACCTTGTTCGCGTTGGTCACCTTCGGCGCGGCCGACAAGGAGCGGCTCAGCGGTACCGGCTCGTTGCCCGCCGTGAACACGAGACCGTCGCGGCCGGGATCATCGAGGCGCCGGGCGATCACTCCGGGCAAACCCATTGAGTGCACGGACTTCAGCACCTGCTGCAACTCGCCCTCGACACCTTCTGACAGCGTGAGCGTTCGGTGTGCGGTCGAGAGAAGAGACGCGAGCCGCGCGCGCCGTTCACGTAGATTCGTGGCGAGCGGAACGTCGAGGTGCAGGCAGTCGGAGATCATGAAGACGAGCGGTCCTCCTTCGCCGGTGAGCACGCGTTGGCGGAGCGCTTCGAAGTCGGGCCGGCCGTGCGCATCGAGCACGCAGACAGTGCCTTCGAGTACGAGCTCGGTGGCGGGGAGGTCTTTGATGGCCAGCGCGATGGCGGCGAAGGGTCCGGTCCACTCGCGGAGATCCTCTGCGTAGAGCCCGACCTCTTCGCCTCGGCGGGCCGCGACGAGCCGGTAGCCAGACCAGGCGATCTCCAGCAACCACGCCGGACCGATGGGCCGTTCACCGTCACGCGTCTCGAGCGCGCTGAGCCGGTGTTGCGCGGCCAGGCTGCGAGCCGAAGAGCCGGTGATGAACGGGGCCCTGGCTGCAGCCCGACGCTTCGCGCGCATGTGACGAGGGTAGCCTGCTCGTTCGCCAGGCCTCAGTTTTCCACCGTTCGCTCCCAGAGGGTTGGCGGAAATAGGAGTCGGTCTCCGTCACCGGTCTCCCCGAGCCCAGTCGAGGGGGCACTTGCCGCACGAAGCGGAGGTGGCATCCGCAAGGACGGGGTTGTGTGCTGGTCTCCTCGTTGCAAAGGATGCGGATCATGAACGTTCGTGAGCTCTTCCGCCGTGCGTTGCAGGTCTCGGTCATCGGTCCCGTCGCGCTGGCGGGCTGCGGGCCTGACACCACCGGCTACACCCCGCTCGCGTGCGACAACTTTCAGATCTCGGTGCGCGGGCTGCAACCGCCCGTCATCCCCGATGTGGTGCAGCTGCGCGTGGTCACCAATCGGCAGTTCGACGCCCAGAGCGCGCCGACGACCGTGAACAGCGATGGCACCGCCTGCGCCACGGCGACGGACGTGAATGCCTGCCAGAGCAACTTCACCGCGCTCTCCCCGATGAGCGGCTTCGCGTCGGCCTGCCTTCAGATTTGTCAGGACTACCACCTGGCCACCACGCGCGGCGATGAGGTCAAGGCGATCGCCAGTCTCGAGGAACTCAAGGCGTTCCTCGGGCCCATCGACACGCCCCAGGAGGCGCTCTTCATCGCCTTCGCCCATGGCTACAACCTCAGCTGCGAAGAGGCTGATCGGGGCAGCGCGAAGAGCGTGGGCACCGGCTGGGAAGTCATCGGCACCAAGGGCATCGCGTGTGGTGCAGGCACTGCGGTGACCCGGCATTTTCTCTCGGTGACGCGGGACGGAGAACTCAGCGAAACGCGCGCGGAGATCATCGAGCGCGGGGCTGCGAACTGCGCCATCGGCAGGCGGCCGCCGGGGCTCTCGTCGAGTGGCGCCACCGATTGCGCGTTCGCGCTGGGCCGGTTCTTCGCAGAGGCCGCGCACCTCGAGGCGGCTTCAGTACCGGCGTTCGAGCGGTTGAGTCTGGAGCTCGCTTTTCACGGCGCACCGAAGGCACTGCGTGAGGCGATGTTGAGCGCGGCGCTGGAGGAGCTCGAGCACACGCGCATCACCGCCGATCTCGCGCGTGGTTTTGGCGCTCAGCCTGTCGCTCCAGAGATTCAGGAGCAGCCGATGCGTTCGTTGCGAGCGCTGGCGATCGACAACGCCGAAGAAGGGTGTGTGCGGGAGACGTTCGGAGCGTTGGTCGCGCAGTACCAGGCGCTGCACGCCGAAGATCCGCGCATCCGGAAGGCGATGATCGGCATCGCGGAGGATGAGACGCGTCACGCGGAGCTCTCGTGGGCGCTGGATCGGTGGGTGCTCGGTCAGCTCGATGCGGATGATCAATCGGCGGTGCACGAGGCGCGTGCTCGCGCGGTCGAGAAGCTCCGGCAAGAACTCGAAGCGCCGGTGGAAGCCATTCTGGTTCGCGAAGCGGGTGTCCCGACATCGGAGATCGCGCAGCGACTGCTCTCCACAGTCTCCCTCTCCCTTCGGGAGAGGGTCGGGGTGAGGGCCGAGTGGTGAAGCTTCGCTCCCGAAGCGAGCAGTTGAGGCGGAACCCGCGCCCCGACCAGAATCACGCGGCGAGCAGCTGCTGCAGCGCGCCCCAGCCCCACCAGGCGCCGATGCCCGTCGAGACGAAGCCGGTGAAGAGCAGCAGCCCCGCAGCCAACCGCGGTGAACGCGCGAGCTTCATCAGCGGAACACCCGCGAGCCCGGTGAGCAACGACATGCCCACCACGCTGCCCGCACCGAACAGCACGATGTAGCTGAGCCGCGCCGAGGTGGTCGGCAGCTCAGCGAGCACCAGCGCCGTCAGCGCACCACTGCCCGCAAGCCCATGCATCAGCCCGATGAGCAGCGGCCGGGTGGCCAACGTCCACCGGCTCACGTGAAGGTGTTCAGACGGTGCCGCGTGCGTATGGGTCAAACCGCCGTGCGCGTGCGTGTGCTCCGACCCCGCGCGGCCTTCTGCCACGGCGCGCACCATCGCTCGCACGCCCAGCGCGGTGATCATCAGCGCCACCAGCAGCTCGAACATGAACCCCAGCCGCGGCGGCATCTGCGCACCCAGCACGGCCAGGGATCCACCGACCAGGAGCAGCGACAGGGTGTGACCCAGACCCCAGAATACGCCCAGGCGGAGGCTGGCCTTGAGGCCTCCCCGTTCTTCGCTGGCCAGGGCTGAAACGGCAGCAAGGTGATCCGGCTCGAGGGCATGGCGCATGCCAAGCGAGAGTCCGACCAGGCTGGGCAGCAGAGCAGTCACCAGGTGGCCATAGCTGAGGAGTTCAGGGATGGCGAGTGGTGCGGGCACTTCTCGCTGTAGCCTGCGATCCGTGAACCGCGTTCCCCCTGTTTCCAGTGATGCCCTCTCGGCGCTCACCCTGGTCGAGGCGCTGCAGCGCCGTTTCGTCGACTCGCTCGGCGCGGCTGAGTTCGCCTCGCACGTCTGGCTGCGCGACGGAGGCCGCCACGGGGGCGGGGAGCGTTTCGCCTGCGCGGAGACCGCTCGCTACAACCGCGCCTCGGTGAACGTGTCGTGCGTGCACTACGACGACGAGCCGCAGCGCCAGGTCGCTTCGGCCACCGCGCTCTCCACCATCATTCACCCGCGAAACCCCCACGCGCCTTCGTTGCACCTCCACGCGAGCTACACGCAGCTGCGAAATGGCAAGGGCACCTGGCGGCTGATGGCGGATCTGAACCCTTCGCACGGAGATGCCGAAGAGCAGGAGCGTTTCGAGGCGAACCTGAAGAAGGTGGCCCCCGAGCTCTTCGAGGCGGCGCGCGCTCGGGGCGATCGGTACTTTTTCATTCCCGTGCTCGGCCGGCATCGCGGCATCACTCACTTCTACGTGGAGGACTATTTCACCGGCGACTTCGAGTCCGACCGCACCACCGCGGGCCGTTTCGTGAGCTCGGTGATGGATACGTGGGTGCAGCTGATTCGGTCGGCGCTGGTGCGGCATCCGAACCCCACCGACGCGGCGCAGGCGAAGCAGCTGGAGTACCACACGGTCTATCTCTTTCAGGTGCTCACGCTCGACCGCGGCACCACCTCGGGGTTGCTCGTTCATGATCAGAACGATCTGGGGGTCATGGGCTCGTTGCCGTCGTACGTCGATCGCGGGTTGTTGGCGTCGTGGGTGCCGAAGATGCCCGGGCCGCAAGACGGGTTGTTGCGCGCGATCGTGGCGGCGTTGCCCGAGGAGCAGCCTGCGAAGGTGACCGATGAAGTGCGCGTCGCGCTCGCGCAGATCGTGCGGGCTCACTACCGTGCCCACCCGGAAGCGCTGGCCTTGCAGGCTGCCCAGTAGTCACTGCGCGCTCTCTCCCCGCTTCGCAGGGCGAGGGAGACAGGCTAAGCGCTGCCGCATGTCGCGCGTCGTCATCGCCGGAGCGGGTGCCATCGGCAAGGCCCTCGCGCAGAAGCTCGCAGCGACCCACGATGTCCGCGCCGTGCGCCAGTCGAGCGACCTGCCGCCCTCCACGGATCGCCTCAGCTGGTACCAGGCCGACCTCACCACCCTGCACGGCGCCGAGGTCGCGCTGACCGGTGCTCACACCGTGGTGGTGCTCGCCCAGGCCCGCCGCGCGCCCGCCCGTCTCCAGCGTGCCTCGCTCGAAGATCTCGATCGACTGCTGGGTGACTCCATCGCGCGCGCCGCCAGTCTGGTCGGCGCGAAACACCTGGTCCTCTTCGAGAATGGCGAGACCGACGTGCGCGCCCCGTTGCTCGAACAAAGTGGTGTCCCGCTCTCCGTGCTGCGCGGCGGTTTTCCCGACCCCGTCGAGCTGCTCGCAGGAATCGTGACTTCAGGCGCCGGAGCGGGCCACGCGAACACCGCCGCCTGGACGGGCGTCACGCCCGAAGAACGCCGCCCTTCCATTCCGACCTGCTCCATTCAGCGCTACGCCCACCCCGCGGGTTGGACTGCGCTCGACGTCGCCCGCGCGTATTTCAAGTGGCTGCCCTCCGACGTGCCGCTGGTGAAGACCACCGAACATGCCGGGGTGTTCGGCATTTACGTCGCAGGCATGCGCGCGCTGGTGCTCCGGCTGATTCCCGGCCGCTCGACCACCGACTGCGCCTGGCTCGCGGTGGCCGATGGTTCGATGAACGGTGAAGGCGCCGCGGAGAGCCGCTTCGAGTTCCGCACCTTGCTCGACGGCGTCACCACCCTGGCCGCACTCCAGGGGTACCAGCCTTCACTGCCGTGGCCGGTCTATCGCTTCACCCAGTCCGTGCTGCACGAGCGCGTGATGCGCCGCTTCGGCCTTTGGCTCGCTGATCAAAAAGGTCCCCCCTCGTGAAGCTGCTGTCGGCCGCGCTCTATCCGGTGAAGTCGATGCGCGCGGTGAAGGTCTCCGCCCTCACGCTGGATGAAAAGGGCGTGGTCGGTGATCGCCGGTGGATGGTGGTCGATGCAGAGAATCGTTTCGTCACGCAGCGCTCCGCCCCCGGCATGGCGCGCTTGCAGCCCGAGTTGCTCGAGGGGGGTCTGCGCATCGATGACGGCGCTGCTCGCCTCGACGTCGAACTTCCCCGCCTCGACGGCCCGCGACGCACGGTGACCTTGTGGCGCGACACCTTCGCCACGCTCGACGCCGGTGACGAAGCGGCCGCGTGGCTCGGAGCGCGCCTGGGTTTTTCCTGCCGCCTGGTGGCCTTCGCCTCCGACGTGCGCCGTGAAGTCGACGTCAGCTACGCGAAAGACGCGCAGACGACCTTCACCGACGCCTACCCGCTGTTGATCGTGAACGAAGCCTCGCTCGACGCGCTCAATACGAAGCTGCCCGCCGCGTTGCCGATGGATCGTTTTCGCCCCAACCTGGTGGTCCGCGCTTCTGCGCCCTGGGTGGAAGATGGATGGACGCGGGTGGAGGTCGATGGCCTGCCCCTCGACGCGGTCAAGCCGTGCGCCCGCTGCGTGACCATCACCACGGATCAAGTCACCGGCGAGAGACCGCAAGGTTCGTTGCCGCTGACCGTGTTGACCGGTCTCAACTCGCTCCCCGGTAAGGGCGCCCTCTTCGGCATGAACCTGGTGCACCGTGCGCACGGCACCTTGAGGGTGGGCGCGCAGGTCGCGGTGAACTAGAGATCCGCGCCATGTCCGACTGCCTCTTTTGCCGAATCGTCGAAGGTCAGATCCCCGCCAAGAAGGTGCATGAAGACGCGCTGTGTGTCGGCTTCCTCGACATCAACCCGCAGGCGCCGCACCACGCGTTGTTCATTCCCAAGCGGCACATCGCCACGCTCAACGACGCGACGCCGGAAGATCGCGAGCTGCTCGGCCACCTCAGCATCACCGCGGCGAAGTACGCGCGCGAGCTGGGCATCGCCGACACGGGGTATCGCCTGGTGTGGAACACGAACTCCGCTGCGGGGCAGACGGTGTTCCACATTCATCTGCACCTGCTGGGTGGCCGTCAGCTGACCTGGCCGCCGGGCTGAGGTCGCCGTTTTCGGAAAAGTAGAACCCGGGCGTCGAGCCTGCGACGCTCCGCGGCCATGGCCCATCTCGAGCTGACCCCCAAGAAGGACGTCTCCAGCTTCCGGAAGATGGCCATCGGCACCTGGCAGACCGCCTACGATCCAAGACGGTGAAGGAAATGATGGAGAACCCCTTCGAGAAGTTCGATCCCGTCTGACCGGAGCTCCAACCCATGACGCCCAACGCAGAAGCACCGATGCAGCAGCCGAGCTGGTTCTCCCGCAATTGGAAGTGGCTGGTGCCGGTCGGTTGTTTGGTGCCGGCGATGTGCTGCGGCGTGTTCGGCCTGGGCACCTACGTGGCCGTCAGCGCGGTGATCCAGAACAGCGGCGCCTATGCCGGTGCGATTCGTGAAGTGAACGCGAACCCCGAAGTGGCCGCCACCCTCGGCACGCCGGTGAAGCCGGGTTTCGGCATGAGCGGCTCGGTGAAGGAAAACAACTCCAGCGGCTCGGCTGACTTCACCGTGCCCATCATCGGCAGCAAGGGCGAAGGCTCGATGCACGTGGTCGCTCAACGCGAGAACGGCCAGTGGAGCTACAGCACCATCACCGTGACGGCGGACGGCAAGACCATCGACGTGCTCGAGAGCGCGCAGCCGCAAGATCTGCCCGACGAAGAGCCCGAAGAGCCCGCCGAACCCGAAGGCGACTGATCAGAGGTACGCTGCGCGCCATGCCGAAGTGGCTCCTCACTCCCCTCCAGACGGCCGTCTCGCTCTTCCTCTTCGTGGAGGTCTCCGCGGTGGTGGGGCTCGCGCTCTTTCCTCCCGTGAGCTTGTGGCTCTGGGTCGAGCCGCAGCTCTCGACGGGGCCGCTCAAGGTGCTGCTGCTCTGCATGCTCGGCGCCTTCGGCTACTTCATCTACGGCATGGGCTTGCTGGTGATCGTGCCCATCGCGCGCTGGGCGACGTTCGCTGTGGGCACCTCGCTGGGCAAGTACCCCTACGTCTCGGTCAAGGGCTACCAATGGGCCAGCTACAACGCGCTGATCCTGATCGTGCGCTTCAGCTTCATCAATTGGATCCGCGCCACGCCGTTCAACGTCTTCTTCTACCGGCTGATGGGCATGAAGGTGGGCGCGCGCACGCAGATCAACACCGCGGTGGTGGCCGACTGCAACCTGATCAGCATCGGCGACGACACGGTGATCGGCGGCGACTGCACGTTGATCGCGCACGCGGTCGAGGGCCCCAACCTGGTCACCGCGCGGGTGAAGATCGGGAGCCGGGTCACGGTGGGCCTCATGGCCGTGATCATGCCGGGCTGTGAGATCGGCGACGGCGCGGTGCTGGCTGCGAACGCCGTGCTGAAGAAGGGCACCATCATCGGGCCCGGAGAAATCTGGGGCGGGGTGCCTGCCAAACGCATCGGCGTTCGTGGAGACAAGGGCGTCGACGTCACCCCGGCGGTGGGCTGAGCGGTCAGCGGCGCAGTCGCCAGAAGAACACGAGCGCGCCTGCTCCGAGCGCAAACGCAGGCAGCAGCAGGGCGTAAGCGCGAAACACGGGGAACGCCATCGCGCCCAGGAAACCGCCGAGCAGGAAGCCGCCGAAGAGCAGGCTGAGCAGCTTCACCTTGCCCCACTCGATGGGCTCCCCCCGGATCGCGTGACCGAAGTGCACGCCGAGATCCGTGACGATGCCGGTCATGTGCGTCGTGCGCACCACCGCGCTGCTGTACGAGGTGGCCAACGCGTTCTGCAGACCCGCGGCCACGGCTGCCAGGTAGGCGCCCCAGCTTGCGCCGGTGATCAGCAGGCCCGCCGCGGCGGCGAGCAGCGCTGCTTCCACCAGCATCGCCACGCCGTACGGCCGGCCGCGCTCCGCCAACTCGGAGCGGCGAATGATGATCCCCGAGACGAGCGCACCCAGGAAGAACCAGAGCACCAGGGCCGCCGCGCGCCCTGCGTCACCGAGCCGGCCGTCGGCCAACTCGATGCCGGCCCGGGTCACCTGGCCGGTCAGATGCGTCAGCCCGTGTTCGTGCACTTGCAAGAAGCCCGTCGCGTTGATGTAGCCCGCGTTGAGCGCGAGGAACGACCCACCAAAGGAGATCCACGCTGGGGTGTGCCTCCACGACATGGGTTCTCCTCAAAGATCGAACTGCACCGGCTGCCCCGATACCGCACCTTGCAGCGCGCCCTCACGCATCACCACATTCCCGCGCACGATCGTGGCCATCGGCCACCCGGTGACCTGCATGCCGTCGAACGGAGTCCACCCGCACTTCGACTTCGACCACTCGTTGGTGATGGTGCGTTTCGCGCTCAAGTCGACCACCGTGAAGTCCGCGTCGTAGCCCAGCGCCATGCGCCCCTTGCGCCGCATGCCGAACACGCGCGCAGGCCCGGCCGAGGTGAGATCGACGAAGCGCTCCAGGCTCAGTCTGCCTTCGTGCACGTGATTGAGCATCAGCGGCACCAGCGTCTGCACCCCCGGCATGCCCGAAGGCGAGGTGGGCCAGGGCTTCGCTTTTTCTTCCAGCGTGTGCGGCGCGTGATCGCTGCCCAGCACGTCGACCAGACCTGAACGCACCGCGTGCCACAGCGCCGCCTGATGGCGCGCGTCGCGAATGGGCGGGTTCATCTGCGCCAGGGTGCCCAGCCGCTCGTAGCACTCGGGCGCCGCGAGGGTGAGGTGCTGAGGACAGATCTCGAAGGTGATCAGATCCTTGTTCGCCTCCAGCAGGGGAATCTCACCCGCGGTGGTGACGTGAAGAATGTGCAGGCGGCGGCCGGTCTCTCGCGCCAGCCCCAGCAGGCTCTTCGTCGAACGCACCGCACACTCTTCGTCGCGCAGCTCGGGGTGGGCGACCACGCCCTGGTCGGCGAACATGCCCTTGCGCTCTTGCAGGCGCGCCTCGTCTTCGCTGTGACATGAGATGCGCCGGCGGCCGCTCTTCATCACCCGGCGCTGATTCTCGGGCTTGTCCACCAACAGCGTGCCGGTCGACGAACCGCAGAACATCTTCACGCCCGAGCAGCCTTCGAGCACCTCGAGTGCACCCAGGGTGTCGGCGTTCTCGTTGGTCGCGCCCACGAAGAACGCGAAGTCGGTCCACGAGGTTTCCCGCGCGCGCGCCACCTTCCACGCCAGCCGCTCGGCCGAGTCGGTGTTCGGGTGCGTGTTGGGCATCTCGAAGAAGGTGGTGACGCCACCGAGCGCGGCCGAAGCGCTGCCACTGCCGATGTCTTCTTTGTGGGTCAGCCCCGGTTCGCGAAAGTGACACTGTGGGTCGACCACGCCGGGCAGCACGTGCAGCCCTTTCGCGTCGAAGACTGTTTTGGCCTGGGAGACATCCAGGTTGCCGATCGCGGTGATGCGGCCACCGGAGACCCCGACATCGACCTGCGCGCGGCCCGACGGCGTGAGGCAGGTTCCACCCTTCAGGAGGAGCTCGAACATGTCCGTGGTTGTGCGCCGGCCTTCGCAAACAGGCAACAGAATCTCTACCGCGGCGCCGACGTGGCGAGCAGGTCGCGCACCTTCGTCCACGTGATGCCGGGATAGCGGTCGACGTCGGGTGTTCCCACGATGCCCACGCCGCCGAACATGCTGCGGCTGTACTGCATGCCCTGCCAGGGCGGGAACGGGTCGTCGTGTGCGGGCATCAGCTTGCGCATCACCTTGATCATCACCCCCAACGTCCCCACGGTGCCGGCCCACTGCAGCTTGAA
>JANODF010000597.1:0-15810 GCA_031412555.1 Archangium sp. | reverse complement strand
CGTGCTTCGGCGGTGCTGGGAGCGAGCACCTGGAGCAGGCTGCCCAGGTAGTCGAGTTGCGCTTGCGCCTCGGCCGCAGCCTTGTTCGCCTTCCCCGCCTGCCAGACGATGCCCGTCACCCCGCCGGCGATGGCCAGCACCAGCAGGCCCGCGGCGGCGACGCCCCACCGATGACGGCCGATGAACCTGGTGAGCAGGTACCGGCGGGTGGGGTTCTGCGCAGCCACCGGAGCACCGTCGAGCCAGGCGCGCAGATCCCGTGCAAGGGCGCCGGCCGAGGCGTAACGGCGCGCCGGCTCGGGGTGCAGGCACTGGCGGAGCATGGCGCTCAAATCACCGCGCACCGCCCGGGCGAGAGCCCGCGAAGAAGCCAGACCCCGCGCGCGCGCATCGTCATCGCTCGCTTTCGCTGCGGCCCGCGTCGGTGGCTCGTCGGCCTCACGCGGCGCCGGGCCGCAGAGCAGCTCGTGCAGCACCACGCCCAGGCCATAGACGTCGGTGGCAGTGGTGATGACGCCACCCGAGAGCTGCTCGGGGGCCGCGTACCGCGGGGTGTGCGGCCGCTCGCGGGTGACGGCCTCGGCCTGCCCCTCGTCGAGCAGCCTGGCGATGCCGAAGTCGAGCAGCTTCACCTGCCCGTGGGCGTCGACGAACACGTTCGCGGGCTTCAGGTCGCGGTGCACGATGAGGTTCTGGTGCGCGTGCTGCACGGCCGCGCAGACCTGCAGAAACAACTGCACCCGCTCGCGCAAGGTGGCCCGCTTCGCGTCGCACCAGGCGTCGATGGGCTGACCTTCGACACGCTCCATGGCGAAGTACGGGGCGCCGGTGTCGGTGAGGCCACCGTCGAGCAACGTGGCGACGTGAGGGTGCTGGAGCGCCGCGAGGATCTGCCTCTCGCGAAGAAAACGCGCGCGCAGCTGGGGCGTGTCCATCCCCAGGCGGATCAGCTTGAGGGCCGCGCGTTGCTGAAACTGCCCGTCGTCGCGTTCGCCCAGGTACACCGCGCCCATGCCCCCGCGGCCCGCGATGCCGGTGATGCGCCAGGGGCCGATGCGCGTGGGTTGCTCCTCTTCTGACTCGGTCGCGTCGAGCAGCGAGTGTGCGGGCCGCTCGAGCAGCCCTCCGTCGGCGTCGGCTTCGAGCAACTCGAGCAGCTCGGCGTGCAACGCCGGATCTTCACCGTGCAACTTCTGGAGCGCCGGGGCGCGCGCGGTGGCGTCGAGCTCGACCAGCTCGTCGAAGAGCGAGAGCGCGCGGCGGCTTCGTTCGGTGGTGTTCACGGCGCACCCCTGATCTCGCGGTGGAGGAAGGCCCTCGCCTTGCGCCAGTCGCGGCGCACGGTGCGGTCGGTGACGTCGAGCAGTGAAGCGATCTCCTCTTCAGTGAGGCCGGCGAAGTAGCGGTACTGCACCACCTTCGCGAGCCGCGCGTCGAGCTGCTCGAGGCGCTGCAGGGCCTCCTCGAGTTTGAGCACGTCGACGTCTTGAGCGTCGCGCGCCAGCATCTCGTCGCTGAACGTCACCCGCACCGCCTGGCCGCCCCGCTTCTGACTCATGCGCGCGCGGGCCGCGTCGACCACGATTTGCCGCATCGCCGTGCTGGCCATCGCCAGGTAGTGCTCGCGATCGTTGATCTCGAAGTGGGCCGCGGAGAGCTTGAGCCAGGCTTCGTGAACGAGCGCCGTGGGCGTCAGGGTCGCGTGCTCCGCGCTCTGCTTCCTGAGCTGCGAGCGCGCCTGGTCGTGGAGCCGTTGGTAGATGAGCCCGTACGCCCGCTCGGCGGCCGACGTGTCACCGTCCCGCGCCCCGCGCAGCAGCTCCGTCAGCGACGCTTCGATTTTCTGAGACGCCATGTCCGGTGCTTCCCCCTTTTTCCGATGAGCGCACTGAGGACTGAAGACCTTCCACCCTACAAGGAGTCGAAACCGTGAAAAGGCTGATTCTACTGACGATTTTGAGTGTGACGGCGGCGTGCGGCGAAATGGTCGGACCGGGGACTGGCGGTGGTTCCGGCAGCACGGGCGGAGGCTCGGGCAGCACGGGCGGTGGTTCCGGCAGCACGGGCGGAGGCTCGGGCAGCACCGGCGGCGGTATGGGCAACACGGGCGGCGGCGCGAGCGCCACGGGGTGGAGGGAGATCGCCCCGCTCGATCCGTTCAGCAACAGCTCCAACTACGTCTACGGCGTGTACTGCACGGCCGCTGACAAGTGCGTGTTGGCAGCCGGCACGGGCAGCTCGCGTGGTGGCGGCGTGTACGCGCTGGGCGCTTCGGCGTGGGGTGAGCTGCTCGTCGACGGTGACTACGAAGACGGTCCGCTCTCGGGGATCAGCGGCTCGTTGGGCGACTTCGGCTTCCTGGGTTTCGTGCCCTCTCGCACGGGCGTGGTGGCGCGCGTCACCTCGTCGGGCGTCATCGTCTCGGCCTCGGGTGACATCACCACCAAGGCGAACTGGACGGCGGTGAAGACGGGCATCGTCACCGGCGGCAGCTTCGGCCTCAACGCGACGCTGACCCTGCAGTCGTCGGCGGACAACGACTGGGTGTTCGTGAACAACAACGGCTACGTCTACGGCGCGACGCAGGCACCTTCGGCGAGCACCACCTGGACGCGGCTCTGGGCGCCCACCGCGAATCCTTCGGTGCCGGCCGACTTCGTGACGCAGTACACGGCAGACAAGACGTTGTGCGATTGGGACATCTCGACCACCGCGCAGCCCTACCCCTCGCAGTCGTTCTGGGCCGCGCAGGATCTCTCGGTGTTGATCCACCCTGCGTACGGGCTCAACCAGAACTCCTGGCGTGAGATCAACAACAAGGAGACCGAGTTCGGCGCGGTGAAGGCCGGCGTTTGCATCTCGACCGACAAGGGCCGCCACTTCTACTTCAAGGAGCTGCCCGAGGATCTGCAGGTGAGCAGCCCCGGCCCGTTCGGCGTGACCTGCCTCGACAAAGACACCTGCTTCGCCTTCAACGGCACGCAGTCGCAGGCGAACAGCTACATCTACTCGTCGACCAACGCGTCGATGGGCAAGACCTCGACGTGGACCAAGGCGACGCTGCCCGCGGGTTTCTCGACCTCGACGGACATTCAGATCGCCGCGCTTTTCTTCGCGCCCGACAAGACGCACGGCTGGGCTGTGGGCAACAACAACCGCAAGCCGTTGCTGCTGCGCACCACCGACGCGGGCCGCACCTGGGTCGACATCAGCGGGCAGGTCGCCGCGCTGGCCGACTCGGACCTGGTGAACGGGTTCGCGCTCGACAAGGACCGCATCTGGGTGGTGGGCCGCTACGGCTTCGTGGGTACCACCGGCTCCGCGCAGAACTGACGGTGCAGGAGGCGCACTGCTGGGCGCTGGCGACGCCCGGCCGTGCGATCCTTCGAAGATTCAGGAGCCGGTGGCGAACTGCTCAGAGGAAACAGCAACGAACGGCGATGCGAGCCCCCGAGAAGTACTGGCTGTCACCGCTCGCGTGACCGACTGCGATGCCGCACACGAACTTGCCAGCGGGGCAGTTGGTGAAGGTCAGGGCCGCGGCACTGTTGCTGAAGCGCGCTTCAGGCATGTCGTTCGAGACGCCCGACCAGATGTTACCGGGTACGAGCAAGTCGCCGCCGATGAACACGTCGTCGTAGAGCGAGACGTTGCGACGCAAGGTGCCCTGCGAGGTGTTTCCCACCACCATCAGCGTCTTGTAGACGACGTTGTCGTTCACGATTCCAGCTCCACCAGTGAAGCTTCCCGAGAGGGCGGCCCAGTCTCCGTACACGGGGGCGATCGACGCAGAGATCAGCTTGCCGCTCGCGGTCACGTTGGCCGCCGTGACGTTGCCGCTCGTGACGATGTTGGTGTTCGTGACGGGGCCGACCTTGGCCTCCAGCCAGGTCTTGAGCAGGTTGAAGTTGCCGTTCACCGATGAGGCCATCGCCGCCTCGTTCGGGTTGAACGACACCAGCATCTGCGCGAACGCAGCGGTGGCGAGCAGGGCTCCGGCCACCATCACGATTCGATGCCGGGGAGGCCGCGTCATCGCCTGACCGCTGACCGAGGCGCGCATGCCTGCCAGAAAGGCTTCGCGCCATCGCACCGCCTCTTCTGGAGTGACCCCGTGCCGCGAGGCGAGGGTTTCGATGTCGAGGTCACCGGCGATCAGCGAGACGAGGTCGGCCTGCGCGTTGTTTGATTTCAAAAAGCTCCCGGGCGTCACTGTACGGGTGTCCCCTCGGGCTGCAATCTCCGCGAAAGCCTTCACGAGTGTATCTTCGAGAGGCTCGAGGTGCTTCCTCACGGCCAGCCGCTCCCCCGTGACCCGCTTCAAGCGCCTCATGGGGCCAGGTCACCTTCGTGGCACACTGCTCGCGTGCGCATCGTCATTCTGGGAGCAGGCACCATCGGCCTCCACCTCGCGCGACGGCTCGTGGCGCGCGGAGACGAGGTGGTCGCGGTTCGTCGCTCGCCCCGCGCTCCTGAAGCGCGGCTGACGTGGCTGGCGGCCGACCTCCAGCACCTCGAGCCCGGGCGCATCGAGGGCCCCGTCGACGCCGTCGTGTTGTCAGTCGCGCCCGGCACCGGCGACTCGTACGCGGGCACCTACCCGCCGGGCGCCCGCGCGGCCCTCGCGCTCGCGCGCCACCACGCCGCCCGGCACCTCGTCTACACCTCGAGCACGGGTGTGTACGGCGAGCGCGACGGCGCCGTCGTCACGGAGCAGAGCCCTCGACAGGGTGGCCCCCCCGAGCTGCTCGAAGCGGAAGACCTGCTGCTCGGCGCAGCGCTGCCGGGCACCACGGTGCTGCGCGTCGCCGGGCTGTACGGGCCCGGTCGAGACCCACGATCCCGCTATCGCGATCCAGCGCAGCTGCCGAGCGGCGGCCGTCACTGGGTCAACCTCGTGCATCACGACGACGTCGCAGCCGCCCTCGAGGGCGCGCTCGCCTGGTCGGGCCCGCCGCGGGTGTTGAACGTGTCAGACGGCGCGCCCACCCTCGCCAGCGACGTCTGCCGGCACCTCGCGCAAGCCGAAGGTCGGTCGCTCGTCTTCACCCCGACTGCGCCCAGCACGCGCTCGAATCAGCGGGTCGACGTGAGCGCCTTGCGGGCCACCGGGTGGGCGCCGCGGTATCCGTCGTTCCGCGAAGGCTTCGCGTCGCTCGAACCAGAAGGGCCACCCGTTCCCCGGCGGTAGGGCCAGGTCAGGCTCGCAACACCTCGCTCAACGCCCTGACCTGCTTCATCAACGCGTCGAACTGCTCGGGCGTCAATGACTGCGCTCCGTCAGAGAGCGCCTCATCGGGGTTGGGGTGCACCTCGATGATGAGACCGTCTGCGCCAGCGGCGATGCCAGCCCGCGCGACCGCCGGCACGTGCTTGCGAATGCCCATGCCGTGCGAGGGGTCGACGAGCACCGGCAGGTGGGTCAGCGACTTGAGAATCGGCACGGCGTTGATGTCGAGCGTATTTCGCGAGGCGGTCTCGAAGGTTCGAATGCCGCGCTCGCACAGCACCACGTTGGGGTTGCCGCGCGAGACGATGTATTCGGCCGCCATGAGCAGTTCCTTCAGCAGGGCGCTGGGGCCCCGCTTCAACAGGACCGGCTTGCGCTGCTCCCCCACGCGCTCGAGCAGCGAGAAGTTCTGCATGTTGCGCGCGCCGATTTGCAGCATGTCGGCGTACTCCGCCACCAGGGGCAGGCTGTCGGTGTCTTTGACCTCGGTCACGATGCGCAGCCCCGTCTGCTCACGCGCGAGCGCCAGCAGCTCGAGGCCTTCCTCGCGCAGGCCCTGAAATTCATAAGGCGAGGTGCGCGGCTTGTACGCCCCACCTCGCAGCAGGTGGGCGCCGCTCGCCTTCACCGCGTGGGCCGCGCGCAGAATCTGCTCGCGCGATTCCACCGAGCAGGGCCCTGCAATGACGCACGGCGTGCCACCGCCGATCGCCACGTCGCCCACCATCACCACCGTGTCGGCTTCTTTCATCTCGCGGCTGACCAGCTTGAAGGGCTGCGTCACCCGCACCGCGTCGGCGACGCCCTCCATCGCGAGGAACGGCTCTGCCTCGATGGGCCCCGAGTTGCCCGTCACGCCGATGGCGGTGCGCCCTTCGCCGGCGATGGCGTGAGGTGTGAAGCCCAGCGAGCGCACGCGCGCCTCGACGGCGGCGACGGCTTGAGGGGTGCAGCGGGAGTGCATGACGATCAACATGGGCGGGACTCCAGGGCGGTGCGGAGTGCAGTGACGAACGGCGTGAGAGATTCTTGGCGGGCACAGCGGTCGACCAGCGCCGAGCCGACGACGACCCCGTCTGCGAAGGCGCCGAAGGTGGCGGCGTGCGCGGGCGTCGAGACGCCGAAGCCGACCGCGATGGGCGTGCGTGTCGCGGCGCGCAACCGTTCGAACTGGCCGCGCACGTCGGGCAGCTCGGAGCGCTCGCCCGTCACGCCGGTGACCGAGACGAGGTAGACGAACCCGGTGGTGCGCTCGAGCACTGCTCGTTCACGCGCAGGCGTGCTGGTGGGCGCCAGCATGAAGCAGGTGCCGAGGTCTGCCTGGGCGGTCAGCTCCAACAGCGGCCCCGCTTCTTCGGGGGGCAGGTCGGGGAGGATGAGCCCATCGACGCCGCAGTCCACCGCGGTGGCGACGAAACGTGAAAGACCGAACGCCAGCACCGGGTTCAGGTAGCCCATCAGCACCAGCGGCACCTCGAAGCGGCGCCGCGCTGCGCGGGCCAGCTCGAGCGTCGAGCGCAGCGTGGTGCCAGCGGCCAGCGAACGTTGAGCGGCGCGGGCGATGACGGGCCCATCGGCGATCGGGTCGGAGAAGGGGAAGCCGAGCTCGATGACACTCGCGCCCCCGTCCACACACTGGGAAATGGCCTCGAGGGTCTTCTGCGCGCCTCCGTCACCCGCCATCACGTAGGTCACCAGCGCGGGGGGCTTCGCGAAGGCGGCCTGGAGTCGGCGCGCGCTCACAGGGCCAGCTCCCGCTCGAGCGTGGGGAGGTCCTTGTCACCGCGCCCCGAGAGGTTCACCAGCACCACCGCGCCTTCGGGCAACGAAGGCGCGAGGGCGAGCGCCGCATGCACGGCGTGCGCGGTCTCGAGCGCGCAGATGATGCCCTCGCTCCGGGCCAGCACCTGCACGGCGCGCAGCGCTTCTTTGTCCGTCGCGCTGGCCAACGACAGCCGGCCCGCGTCTTTGAGCGCCGAAAGCTCGGGCCCGACCCCGGGGTAATCGAGCCCCGCGCTGATGGAGTGGGCCTCGGCGATCTGCCCGTCGTCGTCCTGCAGCACGTAGCTGTGCGAGCCGTGCAACACGCCAGGCCGGCCCCGGGCAAGCGATGCCCCGTGCGCCCCCGAATCGAGGCCGCGCCCCGCCGCCTCGACCGCCCACAACGCGACCGATGCGTCTGCGATGAAGCCGCTGAAGAGGCCGATGGCGTTGCTGCCACCGCCGACGCATGCCACGGCGAGGTCGGGCAGTCGGCCGAGCGCGGCCAGGCACTGCTCCCGCGCTTCGCGCCCGATGACCGACTGCAGCTCACGCACGATGGAAGGAAAGGGGTGCGGGCCCGCGGCGCTGCCCAGCACGTAGTGCGTGTCGCGCACGTGGGTGACCCAGTCGCGCAGCGCCTCGTTGAGCGCATCTTTGAGCGTGCGGCTGCCCGCTTCGACGGGCACCACCGTCGCGCCGAGCAACTTCATCCGCACCACGTTCGGGCGCTGGCGTTCGACGTCGACGGCGCCCATGTAGATGACGCACGGCAGCCCCAGCAGCGCACAGGCGGTGGCGGTGGCCACCCCGTGTTGACCTGCGCCCGTCTCGGCGATGATGCGGCGCTTGCCCATGCGCCGCGCGAGCAGCACCTGGCCCAACGCGTTGTTGAGCTTGTGCGCGCCGGTGTGGAGCAAATCTTCCCTCTTGAGCAGGTACGTCACCCGCCCGGTGCCAGGCAGGTTGCGCGCCACGGTGAGCGGCGTTCGTCGCCCGGCATACGTCGAGAGCAGGTGCCCCAGCTCCTGCCGAAAACGGCTGTCGGTAGAGGCGTGGGCCCACGCCAGTTCGAGCTCGTCGAGTGCGGGCACCAGCGTCTCGGGCACGTAGCGGCCCCCGTAGTCACCAAATCGTCCATTCACGTTCATCGGGCGCTCCTGGCGGCGCGCACGAAGGCAGCGACCGCGTGTGGGTCTTTGGTGCCCGGCTTCGACTCGACGCCGCTGGCCACGTCGACGCCCAGCGGGCGCACGGTGGCGATGGCCGCGGCGACGTTGTCGGGCGTCAATCCTCCGGCGAGCAGCACGGGGCGGCGCTGGGCGATGGCCCTCGCGCGCGACCAGTCGAAGGTTCGGCCCCCCCCACCGAAGCCGGGCTGCGCTGCGTCGAGCACCAGCGCGTGGGCCCTGCGAAAGGAAGACGCGACGAGCCGCTCGGGCCCGACGTGCAGCGCGCGGAAGACCGGGCGCTGCAGCCGCAGCAGCAGCGCCTCGGGCTCATCCCCGTGCAGTTGAACGACGTGCAGCCCCACCTCACGGGCGAGCCGGTTGATGGTGGCCGCCGTCTCGTTGACGAACACCCCGACGGCCCACACGAAGGGCGGCAGCGAAGCGACGATGCGGCGGGCGCGCGCCACCGAGACGTACCGCGAGGAGCGCTCGTAGAAGTTGAAGCCGAGCGCGTCGGCCCCGGCGCGTACCGCCACCGCAGCGTCGGCGACGGTGGTGATGCCGCAGATTTTCACGCGCATGACAGGGTGCCCCCCCGTGCGAAGAGCTCACCCACCAGGAAGTTGCACAGCCCGGCGCGGCGAAGGCGATCGAGGTCCTGCTGTGAGCGCACGCCGCTCTCGGAGACCACCCTCACGTTCGACGGGAGCCGGGTCACCAGTCGTTCACTGACCGAGAGGTCGACTTGAAAGCTGCGCAGGTCGCGGTTGTTGAGCCCGATGACCGAGGCCCCTGCATCGAGGGCAGCCTGGAGCTCGAGCGCGTCGTGCACCTCGACCAGCGCCTCGAGGCCACGCGCCTTCGCAGCCGCGAGCATCGGCTCGAGGCCACTGCCGAGCACGGCGGCGATGAGCAGCACGGCGTCCGCTCCGGCCTGCGCAGCCTCGTCGAGCTGGCGCGGGTCGACGATGAACTCCTTGCGCAGCACCGGCACGGAGACCGCCGCGCAGACAGACCGGAGGTCGCCCAACGAGCCACCAAAGTCGGCCTCGTTGGTGAGCACGGAGATCGCCGCCGCCCCCTTCGTCACGCAGTCGAGCGCGTACGCCGCCGCATCGGGAATGGCGGCGATCGATCCCGCGCTGGGGGAGCGGCGCTTGACCTCTGCGATGAGTCGCGTCGGTCCGCCGGGGGCCGACAGCATGGCGAAGAATCGGCCCGCGGTTCGGGGTGCAGTTTGCGATGCGTCGCCGAGCGCGCCTCGAGAGCGCGCCGCTTGCCCCGCTGTGAGGCTCCTCAGGTCCACTGCGCGCGGCACCGGCAACGCAGAGACGACGACCTCGGCCGCTTCCCCGCGCTGCTGCGCCTCCACTGCGCGCGGCACCGGCAACGGAGACACGACGACCTCGGCCGCTTCCCCGCGCTGCTGCGCCTCCACTGCGCGCGGCACCGGCAACCGGGAGACGATGGCGTCGAGCATCGTGCCGCCTCCGCTCTGCACCCGCAGGAACCGCTCGAAGTGAGCGCGCGCAGCCCCCGAGTCGATGACCTCACCAGCGCGCACCACACCTTCGCGCAGCGAGCCGACGTGGCCGCCCACCAGCAGCGCGGCGGCGGTGTTCGCCAGCACCGCGTCGCGGGGGCCGCCCTTCGCACCGCCGAGCACCGCGAGGATGACGGCGGCGTTGAGCTCTGCATCACCGCCGCGCAGCGCGCCCAGGGGGTGCCGGTCGAGCCCGAGTTCTTCGGGCGTGATGACGAAGCGTCGCCGCTGACCTTCGCGCACTTCTTCGACGATGGTCGGCCCGCTCACCGAGACCTCGTCGAGACCTTCGCCATGCACCACCAACGCGTGCTGCGCGCCGAGCTCGAGCAGCACGTCGGCCATGAGCGGCGCCAACTTCGCATCGAACACGCCGAGCACCTGCCGCAACGCCCCGGCGGGGTTCGTGAGGGGCCCGATGAGGTTGAAGACGGTGCGCACCCCCAGCTCGCGGCGAAGGCTCGCCACGCGCTTGAAGGCGGGGTGGTGCGAGGGCGCGAACAGAAACGCCAGGCGCGTCTGCTCGAGCAGGCTCGCCAACGTCGGCACGTCGTGGTCGAGCCGCACCCCCATCGCTTCCAGCACGTCGGCGCTCCCGCAGCGCGAGCTGACGGAGCGATTGCCGTGCTTGGCCACGGTGACCCCACACGCCGCGGCCACCAGTGCTGCCGCGGTCGAGACGTTGAAGGTACCTTGCCCGTCGCCGCCCGTGCCGCAGGTGTCGACCACCACACCCCGCGCGGGCACCCGCACCGCGACCTCGCGCGCGGCGAGGGCTGCGCCCACCAGCTCCTCGACCGTCTCGCCCCTCACCCGCAGCGCGCCCAGCAAAGCCGCCACCTGCGTCGACGCCGCTTCACCGCGCAACATCTCGCCCATGCAGTGGGCCATCTCGTCGCGTGAGAGCAGCTGCCCTTCGAGCACGCGGGCCAGGTGATGACGAATCATGACGACCTCCGGGCCACGCGCTGAAGCCACGTCGAGAGCAACACGCGACCTTCGGGCGTGAGCACCGACTCGGGGTGAAACTGCACGCCTTCGACGTCGAACCTGGCGTGCCGCACGCCCATCACTTCGCCCTCGTCGGTCCACGCGGTGACCTCGAGGCAGCTGGGCAACGTGCGGCGCTCGAGCACCAACGAGTGGTAGCGGCCCGCTTGAAACGGGGAAGGCAGTCGGCGAAACACGCCCGCGCGCCGGTGTCTCACCGCGGAGGCCTTGCCGTGAACGACGCGAACGTTGCGCACCACCTGGGCCCCGAACGCGGCGCCGATGGCCTGGTGGCCCAGGCACACCCCCAGCAGCGGCCGCACGCCGGCGCACCTTCGAATGAGCTCGATGGAGATGCCGGCCGAGTCGGGCGCGCAGGGCCCCGGGCTCACCACCACGGCCGCCACGTCGAGGGCCATCGCCTGGTCGACGGTGAGCGCGTCGTTGCGGAAGACGAGCGGCTCGGCCCCCAGCGCGCCGAGCTCTTGAACGAGGTTCCAGGTGAACGAGTCGTAGTTGTCGAGGATCAGCACTTTCGTCATGACCTGCCTCCGGTGGCGGCGAGCGCGGTCGCGACCATCTGCGCGCGCGCTTTGCTCAGGGTTTCCTGGAACTCCGATGCGGGCACCGAGTCGTGCACGATGCCGGCGCCGGCCTGCACCGACAGCCGTCGCCCGCGCTTCATCAGGGTGCGAATGGTGATGGCGAAGTCGAGGGCGCCGCTCGAGTCGAGGTAGCCCACCGCCCCGCCGTACGGCCCGCGGCGACAGGGCTCGAGCTCGTCGATGAGCTGCATCGCCCGCACCTTCGGCGCGCCCGAAAGGGTGCCGGCCGGAAACGCCGCCCGGAGCGCGTCGACCGAGGTCCGCCCCGCGGCGAGCCGGCCGCTGACCTGCGAGACCAGATGCAGCACGTGGGAATAGCGCTCGACGGCGCGGTAGGAGTCGACCTGCACCGAGCCCAGCGCCGCCACGCGGCCGACGTCATTGCGGCCGAGGTCGACCAGCATCACGTGCTCGGCGGCTTCCTTGGGGTCGGCCAGCAGGTCCTTTGCCTGCGCCTCATCGGCCTCGGGGGTGGCACCCCGCCGACGGGTGCCGGCGATCGGCCGCACCGCCACGCGGCCGGAGCGCACCTCGACCAGCCGCTCCGGGCTGGCACCCACCAGCTCGCGATCGCCGTCCTTGAAGAAGAACATGAACGGTGACGGGTTGACCCGGCGCAGCGCACGGTAGAGCTCGAAGCCCGGAATCGAGGTCGTGGCGTCAAAGCGCTGCGAGAGAACCACCTGTTGCACGTCGCCGGCAGCGACGTACTCACGCGCGCGGCCCACCTGTTTCAGAAATTCGGCCTCGCTGGTGCGGGGGCGGAAGACGGGCGCGGTGTGGCGCCTGCGACGCGGCTCGACGAGTGGCGCGCGCAGCTTCTTCTCGAGCGCACGCAGCCTCGACTTCGCGTCGCGCACGAGCAGGGCCGGGCGGCCGTCGCCGGGGCGCACCTGGGCGAGCAGGTGCATCTCGCGCCGCACGTTGTCGAACGCGACCAGCGTGTCGACGTCGAAGAAGGTCGACTCGGGGAAGCCAAGCTCGTCGGGGCCCGGCAGCGTCACCCGGGGCTCGAGCCGGGCGACCGCTTCGTAGCCGAGGAAGCCGACCAGACCTCCCGTCAGCGGGGGGAACCCCTCGGGCTGCACCCCGCGGTGAGCGCGCGCGAACCCGTCGAGAACCGCGAACGGTCCTTCACCGGCCCCGACGTGCGTGCGCACCACCGTGCGGGGTCGCACGCCGAGAAAGGAAAAACGACCGACGCGTTCTCCCGGCTCGACCGACTCGAGCAGGAAGGCCTGCTCTTCACCGCGGGAGAGCTTGAGGAAGGCGCTGACCGGGGTCTCGGTGTCAGCAGGGAGCACCACCCGAAGCGGCGCTGCAAGACCCTCAGTCAGCTGTTTTTGAAGAGCGCGTTCAGCTTCGCCAAAGAGACACCACCGCCCCGTTTGCTGGAGTGGTCGTGGTGGTCTTTGAAGTGCGCATGGCCAAAAAGTACGCGCGAGCGTGCTGCGCTGTCAAATCGCCTGCCTGAATCGCGGTGAAAATCAGAGGCCCGACGGCTTCTGGCGCTGGCTGGCAGAACGCCCGGGGCGAGTGCTGACGGCGCGGCCGGCCATGACTCACCATTCGCCACAACTGGCTTCGATGAAGGGGCGGAACGAACGCCCGCCCGATACACCTGCGCCTCACCTTCGTCCTGCGCAGGCTTGCTTGCGACCCTCCCCCGGAGACCCCATGAAAGAAGTTGGCATCGACGCGCTCGGCGTCGCCGTTCCCACCCTGGTGTTGGACCTCGAGACGCTGGCCCGGGCGCGCGGCGTCGAGCCCTCGAAGTACCTCGATGGGCTGGGCACGACCCGCATGGGCATCGCCCCCGTCGAAGAGGACACCGTCACCCTGGCCGCTCGCGCGGGGAAGATGGCCCTGACCTCGGCGGGTGTCTCTGCCGACGAGGTCGGCTTCCTGGTGGTGGGCACCGAGACGGCGGTCGATCACTCCAAGCCGGTCGCGTCGTTCGTGCAGGGTTTGTTGGGCGTCGGTCGCCGCTGCCGTGTCTTCGAAACCAAGCACGCCTGCTACGGCGGCACTGCCGCGATGATGATGGCCCTCGAGTGGCTTCGTTCAGGCAGCGCGAACGGCAAAAAGGCCCTGGTGGTCTGCAGCGACATCGCCCGGTACGGGCTCCACACCGCTGGCGAGCCGACCCAGGGCGCCGGCGCCGTGGCCTTGCTGCTCTCAGAGTCGCCCCGCCTGCTCACCATCGACCCCTCGCGCACGGGCTACGACGCCCGCGACGTGCACGACTTCTGGCGGCCGCTCTATTCGAAAGATGCGTTCGTCGACGGGCACTACTCGGTGAAGTGCTACCTCGAGGGCCTCGAGGGCGCCTTCATGCACTTCCGCGAGAAGAACCCGGAAGTGAAGGTCGACGACTTCGCCGCGCTCGCCTACCACGTGCCGTACGGAAAGATGGCGCGCAAGGCCCACCGGCACCTGCGCACGTTGGCGGGTGACCCCAACCCCGACGCGAGCTTCGAGGGCCAGGTCGGCGCCTCGCTCACGCTGCCCGCGCAGGTGGGCAACATCTACACCGGCTCGTTGTACCTGGCGCTGGCCTCGACCCTCGCGACTTCAACGCGCGACCTCGATGGGCAGACCCTGGGGCTGTTCAGCTACGGCAGCGGCAGTTGCGCCGAGTTCTTCTCCGGGAAGGTGGTGCCCGGAGCGCAAGCGCGGGTCAGGGCACTGGGGCTGACGGCGCTCCTCGAGGCGCGGCGCACGCTGACGCTCGACGAGTACGAGGCGGTGATGAGGGCGCGCGAGAACATCGACGAGCGGCCCCTGACCGCGGCCCATGCGCCAGTCCGTGAGGGCACTTTCCGCTACCTCGGCACCGACGCGCACAAACGCACGTACGCGCAGAGTTGACTGATCAGCCGTCCGAGCGGGCAGAGAAGCACTGCGCTACGATGCCGACATGAGCCGCGCCGCCCTGAAAGCGCCTGCCACCCTGGCCGACTGGCTCGCGCTCCCGGGAGATCCGCGCGTCGAGCTGCTCCGGGGTGCGTTGATCGACCGAGAGCTGACCGGCCCGCGTCATGGACGTGTGATGGCGAGGTTGGGGAGCGCGGTCACCCGACGGTTCGATCGGAAGCCCGGTGGCCGATGGCCGGGCGGCTGGTGGATCGTCATCGACGTCGCGGTGCAGTTCGAAGAAGAGGTCTACCTGCCGGATCTCGCTGGGTGGAAGCGGAAGCGGGAGCGTTGCCCCGTTTTTCCTTCGGAGCGGCCCGTCGTCACCAGGCCCGATTGGGTCTGTGAAATCCTCTCGCCCTCGAACGCACGAACCGATCGCGTGGAGAAGCTGCGCACGTATCATCGATGTCAGGTTGCTCATTACTGGCTGATCGATCCCGAAGAGCAGACGCTCACCGTGCTTCGCTACGGCTCCAGTGGCTATGTGGTGGCGTTGACAGCTTCCGCAGATGAAGCAGTGAAAGCCGAGCCCTTCGCCGAGATGGAGTTCCCGCTCCGAAACCTCTTCGCCGATGAGCCGCTCGACGACGAGTGACGCTCGATTCGAAGGGTCGCCGGGCCGGCTTCGGATTAGGTGCGAGCTGTGAACGCGCTTCCGCACCTCGGCCTGGGACTCTCTTCGAATGCCCAGGCGACTGATCAGCCGCGCCCGTACGCGCTGCTCGACGCGAACCCCGGGCTGTTCGACTACGTGGAGTACAGCGCTCCACTCGACGTGACGCAGGCCCGGCTCGAGGCCTCGCTGTTCCCCGAGCTGGAACGCCGCCGCGCGCAGGTGCCGCTGGTCTACCACCCGGTTCACTTGAACCTCTTCGGGCCCGAGCTCGAGTCAGCCGAACGGCTCGCGCTCGCCGCAGCGCACGTCACGGCGGTGGGAAGCCCGTGGGTGTCGAACGACGTGGGCTGGTGGCATCACGCCGGCAATGCGTTGCCCGGCTACCTCTATCTTTCTCCACCGCTGACGGCCGAGGGCCTCGCGCAGTGCGTGCATCACGTCGAGCACGTGCGGGATGCGATGCCGGTGCCGCTGCTGATCGAGAACCCGGTGGTGATGACTGCGCGCGGCTCGATGCACGTGATGGAGTTCATGGCGAAGCTCTCCCGCGCCACGGGCTGTCCGCTGTTGCTCGATCTGGGCCACCTGCTCTCGCATCAGCTGACGCGGGGTCTGGGTTTGCTCGACGGCCTCGACGATTTTCCCTGGGAGCGCGTGGCGCAGCTCCACCTCGCTGGAGGCGTGGTCACAGGTCAGGTCTACGCTGATGATCACCCTCAACCGATTCGCGACGAGACGTGGTCTCTCTTCGACGCGCTGCGGCCCCGGTGCACCGCGCTGCGAGCAATCACCTACGAAGGTGACGGTCACCCCGAGCCGGTCGCGCGCCGAGTTCTGGAACGTCTCCGAAGTTCAATCGGAGGTCCCCTCTCCCTTTCGGGAGAGACTCAACCAGCTAGCCGCTGACCACGAGTGACGAAACTCGTGGATTGGGGGCGCGCGAGTCAGCCAGTCTTCCGTCCCGTAGTAACCGG
>JANODF010000596.1:0-3113 GCA_031412555.1 Archangium sp. | reverse complement strand
GCGGCTGCACATCCGCTCCGCACTGCCTCGGATGACGCAGGTCGTACCTCCCCGCGAGCGCCGGCTGTCGGCACAGAAACCATCGAAGTGTTGGTCACAGCCGACGGCGCACCGGTGCCCGAGGCCCAGCTCACCCTTTCGCAGCAGCGTGCCACCTCCTCCGCATGGCGACCGACGTGGGAGGCCGCGCTGAGTCAACCCACCGATGTACGAGGGAGCGCCACGTTTCCGGCGAGCACGGGCACCTGGGTCCTCTTCGTGAACAAGAAGGGGTTCGCCACCACGGTAGTCGACGTGGCCAAGCCTGCCGGAGAGACGGTCACGGTCGTGCGGGTGAGCCTCGAGCGGGGCCACCTGCTGCGAGGGGTCGCCGTCGACGCGAAGAACGCAGCGGTGGCTCCGGCGATCATCCGCGCGATTCCGCTGGGCGATCGTTCGACTCGTCGCCGCAGCTCGCCCGCGGGTGAGAAGGAAGTTTCCGTCGATGGCCTCGGCGCGTTTCAGTTTTCTGCGTTGGCGGCCGGCTGGTGGCGGCTCGAAGGCGTCGCCGAAGGTTCAGGCCGGGCAGAGCCGGTGCTGATCAGTGTGCCGACGAGCGACACCGTTCGGCTTCGTTTCAGGCGCGCGGGCTATCTCGAGGGCGTGGTGGTGCAGCCTGACGGCGGCGTCGCGCCCGGTGCGATGGTCGCCATCACGAGCGCGGAAGGCGCCGACTCGGTTGAGGCGAGCGCCACGGGAGCCTTCTCCTCCGAACGCATGCCCGGCGCTTATCGAGTGTCTGCGCGGTTCGGCGAACTGGTGGGCTCGGCGGATCAGGTCGCGCTGGTGCACGCGGGAGTCACGACGACGACGCGGGTGGTGCTCTCGGGCAAAGGGGGAATGCTGGCCGGCACGGTCAAGCGCGATGACGGGGTTCCTGTGGCAGGCGCCGTGGTGATCGCCAGCGTTCACAACGACGACGGCGAGTGCGGTCAGGCCACCACGAACGCCGACGGCACCTGGTCGATCCGTGGTTTGCCGCGTGGCACGTACGACCTCGAGGCCGAAGCGCAGGGCTTGATGAAGACCAGCGAGAGGGGCTTCTTCGTGAGCGAGCAGGCGAACGTCGAGGCCGACCTGGTGCTCGGCCGCCTCGGTAACCTGACGGGCACGGTCGAGACACCCACCGGCGCTCCGCTCAGCGTTCGCCTCGTGCTCCGTTCGACCCGCAGTTCCTTCCCCGAACGGCAGGCGCTCTCGGACAGCGCTGGCCACTTCGCGTTCAACGACGTTCCTCCCGGGACCGTGTTCGTCAGGGTGATGCGCAGCGAGAGCGAGATCACCCGTGCCACCGACGCGTCGGTGAAAGCCGGGGAGACCAGCGACATGAAGGTGGTGGTGGCGGAGCCCGTGAGCCTGGAGATCGAGCTGGATCGCAGCCGCTGCCCGAGGACCGCCGAAATCACCCTGACGGCGGTTGAAGCCAACTCCCCACGAGTTCCGCGAGGCGTCCCCGCGAACGCAGCGCACGTCACACTGCAACTCAGCCCGGGCGAGTGGCACCTCTGGGGCTGGGCGGTCAACGATGAAGACTGCGCGCTGCAAGGCCACGGGCACCGGGTCACACTCGAGGCCGGAAAGAAGCCGCAACCCCTCACCCTGAAGTTCGGACCTCCGGAGGAGTCCTTCAAGGTCACGGTGCTGGAGGCCGATGGGCAGCCTGCCCCTTTCGCGAACGTGACCGCGGAGAACGACGGCGTGAGGGGGACCGTCGCCGATGCAGAAGGGGTGGCGAAGTTGTCCCTCATGTCCGATTTGCCGTTCACCCTGATCGCGACGAAGCAGGGGCGCAGCGCCAAGCTCGAGGCGGTCAGTCTGTCTCTGGGGGCAGTGACCCTGAAGCTGGGGCCATCGACGCGCATCCACCTCCGCCTCGAGGGGGCGAGTCGAATGACCCGCGTCACGGCGCTGCTCGAAGGCGACGTATTCGCCGATGAAGTGCGCGTCACCGGAGAGGAAGGCTGGATCGAAGAGATGCCGGTGGGCACCGTCACCCTCGTCGCCTCGAATGCCGATGACACGTCTGCGGGAAGAACCCGGGTTCAGACGCGTGCGGGCCAGACCGCCGAGGCACTGCTTCGCCTCGAACGCGTGGCCCAGTTGCATGGCCGCGTGCAGCTGCCGGCGGGCGTGACGAGTGCGTTCATCTCGTTGAAGTCCCCGCTCGGTTCAGACGGAGCGCGCGTCGAACCCGGCGGCACGTTCCTCTTGGAGAAAGTCATTCCTGGCGAATACGTGGCCAGGGTCGAGTGCAAGCAGTGCAGTGCACTCGCGGCCAAACCCGTGAAGCTGGCTCCCGGCGCGACCGTGGAGATCGTGTTCCCCTGAAGCGCGTTCTGCGCGCAGTGAGGTCAGCGGGGGTCGCGTCGCAGCATCATGTTCATGCCCGACCCTGAGCGTCCCGGCTTGCCGGGGTGCTGCGTCACGAAGGGGTTGGTGCCGGGCTTCGCGCTGTGCGGTTTGGCAGGCGCGGCGCCCTTCGTCTCGACAGGCGCGGCGGCCTTCTTCTCGACAGGAGCCGCCTTTTTCACTGCGGGCTTCTTCACTTCGGTTGCTGCAGGTTTCTTCGCCATCACCCCTCCTACTCTCAGTTGGGGTTGCTGCGGGCTTCGTAGAGCGGAACGGGGTTCCGGCGTTGTGCACACCCGGGAACCTTGGCGCTGCACTGCGCTTTCGCCCGGGGACCATCGTCGGGCGTGCGCCATTTGAGCGCCGCGTCGAGAGCAACATCAGCAGGTTGCCCCAGGTGTTGCAGAGCGAGCGCCTGCACGCGCAGGCAGTCACCATCCCGCGGATGCAAAGCGAGCCCACCTTGCGCGGCGACCAGGGCCTGCGGGTAGCGGCCGACGCTGGCCTCAGCCATGGCGACGGACTGCCAGAGCCCGAGTTCGCCCGGCGAAAGCTTCAAGGCCGCACTCCACGCGGCGGCCGCCTCCTTCCACTTCCACACCTGGCCGTACGCATCACCCCGCGCCTTGAGGATCGCCGCGGTAGGCCCGAGCACCTTCTCGGCCGCCTTGAGCTGTTCCAACGCGCGCGGCAGTTGGCCTCTCTTGCCCGCCAGCTGCCCCAGC
>JANODF010000595.1:0-1927 GCA_031412555.1 Archangium sp. | reverse complement strand
CTCAAGCTGCTCAAGGGCAAGCCGGTGCGCGTGGTGGTGCTCTCCGCGCTCGACACCGAGGGCCTGTGCAGCAGGCGATGGCCGATGGCGCTCACGGCTTTCTGTCCAAACCCATTCATCCCCTCGACGTGCAGAGCCTGGTGCGTGGAGCGTTGGAGGCTGCCGCTTCCCCATGAGCGAGGAATACTGGCTCGCCGACAGCGAGGCCCGGGTGCTCGGCCCCATCGGCCTGGATGTGATTCACACGCTGCACGCGCGGGGCAAGTTGCTCGACGTGCGCGCGGTCTCCCGCGACGGCCGGAAGTTCGTGCCGCTGCGCGAGATGCCCGAGCTGCAGGCCGTACTCTCCGCCCCCATCAGCCTGACCGATGGTCAACGCGCGCAGCAGGAAGCGACCCGGCAGATCCGCGAGTGGCTCGCGTCGATTCAGAACCGCACCACGCAGGAGATCTTCAAGGTGCCGCAGCCGGCCTCGCGTGACGCCTGGCGCGCCGCCTTCTTCGCCCTGGTGCACCGCTACGTGCCCAGCCGCCTGCCAGCCGACACCACCGCCGAGCTGCGGCTCGCGTGTGAAGACGCCTTCCTCGCGTTGTCGGAGCGCATGGTGGAGGTCGAGCGCCAGTTCCGCTCCCCGTCCACCTCGTTGCCGCCCCCGCCGCCCATGCCCACCATCGAGCCGGCCACCGCCGCTCGCCTGGCCCATCGCAACGGCGTGGTGCAGATCGGCCTCTCGCTCAAACGGGGCGACGCGCGGCCTTTCACGCAGGATCTCGAACACAGCTGGCAGACCGACTGTCTCTACGTCGCCTCCACCGAGCGGCTGGTGCCCAGCACGCCCGTCGAAGTGGCGGTGAGCTTCGAAGGTCACGTCACGCAGCTCCATGCCAGCGGCCGGGTGATGGCCACGCGGGTCGGGGGCTTCACGGTGAGGCTGTTGAACCTGGGTGAAGATCAACGGGCGCTCATTCGCACCTGGGTCGCGCGCTCCACCACGAAGTGAGGTGAAGATGACGCCCTGCGGCGGCGCGCAAGGGCTGCGCACTTCTGCGCCTTTGGAGGCGCAAATCTCGCGCGCCCCGCCCGGCTTTGCCGCTGGGTTTTCCTCAACGCGGTGTTACCGTTCTCACTGACCGTCGAGTCTCGATGAAGAGGCGGCCGAGGTCGTCACAGCTGAATCGACACAGTCTGGAACGGAGAGCGCATGCAAATGAACATCACGTTTCGTCACCTCGACCCGATTGACTCGCTCAAGAACTACGCCCGGGAGAAGGTCGAGCGCGTCAACAAGTACCTCGACAAGGCGACGGAAGCGCACGTGGTCCTCTCACTCGAGAGGCACCTTCATCACGCAGACATCAGCATCCACTCGGGCAACTTCCTCCTGCGCGGTAAAGAACGCAGCGAAGACATGTACGCCTCGATCGATCTGGCGATGGACAAGATCGAGCGCCAGCTCAAGCGCTACAAGGAGAAGCTCAAGCACCACCACGGTCGTGAGCGCGTGCACCACAACCAGAACCTGGTGAAGCACCACATCTACGAGGGCAACGGGAGCGTCGCTGAGCTGCCCGACACCGCGCAGAAGATTGTCAAGACCAACGAGTTCCTCGCCCACCCCATGGGGATGGAAGAGGCGATCATGCAGATGGATCTGATGAACAACGATTTCTACGTGTTCACCAACTCCACCACGATGGAGATGAACGTCGTGTACCACCGCAAAGACGGCACCATCGGGCTCATCGAAGCGTCAGGCGTGGAGAAGCGGTCGCTGGTCGGTTGAGTTGAACAGTTGATCCCCTCTCCCTTCGGGCGAGGGTCAGGGTGAGGGCCCCACTTCTCAAGGCGCCCCACCGGGAGCGGGCGCGGCCTGCTGAGAAGCAAGCCGCCGCCCCACCGGGTCGAGCCCGTGCCCAAACGGCAGCGA
>JANODF010000594.1:0-5676 GCA_031412555.1 Archangium sp. | reverse complement strand
TCGAGCACCGTTCGCGTCGAGCGCAGTCGAGATGCCACCTGCCCGCGCGGACGGAGGCAATCCCACGACTGCGCTCGCAGGGTTGATCGAAATAAGGAACACACACCGGTCCTCCCGAGCAGAGACCGGCTTCGCCGGCGATTTCCTCCGAAGGAACAGACGCACACCGTTCGCATCGAGCGCAGTCGAGATGCCACCTCCGCTTCGCGCGGGCAAGTGACCCCTCGACTCCGCTCGGGGGGACCGGTGTGGGCTGTTCATTAGGAGCAGTCGAGGGAGTACCTCTGCTTCGCTGCAAGTGCCCCCTCGACTGGGGTCGGGGAGACCGGTGACGCAGCCCGATTCCTATTTCAGCCAACCCTCTCGGGATGACCGGTGGGGATACGAAAAAGCGGCGCCCGTTTCCAGGCACCGCTCTTTCATTTCACTCAGCTCGACGACAACTCACTCGCAGTTCGGAGTGGCCGTCGGCAGCTTGCTGATGTCGCAGTACGTGGCGTTGAAGCTGCCCGTCACCTTGTCGCCGGCGCCGAAGGTGATGTCGTAGGTGCCGTTCGCGGTTCCGTTGTTCTCGGCCTTGATGCCGGTGAGCTTGATGAGGCCGCTCTTGCCCTTGGCCGCATCCTCCGCGACCGTCTGCCGGCAATCGGAGTCGTTGCGAGTGAAGATCGAGTTGCCGTAGTTGCCGCCGCCGGTCGGCGGCGAGTCGACGACGGTGTATTCGGCCACGTCAGGCGAGAGGAACTCGGTCGCGCTGGAGTTGTAGCGGAACATCGTGAACACGATCTGCGTGGACGCCTTCGTTTGCCGGTTGGCCTTCAGGGTCTCACACATCTTCGGCTTGTCGGACATCGCCACGATCGCGGCA
Source organism: Archangium sp. (assembly GCA_031412555.1). Lineage (GTDB taxonomy): Bacteria > Myxococcota > Myxococcia > Myxococcales > Myxococcaceae > Archangium_A. The sequence continues at coordinate 4,808 of JANODF010000594.1, read as the reverse complement.
AACGACTTGCCGTCGTCGTCCTTCAGCACTGCGAAGATCGCGTCGGCCACGTTCAGCGAGACACCACCGACCGTGCCGTTCATCGAACCCGAACATCCCACCATCGCCAGGGCAGCGACTGCCATCATCAATCGGTTCATCATGTGTGTGCTCCTCCGTTTTCGGCCGCAAGATGTACGGCCAGAACGGCAAGGGGGGAAGAAAAACTAAGGGCGTCACGACCTGACTGGGTCGCGACGCCCTCGACTTTCCGGGGAGGGAAAGAACGATTACGGCATTTCAGTCTGCCCCTGGCGACGCAGGAACGTGGGGATGTCGTACTGATCCTCGTCCAGCGTCACTTCGCGGGCTGAGGTCAGGCGAGTCGGAGGGCTGACGCGGTGTTCACCCGACAACGTGCGCTGCGGAGGCGGCGCGAGGGTGGACTTGCCGGGAACCAGCGAGGCCATCTCTTCGCGCGCCACGTGCACGGGCAGCACAGGCGCGGCCGTGACGGTGGGAACGTGCGAGCTCGCCGAACGGAGCAGCGGCTGCTGCTGGGGAACGGCGCGGGGCTGCTCCACCACGGAAGCGCGGCGGGGCGCGGTCTCGCGCGAGACGAAGCCGGTCGCGATGACCGTGATCTTCACTTCGTCGTTCGCGTTCTCGTCGACCAACGAGCCGAAGATGATGTTCGCCTCGGGATCCGCGGCGTCCTGCGCGATGCAGATCGCCTCGTTGATTTCCTGGAGCGTGATGTCGCGGCCCGCGGTGATGTTGATGAGCAACCCGCGCGCGCCGTCGATCGACACGTCCTCGAGCAGCGGCGAGCTGACCGCCTGCTCCATCGCGCGCAGCGCACGCTTCTCACCCGACGCCCGGCCGGTACCCATCAGCGCGAGGCCCTGCTCCCCCATGATGGTCTTCACGTCGGCGAAGTCGACGTTGATGTACCCGTGGTACTGGATGAGATCCGAGATGCCCTGCACGGCGTTGAGCAGCACCTCGTCGGCGCGGCGGAACGAGTCGAGCAGCGGCAAGGGCTCGGCCGACATCGTCAGCAGGCGCTGATTGGGAATGGTGATGAGCGTGTCGACGGCGGCCTTGAGCTCCTGGAGCCCCTGCTCCGCGGCCTTTCGGCGGCGGTTGCCTTCGAACATGAACGGCTTGGTCACTACGCCGACGGTGAGGCAGCCGAGCTCTCGCGCGATGTCGGCGACGACCGGCGCAGCGCCGGTGCCAGTGCCGCCACCCATGCCGGCGGTGACGAAGACCATGTCGCAGCCCTGCAGCAGCGCCTTGATCTCTTCACGCGACTCGGTCGCGGCCTGACGACCCATCTCGGGGTTCGCGCCGGCGCCCAGACCGCGGGTCAGCTCCTTGCCGATCTGGAGACGAATGGGCGCCTTGTTGGCCGCCAGCGCCTGCACGTCGGTGTTGAGCGCGATGAAGTCGACGCGCTCCAGCCCGCTGGCGATCATCGTGTTCACGGCGTTGCAGCCGGCGCCACCGACGCCGACCACGCGGATTTTTGCGGCCTGCTTGCTCTGTTCGAACTGGTCCATGGTGAGTCCCCGGGGAAGATTTGAGAGTTTGGTGCGGATCCAGAGGCCCGCAAGTTTTCAGCTATGTGGCTGTAGCTTTCGGGGCGCTTCGGGGCGCCCTCACCCTGACCCTCTCCCCTGGGGGAGAGGGAAAGAGTTCTTCAGAAGACTTCCTGGAGCCACTCGCCCATGCGGCGCTTGACCTTCTTGAACACGTTCTCCTCGCGGATACGGAACATGGAGCGGTCCTGGTGGCGGGCGCCGTAGACGACCAGGCCCACACCCGTCGCGTAGACCGGGCTCTTCACCACGTCGACCAGGCCGCCGATGCCGCGGGGAACGCCACGGCGCACAGGCACGCCCATGATTTCTTCGGCGAGCTCCGTCATGCCGGGCAGCAGCGTCGAGCCGCCGGTGATGACCACGCCCGAGGTGAGCAGCTCGGAGAAGCCGTTGCGCTCCACCTCGTGGTGCACCAGCTGGAAGATCTCCTCGACGCGCGGCTCGAGGATCTCCGAGAGGATCTGGCGGCCCATCACCCGGGGATCGCGGCCGCCCACCGAGGCGACCTCGATCATGTCCGACTTGTCGACCATCGCCGTGAGCGAGCAGCCGTACTTCTGCTTGAGCCGCTCAGCGTGATCGATCGGCGTGCGCAGGCCCACGGCGATGTCGTTGGTGAGGTTGTGCCCACCGAGCGCGATGACGGCGGTGTGCACGATGGCGCCGTTCTGGAAGATGGCGATGTCGGTGGTGCCGCCGCCGATGTCGACGAGGCACACGCCCAGCTCCTTCTCTTCTTCGGTCAACACCGCTTCGCTCGAGGCGAGCGGCTGCAGCACGATGTCGGAGACGTTCAAGCCCGCGCGGTTGGCGCACTTGATGATGTTCTGCGCCGAGGCGACGGCGCCGGTGACGATGTGCACCTTGGCCTCGAGGCGCGCGCCGGTCATGCCCAGCGGCTCACGAATGCCGCCCTGGTCGTCGACGATGAACTCCTGGGGGAGCACGTGGATGACCTCGCGGTCGACCGGGATGTTGACCGTCTTGGCCTGCTCGATCACGCGCGCGACGTCGGCTTCACGCACCTCGCGATCTTTGTGCGCGACCACGCCGCGGCCACCGAAGCTCTTCACGTGGCCACCCGCAATGCCGGTGTAGACGTGAGTGATCTCCGTGCCGGCCATGGCTTCGGCCTCGTCGATGGCGCGCTGAATGGAGTTCACGGTCGTCTCGATGTTGACGACCACTCCCTTGCGCAGACCCTTCGACGGGTGCGAGCCGATGCCGATGATGTCGATGCCCTCGTCCGTCAGCTCCCCGACGATCGCGCAGATCTTCGTGGTGCCGATGTCGAGGCCAACGATGATTTCCCCACCCTTCTTGCTTGCCATGTCTTGCCTTTCGCCCCGCTCTTTCGAGACGGGAGATGTTTCAAAACCGATTCGAAGCTCTTCTCAGGGCTTCTTCACGGCGAGCTGCACAGCGACCCAGGAAGGACGCGTTCGGTTGTCGAGGCGAATGACCTCGGCGACCATCTGGCGGGCGTGCAGTTCTTTCCGCACGCGAGCGAGCCGCCCCAACTTCGGCAGCACGTCCCCTTCCCCAAATTCGATTTCCTGCCCGGCGGCGGTGACCGCGGTGATGCCCTCGGGGTGAATGTTCACTTCTGAAAGCGGCTGCGCCTCGACGCCCGGTTCGGCGGCGTAGGCGTCGATCAAGGTGAGCGCTTCACGCAGCGAAGCGAGCGCGCCTTCGCGGCGTTCGGTCAGCGCGTCGCGATCGAGCCCCGTGACGAGCGGGAGATCGACGGCATCACCCGGCTTGATGCGCTTGAACGGTTCGGCCTCTTCGTTGACCAGGTACAGATCGCCCAGGGTGAGCGTGGCGATCGCGCGGTGCTCCACCACTTCGATGGTCAGGTGTGACGGAAGCCGGCGGGTGACGCTGACCGACTTCACCCACGGGTGCGTGGCGATCGATCGTTCCATCGCCCGCACGTCCATCGAGAGGAGGTTCTGGCCGAGCAGCACGCCGCCCAACCGCACCAGCTCGACGTCGGTCGATTCGGACTGGCCGGACACGCGCACGTCGGACAACGCGAACTGCCGCGCGGTGTGCGCCCACTTCCACGCTTCGTTGCCGCCCACCGCGATGAAGATGAAACCGAGCGCGAGCGCGCAGAGCTTGAGCGCCACCGGGCCGTGGTTCTGAGCGGCGGCTTTGAGCTCGCCAGTCTTCTTCGCCAAATCAACTCGGCGGCGGTTTTTCTTCGAACGGAACAAGGTGGCCTCGTCACGGTTGAATCCGTGACACCTCCATCGTGAGGGCGGGTTGCGACTCCCGCAATTTTTTGGCCACAGAGACGTGGCTGTAGCGGTCGGTCATGAGACGAATCTCCCGATGCGCTTCACCTCGGGGGTCAGGGTGACACCGGTCTCGGCGAGCACGCGGCGCTGGGCTTCGGCCATCAGGCCGGTCACGTCGGCGGCGGTGGCGCCCCCCAGATTCACGATCCAGTTGGCGTGCAGGGTGGAGATCTGGGCGTTGCCGATGCGGTGCCCTTTGAGGCCCGTCTTTTCGATCAAAGAGCCTGCGAAGTGCCCGGAAGGATTGGTGAATACGCTTCCGAAGTTCGGCTGGGACAGAGGCTGGGTGCGCTTGCGGTAGCCCAGATCGGCCTCCATCTTCGCGGCCGATTCGGTCAGATCGCCTTTGCGGAGTTGGAAGCGGATTCGGCTGACCACGGCGCCTTCCGGGAGGTCGGTGTGGCGGTAGCGGAAGGTCAGGCCGGTGACCCAGCCGATGCCGTCGGGCGTTACCAGTTCGACCGCCTCGACGATGGTCATGCACTCGCCGTTTTTCGTTCCGGCGTTCATCGACGTCGCACCGCCGAGTGTTCCGGGGATTCCGGCCAGAAACTCAGCGCCCACGAGCTGCTGCTGCTTCATGATCGTGACGATGCGAGCGATCGCTGAGCCGGCGTTGAGGGTGATGCGTTCGCCTTCGATTTGCTCGGGGAAGTAGTCGTTGGCGAGCTTCAGAGTGATGCCAGGCACGCCGAGATCGCCGACGAGCGTGTTCGCGCCGCCGCCCAGGATGCTCAGGGCCACGCCTTCTCGATGAGCGAACTGCAGAACCTTCTGAAGTGAGTCCGCCGAAGCGGGTTTCACCAGGGCTTCCGCTGCACCACCGACGCGCACACTGGTCCACGGCGCGAGCGGCGCGTCGCGTTTCACCTCAGCAGGAGTCAGGTGGTCCGGAATCATTCTCCCTCTCCCTGCG
>JANODF010000593.1:0-5119 GCA_031412555.1 Archangium sp. | reverse complement strand
GAGCGATCGCCCCGGCTTTCTCGCGGTGAAATACATGCCCGGCGTCTCCAGCAACCCTTCGATGGTCGATGGTGAACTCGACTTCAGCGGCACGGGCTTCGCGCACTCGCCTGGTATCGAGATGCGACTGACCCGCTGGCTCTCCTTGCGCAGTGATCTCGAGTTCCGCCAGCAGGGCCGCACCTGGGACATGCTCGGCGTGAAGCTCTCGCTGTTCCCCAACTCGCCCGTCAAGCCGTACGCGTCGGTCTCCTTCAGCGGCAACGAGAGCTACGCCAACCCCGGTGCGTTCTCGTTCGGCTTCGCTGGCGCCGGTGGCCTCGACGTCTTCTTCGGCAAACACTTCTTCCTCGAGGCCGAGGTGCGTTACCGGATGACGCCAGGCAACTGCTGCTCCGATGTGCCTGCGTTGACCGGCGTGGTCGGCGGCGGCGTGGCGTTCTTCTGAGCTGAACGGATTGCTTCGACGCGCTGGACGATGGTCGGGTGCGTGACGCCCGACAGCACGTACCAACGCGGGGGATCTGGATCGACCTTGTTGATCGTCCCCAGCTTCATCAACAGCGAGACGAGCGAGTCGCCGTCTCCGGTCAGCTGCAGGGCGAATTGATCGGCGGCCAGCTCGCGGTTGCGCGACAGGGCTGCGGAGATGGGCGTCACCCCGCTCGTCGCGAGATCGAAGGTGAGCACCAGCAGCGGCAGGACTCGGACGTCGCCGCGCACCGTGATGCCGAACCAGCCGCGTTGACTGGAGCGGCGGAACAGCCACTCGATGAAACCCATCAGCGCGAAGACGGCCAGCGGCGAGAGTACCCGGCCGGGCCAACGCGATTCGCTCACGTGACCTGCTTCGTGCGCGACGGCGAGCACCACTTCTTGCTCAGTCATCGCGTCGATCAACGTGTCGGACAGCAGGATGCTTCGCGTCGGGCCGGTGCCGGCGAAGGCGGCTTGCACTCGTACGCTTTTGACGCCGGTGTGCACCACGTAGATGTCGGAGAAGGGGATCCCGGCGTCTTGCAGCATGCTCGTGAGGCGCGATCGCAGCGTGCCTGGCTGCAGCGAGGTTTGATCGACGTAGAGCCTCGACCGGTACGGATCGATCGCCGTCGAGACCACCAACGCGAGCGAGGTGGCGATGGCCACCATCCACCACCAGTGCCTCGTGCGGCGCGCCAGTCCGAAGAGGCCGAAGGCGAGCGCGGTGACGGAGATGACCAGGAACAGCTGACGCTTGAGGCCATCGAACAGGAACGCGCTGAGCGATTCGTTGGAGAGCCCGAACTCGTGCTCGCGCACGTAGCCGAACCAGATGTCGATCGGCAGGTTCACCAGGACGAAGAAGCCGAAGTAGAGCAGGGCGAAGAGGATGGTCTCCGCCCACTCAGGGCCCCTCCAGACTTTGGTGAGGACCGGCAGGTTGATTCGCTGGCCCCAGCGAACCGCGAAAGAGTGAAAGGGTCTTGTGAGGTAGCGCGCCGTCGTGATCAGCAGCAGCGGCCAGACGACGAGGTCGACCAGCGCGGCTGTGTAGATCGGTTGGTGGTACGCCTGAATTTCTGACAGCGCTTCCACTAGACCCTCACCCCGACCCTCTCCCAGAGGGAGACAAGTTCATGAACCGGGGGGAGTCGTGGTGGCCTTCTCCTCTTCCTCCGCTTTCGCTTCTGCGAGGAGCAGGTCCTTCATTCGCTGCAGGCTCTCGCGCGTCTGCTGCACGAACGGGCTCGAGGCGCCGATGCGTTCAGCGGCTTCCAGGGTGCGCTCGTAGACGGTGATCGCCTTGCCGATCAGCACGCGGATCTTCTTGCGCAGCTCGGCCCGGTAGATCTCCTGCTCCGAGGCCGCGAGTTCAATGGGCGCCGGCGCGTGGATCATGTGGTCGTACATGTTCTCGTACAGCCCACCGATGCGATTGCCCGCGGCCGTCGCCCAGTAGCCGTTTCCGATGCGAATCGCGCGCAGGTAGTGGCCTTGTGACGAGAGCAGCAGCTCGGACTTGTACTCGAGGTCTTCGGCCAGCTTCGCCGTGCTCTTGTTGCCATCGAGCGCCACCGCTTCGTAGTGGAGCCGGAAGATCTCCCCGATGAAGAACTGCGCCTGGCCGGGGAAGTAGTCGTCGACCAGATCCTTGTCGGGCAATGAGTTCCAGTAGGTCAGCACGCTGCGCAGGGTGTTCTCGGCCGCGTCCTTCTGATCGATCTCCAACTCGCAGATGCCCTGCTGCACGCGCGCTTCGATGCGCTTGTCGGCGGAGACCTCGCTGCGATCGGCGATGTTGCGCAGCACCTCGATGGCGTCGGTGTAGCGCTCGAGGTGGTAGTCGCACTCCGCCACGCGGAACGAAGCGTCGAGCGCGTCGCCGGTGCCCTTCACCGGGTCGGACAACACCGAGAAGCGCACCCACGCGTCTTCCCACGCCTTGATCTTCTCCAGCGCGAGGCCCGCGTTGTAGAGCGCCGGCCGGTAGTGCTTCGACTTCGGGTGAAAGTCGCAGATGCGCCCGAAGTAACGAGCCGCCTGGGCGTAGTCCTCTGCCGCGTAGAACGAGGTGCCCGCGGCGAAGAGCTCTTCGTCGTTGAGCTTCTCCAACTCGAGATCGCCGGTGATGACGACCTCGTCGAACTTCACTTCGTGGGCGCCCTTCGGCAGGGCCTTCTCACCGCGGGTGTGCACGCAACCGGTGACAACCATCGCGACCAGCAACATCCAACTCAGGCGCATTGAGGGTTCGTTCGCTTTCGAGGAGAGGGGCGAGCCACCGACACCGGCCTCACCGCGCCGGTTCCGCCGTACCTTACTGGCCTGGCGATGCGACTTCGAGACGGCGATCGCCCCACAGCCAGTGCGACGTTTCGTACAACCCCTTCAGGTCGTGCACGTCGAGGTCGAACCGGGGCACCAGCACCAACGGGGTCGAGCCACACGCTTCTCGCAGCTTCGCGATGCCGCGCGCGTCTTGCCGGGCCAGGTGGTCGTTTTCCTTGAGCGTCTGATCGAACTTCGGCTGCTCAGATGGAGGCAGACGTGCCACCTCCTCCCACAACGAGTCGGCCACCGGCGTGTGCACCCGGTTCACCACGATCGCCGCGACCCTCATCTTGTTCTGCTGAAGCAGGGTGTGGAAGTAGATGGCCTCGTCGAGCCGCTCCGGCATGGGGCCGGTCACCAGCACGAAGCTGGTGGTCTCGGCCTCCAGCAACGCGCGCGTCTGGTGCGCCCGCTCCTTGAAGCCCTCGTTCATGCCGCTGATGTTGAGCATGAAGTCGGCGAGCTGCTGCAAGGTCTCGGTGCCGGTGAAGCGCGCGATGGTCTTGGCGACGTAGCTGCCACCGAGGTTGAAGAGCTTGAGCCCGAACTTGCCCGCGGCGAGCGCCGGCGTGAGCAGCCACTTCGAGGCGTCGTTGTCGAGGAAGTCGAGGATGCGGTTGGGCGCGTCGAGAAAGTCGAGCGCGTGCGCGGTGGGCGGGGTGTCGAGCACGATGAGCGGGTAGTCGCGCTGGGTGCGCAGCTCCCACAACTTCTCCATCGCCACGTATTCCTGGCTGCCGGCCAGCGCGCTGGAGAGCGATTGGTAGAAGCGGTTGTTGAGAATCTTCTCGCGCTTGTCGGGCGGGGCGCGGCGCTCGATGAGCTCGTCCCAGGTGCGCTTCATGTCGAGCATCATCGCGCGCATGCTCGCCTTGGGAGTCAGGCCCGCCTGGGCGAAGGTCTCTTTCGAGATCTCCATCTCTGCGTTGCCCAGCGCCTGCAGCCCCAGTGAGTTGGCCAGCCGCCGCGCGGGGTCGATGGTGCACACCAACGAGCCCTGGCCTTCCATCGAAGCGCGCAGCGCGATCGCCGCGGCCACCGTGGTCTTTCCCACGCCGCCACTTCCGACCGTGATCAAGACGTCGCTCGACGCGAGGGCCGCGCGAATGGGGTTGGTCGTCACTTCTTGTTACCTCCGAAATACGCGGCGACCTGCTCGACGGCCTGGCGGCTGAACTCGGGCACGAAGAGCCGCGGTACGGTCACCACCCGCAGGCCCAGGGTCTTCAACCGCTCGAGCGACGTGACCGAGAGGTTGGCCCGCGCCGTGTGATGCCGCGCGATCTCTTGGAGACCTTCCGACTCGGGGGCATCCGACGCGTCGAAGCGCAGCGGGATGAAGCCGTTGAGCACCACCAACGACGACTGCATCTTCACCTTCGAGAGCAACGCCGCGTGCAGCTCGATGGTCTCGTTCACCGGCAGCTCTTCAGGCAATGAGACCAGCACCACGGCGGTGGTCTTCGGATCGATCAGCAGATCCCTCATCCACGTGGCGTCGGTGGCCATCGCGCCCGGGGGTACCGTGTCGACGATCACCTGCGGCACCGAGAAAAAGGTGATGGCGTGCCCGGTGGCCGGGGCGTCGATGATGATGCGATCGAAGCGCCAGCGCCCGTCGGGCCTCTTCTCTTTCAGGTGAAAGAGAATCTTCCCCAGCAGCACCAGCTCCTGCAGCGAGGGGATGAAGCGCAGGAAGTAGCGCACCACGCGGTTCTCGAAGACGGCGCTGTAGATGCTCTCGAACTTGAGCATCATCAGGGCGTATTCGCGCATGGCCTCCTGGGGGCGCACGTTCACCGCCCAGAGGTTTTCATCGATGGCGGTGACCTCCGGCCCGACTTCAGGCCGGCCCAGGAGCAGGCTGATGCGCTCCTTGGCGTTCACTTCGCACACCAGGGTCCGCAGGCCTTCACGGGCGCTTTGAAGGGCGAGGGCTGCGGCCAGCGTCGACTTTCCGACGCCTCCTTTGCCAGTCACCACGAGGAGTCGTTTGTCAGACAGTTCTTCGACCACGGCGAAAGTCACATTGACATGGTGGAGCGTGGAACGCAGCATCCGCCGCCATGCTGAAAGACAACCCGATGATGAAGAAGCTCGTGGCGACCGGTGAGGAGCGCATCGGCAAGCTGGTGCAGCAGCTCATGTCGAACGAGAAGTTCGTCTCTGGGATTCAGACCATCGTCTCCCGCGGCCTGTCGGCCAAGGGCACGGTGGACAAGAGCATTCGCAGCGCGCTGTCGGCCATGAACCTGCCCTCTACGGCTGACCTGGAAACCCTGCGCGAGAAGATCGACGAGGTCGAGAA
>JANODF010000592.1:0-2942 GCA_031412555.1 Archangium sp. | reverse complement strand
TGGCGTCCACCCGCGCCGTGACTGAAGAGGAACGTCAAGGCGATCTCGACATGCACGTCGCCTCTTTGCGCACGCACGTGAAGCTGCTCGCCGCGAAGGATTACCAGGCCGTGCTCAAGCAGCGCTCGCTCGACTTCGTCTTCCTCTTCGTGCCCAGCGAGGCGGCCTTTCACGCGGCGCTCGCCCGCTACCCGGGGCTCTCTGAAGAGGCGCTGCGCCAGCGAGTGGTGGTGTGCAGCCCCACCACCGTGCTCGCCACCCTGCAGATGGTGCATCACGTGTGGCGCAGCGAACGGCAGAGCATCAACGCCCAGCGCATCGCAGAAGAGGCAGGGAAGATGATCGACAAACTCTCTGCCGCACTCGACTCGTTCAACGAGGTGGGCGAGCGTCTCAACCAGGCCCAGAACGCCTTCGAGTCAGCGCGCGGCCGGCTGTCGACGGGCAAAGGCAACGTGCTGCACATCGCCACGCGGGTGCTCGAGCTGGGCGCGCGGGCCAACAAACCCGAGAAGCTGCAGGCCGCCCAGAAAGCGATGGACGCCGAGCCCGAAGCCGAAGCGTCTGCGCAGGCTCAGCTGCAGCTCGAGGCAGGCGCTTAGCGTGCTAGACGATCTCGCGGTGAACGCCGCTCCCGAAGAGATCAGCCCCCCCGAGATCGTCGACGCGTCGACTCTGACGCCCATGATGAAGCAGTACCTCGAGGTGAAGGCCCAGCAGCCCCACGCGCTGCTCTTCTTCCGCCTGGGTGACTTCTACGAGCTGTTCTTCGACGACGCGGTGAAGGCAGCCGAGCTGCTGCAGATCACCCTGACCTCGCGGGCCAAAGGCGCCGACCGCATTCCCATGTGCGGCGTGCCGTACCACGCGGCCCGCAGGTACATCGCCCGCCTCATCGAAGCCGGCGAGAAGGTCGCCATCTGCGAGCAGCTCACCCCCCCGGGCAAGGGCATCGTGGAGCGCGGCATCGTGCGCGTGGTCACCCCGGGCATGGTGCTCGACGACGAGGTGCTCGAGGCGCGCGAGAACAATTTTCTCGTCTCCGTCTTGCCCGCCGACGGGGAAGACGAGTGGGGCGCGGCGATCATCGATGCCTCCACCGGTGAGTTCGTTGCGATTCAGCCAGGCTCGTTCGCCCTGGTGGCCGACGAGGTCTCCCGCGCCAGCCCCCGGGAGCTGTTGGTGCCGGAAGGCAGCGAAGAGAAGCTCGAGCCGTTGCTGCGCGCTTTCTCGAGGCGCCCCGCGCTCGCGTTTCTGGGGGCTGACGCCTTTGACGTGAAGAGGGGCCGGCAGCTGCTGCTCAGCCATCTCTCCGTGCAGTCGTTGGAAGGGTTCGGGGTCGAGAAGGCGGGCCCCTCTCTGGGCGCGGCGGGCGCGGCGCTGCGCTACGTCAAGGAGACCCAGAAGAGCGCGGCCGGTCACATCGATCGCATCAGCCTGCAGGCCCGCGGCGGCGCTCTGGTGATCGACGAAGCGACCCGCGCCAACCTCGAGCTGGTGCGCACCCTCAAAGACGGTGCTCGCAGCGGCTCGTTGTTGGGCGTGCTCGACCGCACCGCCACCTCCCTGGGGGCTCGTAAGTTGTCGCGCTGGCTCACCGCCCCGCTGGGTGACGCCCGGGCCATCGGCTCGCGCCTCGACGCGGTCGAAGAGCTGTTTCAGAAAGCGGCGCAGCGCGAGGCGTTGATCGCCACCTTGAAGGAGGTCTCCGACGTCGAGCGGCTGTGCGGCAAGCTGTCGCTCGCATCGGGCGGCGCGCGTGACCTGAGCGCTTTGGGCCGCTCGTTGGCCGCCATGCCGAAGCTGGCGCTCGCGTTGTCCTCCATGAAGTCGGAGCTGCTGCTGGCGCTGGTGGGCCCGCTCTCGTCGGGTCACCTGCTCGAGCTGGGCAAGACCCTCGCGAAGGCGCTGATCGACGAGCCGCCCCCGGTGCTGGCCGACGGCGGCTTCATCAAGGTGGGCTACCTCGCCGAGCTCGACGCGCTGGTGGAGTTGTCCACCAACGGCAAGGACTACCTGCTCAAGCTCGAGCTGCGCGAACGCGAGCGCACCGGCATCAACTCGCTGAAGGTCCGTTACAACAAAGTGTTCGGGTACTACCTCGAGGTCACCCGGGCCAACCTGCACAACGTGCCCAAGGAGTGGATCCGCAAGCAGACCACCGCGACCGGCGAGCGTTACGTCACCGAAGAGCTCAAGACCTGGGAAGAGAAGGTGCTCACCGCCGACGAAAAGCGCATCGCGCTCGAGCAGCGGCTCTTCGAAGAGCTGCGCGCCCTGGTGGTCTCGCGCGCCAGTCTGTTGCGTGCGGCGGGCGACGCGGTGGCCACCCTCGATGTGCTGGTCTCCTTCGCGCGCGTCTCGGCCGAGAACGGCTACGTGCGCCCGGTGGTCGACGAGTCGGGTGTGCTCGAGCTCATCGCGGGGCGCCACCCGGTGGTGGAGAAGTCGCTGGGGGGCGACTCCTTCATTCCCAACGACGTGCGGGTCGATCGCGATGACGGCCAGGTGTTGATCATCACCGGCCCCAACATGGCCGGTAAGTCGACGGTGTTGCGGCAGGGGGCCATCGCCGCGGTGATGGCCCAGGCGGGGTGTTTCGTGGCAGCGAAGAGCGCGCGCATCGGCTTGTGTGATCGGGTGTTCACCCGGGAGGGCGCCTCCGACAACCTGGCCCGGGGGCAGTCGACCTTCAAGGTGGAGATGACCGAGACCGCCAACATCCTCCACCACGCCACCAAACGCAGCCTGGTGATCCTCGACGAGATCGGCCGCGGCACCAGCACCTTCGATGGTCTGTCGATCGCCTGGGCGGTGGCCGAGCACCTGCACGATCGCATCGGCGCGCGCACCCTGTTCGCCACGCACTACCACGAGCTCACCGACCTCACGCGCGAGAAGCCGCGGGTGAAGAACTGCTCCATCGCGGTGCGCGAGCAGCA
>JANODF010000591.1:0-6639 GCA_031412555.1 Archangium sp. | reverse complement strand
CTTGGTCCACTCCAGGTGCCGCACCAGCCAGCTCTCGACCTTCGTGCCATCGCTCGCCGCGTCCGTACCCGTCTCGGTGATCATCATCGGAATCGCGTACCGCTCCTTCACGAACATCTGAATGTCGTAGATGCCCTTCGAATAGTCCTCCCAGAGCTCGAGGCTGAACGGATCGAAGTTCGAGATCGACGAGAGCAACGGCAGGCTCGCGGTGTCCGTGCCCTTCACTGTGATGCGCGTGTAGTAGTTGAGCCCCAGGTAATCCATGCGGCCGGCCAGTGACTCCACGGGCTCTACCGCGTCGGGCCGTCCGTTCAGATCCGCGTCGAGCTTGCCCAGCGTGACCGCGTCGAGGAACGCCGTGTTGTAGAGATAGAAGATGTTCTCGGCGGCCTTCACGTCGAGCCGGTTCTCCGGGTCTTTCGGCTTCGTCGGAGTGATCGGATAGACGATCCCCACCAGCGACGCCTTGCCGTCCTTGTCCGCGTCGACCAGATCGTTGGCCTTCACCGCGTCGTACATGCGCGCGTGCGCCTCGATCATCGCGTTCATCACCGCCTTCGCCTCGACGAACTTGTACGAGAGCCCGGGCGGATTCACCCGATCCTTCGACGGCAGCAGGTACCCCGGCAACACCACCGCGAACGGCTCGTTCTGCGTGGCCCACAGATCGACCTCGCCGCCGAACTCCTTCGCCACGAAGCCGGCGTACTTGGCGATCTCCCTGATGATCCGTTCGCGATCGAGCCAGCCGCGTTTGGTGCAGGTCGACAGATCCTTGTGACAGGCCACTCCGTCGTGGATCCACAAGGGCAGGGTGTAGTGGTGAATGGTCACCAGCGGCGTCATGCCCCGCGCCTTCAAGGCCGCGAACTGCGCATGGTACACCGCGATGTTCTCCGCGCTGGCCACCGCCGCGAGCGCGTCACCTTCGAGGCCATCGGTCGCGGTGGGGAAAATGCGTGACCACTCGATCGACAGGCGGATCGAGTTGAGCCCCATGTCCTTCTGCGCGCGGTCGAAGTCCTGCTCGTAGAGCTCCCAGAACCCCGGTGCGTGGTCGAGCGGCTCGAAGGTGATCAGCTCCTGGAGATCCTGCAGCTCACTGCCGCTGGTGACCCACTGGTACCAATCGGAGTTCGTGTCGACGCACGCCCCTGAAGGACACCCCGGATCGACCTGAAAACCCGCGGTCGACGCGCCGAAGTAGAACTTCTCGGGGAACGGCTTGGGGCTGGGGCTCGTGCAGCTGATCAGAACGAGGGAGAGGAGGAGAGGCCGCATGGGCCCGCGAACCTAGTTCAACAGTCCGCTGCATCCTCGGCCGAAGGCGGGTTTTGCGGGGCGTTCGGGCGCACGAGCAGGCCCCTCACCCCAACCCTCTCCCCGCTTCGCAAGGAGAGGGGGCTTTAGACGAACAGGCTGGAGAGCGACTCGGCCCGGTAGATGCGGGCGAGCGCCTCACCGAACAACCGCTCGGTCCCCACCTGGCGAATCTTGGCGCAGCCCTGGGCGCTGCGAGAGAGCGGCACGGTGTCGGAGACCACCAGTTCTTCCAGCACCGACTCGTTGATGCGGGTGATCGCCGGCCCCGAGAGAATGGGGTGCACGATGTACGCGTAGACCCGGCGCGCGCCTTTGGCCTTCAACGCCGCGGCGCCCTGGGTGAGCGTGCCGCCGGTGTCGATGATGTCGTCGATGATCACCGCGTCTTTGTCGGCCACGTCGCCGATGAGGTTCATCACCTCAGACGCGTTCGCGCGCGGGCGGCGCTTGTCGATGATCGCCAACGGGCAGTTGAGCCGCTTGGAGTACGCGCGCGCCCGCTCGACGCCACCTGCATCGGGCGAGACGATCACCAGGTCGTCGGTGGTGGGGAAGGTCTTCCGCAGCTCGTCGAGAAAAACCGGCGAGGCGTAGAGGTGATCGGTGGGGATGCTGAAGAACCCCTGAATCTGGCCTGCGTGCATGTCCATCGACACCACGCGGGTGACGCCTGCCGTTTCGAGCAGGTCGGCGATCAACTTCGCCGTGATGGGCGTGCGGGCCGCGATCTTCCGGTCTTGCCGGGCGTAGCCGTAATACGGAATCACCGCGGTGATCGACGCCGCGCTCGCGCGTTTGAGCGCGTCGGCCATGATCAACATCTCCATCAGGTGATCGTTGACGGGCGGGCAGGTCGACTGCACCACGAAGCAGTCGAAGCCACGCACGTTCTCGCCGATCTCCACCTGAATCTCGCCGTCGGAGAACCGGCCCACGTCGGCCTTCGAGACCGGCCGCTTCAGGTATTCACAGATGCGCTCCGTCAGACCACGGTTGGAGTTCCCAGTGAACACCTTGAAGTCATGGCTGCGGGGCATGCTTCGCGAAGTACACCAGCGCTCCGACCCGTTCAATAAGCAGGGAGCCGGGGCTCAATGTTCGGGGTGTGATTCGCGCGGTGGAGGTGCGGTCTGCTTCGTGGCGCGCTCGTATTCAGCGAGCACCGTGCGCTCGAGCTTCTCCCGCATCTCCGCGTTCAGCGGGTGGGCGATGTCTTTGTACGAGCCATCTTTTCGCTTCTTGGCGGGCATGGCCACGAAGAGCCCCACCGTGCCCTGGATGACCTTGAGATCGCGAACGACGAAACACTGGTCGAGCGTGATGGTCACGTACGCTCGGAGTTTGTCCTCGTCGACGAGGAAGACTTTGACGTCGGTGATGTTCATGGGCCCCCCGGGAAACCTTCACGCCGGGCTCCGCAATCCGCTCCTCTGAAGCGCGGCCTGCCCATCTGGCCCCAACCAGCCTGCTTGACTGCGGGGGGCCGATCGTTAAGGTGCGCCGCTTCTTACACCTCGTCTTTTCACACCGTTTCAGAAGGAGTCGGACCCTGGCTCTCGCACGCGACCAGCGCACAGATCGTCGAATCAAAGCCCGTGAAGTCCGAGTTGTCGGACCGCTCGGCGAGCAGCTCGGCGTCATGCCTACCGAAGTGGCTCTGGCGAAAGCTCAGGCCGATGGGTTGAACCTCGTTGAGGTCAACCCGATGTCCAAGCCCCCCGTCTGCAAGATCATGGACTACGGGCGCTTCAAGTACGAAGAAAAGAAGAAGGCCAACGAGACCAAGAAGAAGCAGGTCGTCGTGAAGATCAAAGAGGTCAAGCTCCGGCCCAAGACCGAAGAGCATGACTACGAGACGAAGGTTCGTCACGTGCGCGAGTTCCTCGAAGAGGGGAACAAGGCCAAGATCACGATCATGTTCCGCGGCCGTGAGATCACCCACCGCAACCTCGGCACTGCGATCCTCGACGACGTCGTTCAGGATCTGAAGGACGTCGCCGTGGTCGAACAGACGCCTCGCCTCGAAGGCAAGCAGATGTTCATGATCCTCGGCCCCAACAGCAAGGTCGCCCAGCGCGCCCGCGATCAGCACCGCACGGCGCTGATGGCTGCTGAGAAAGAAAAGGCCGAGCGCAAGCCCGGTGACAAGGGCCCGCGTGAGTCAGGCCCCGACCAGGATCAGGAAGAAGGCGCTCCGGCCCCCGTGCCCGAGGCCCCTCCCGCTCCGGAAGTCTCGAAGACTTAAAGGTCTGCCCTGTTGACACGTGGGGTACGACACCGTATGTCCGCCGCCCTTTCGCAGGTTTCCAGGGACTGAAAGTTATGCCCAAACTCAAGACACGGAGCGGCGCGAAGAAGCGCTTCCAGGTGAAGAAGAACGGCAAGGTGAAGCACGGTAAGGCCTTCGCCAAGCACCTCTTCACCCACGCCAAATCGCAGGATTCACGCCGCCGCAATCGCGGCACTTCGCACCTCGACAAGATGGACGCGAAGAAGGTCATCAAAGAGATGTTCCCCTACGGGGCGAACTGAGAAAGGAGCTGATCACCCATGCGCGTTAAAAAGGGCGTAAAAGCTCGTCGTCGTCGTAACTCGATCCTCAAGTTGGCCAAGGGTTTCCGTGGCCGCCGTAAGAACTGCTACCGCCGTGCGAACCAGGCTGTCGAGCGTGCGCTCGATTACGCCAGTCGCGACCGTCAGCGCCGCAAGCGCGACTTCCGATCGCTTTGGATCGTCCGCATCAACGCGGCGGCCCGTGCGGTTGGTCTGTCGTACTCCAAGCTGATCGCCGGTCTCACCAAGGCGAAGGTTGCCATCGACCGGAAGATCCTCGCGGATCTCGCCGTGCACGATCCGGCAGGTTTTGGCGCGGTCGCCCAGATCGCCAAGGCGGCCTAAGAAGTTCGCGAGCTGAACAGCAGCTCGGGTAACGCGGGGTCGCTCTGAAAAGGGCGGCCCCGTTTTTCGTTTTAACGACATCTGTCTCCCTCTCCCCCGCGGGGGAGAGGGTCGGGGAGAGGGCTTTCCATCATGCTTGAACGACTTCAAAGCATCACCGAAACCGCCAACCGTGAACTCGAGAGCGCCGTCGGTCTCGAGGCCGTCGAAGCGCTCCGGGTGAAGTACCTCGGCAAGAAGGGCGAGCTCGCCGGGATCATGAGCGGCATGGGGAAGCTGGCCCCCGACGAACGCCGCGCGCTCGGTGAAAAGGCCAACGTGGTGAAGGCCGAGCTCGAGACGAAGCTCTCCGCCGCCATTCTCCGCGTGCAGGAGGCCGCCCTCGAAGCAGAACTCAAAGGCGCCCGCATCGACGTCACGCTGCCCGGCCGCGGTCAGACCGGCGGTCACCGTCACCCCGTCTCTCAGACCCTCGAAGACATCTGCGCCGTGTTCGCGCGCCTGGGCTTCGTGGTCGAGCAGGGCCCGGAGATCGAGCTCGATTGGTACAACTTCGAGGCGCTCAACGTGCCGGCCGACCACCCCGCGCGCGACATGCAGGACACGTTTTACGTCGACGGGGGCACGCTCCACGCGGGCTTCTCGCACGCGAACCCCGTCGTCCTGCGCACGCACACCTCACCCGTGCAGATCCGCACCATGCTCAACCAGAAGCCCCCGGTGCGCGCCGTGATGCCCGGCCGGGTGTACCGGAAAGACAGCGACCAGACGCACACGCCGATGTTCCACCAGGTCGAAGGCCTGCTGGTCGACACCAAGGTCACCTTCGCTGAGCTCAAAGGCACGCTCGACGCGTTCGCCAAGGCGTTCTTCGGAGCGAAATCGAAGACCCGTTTCCGACCCAGCTTCTTCCCCTTCACCGAACCTTCGGCCGAGGTCGACGTCTCGTGCGTGTTCTGCAGCGGCAAGGGTTGCCGCGTGTGCAAGCAGACCGGCTGGCTCGAGGTGCTCGGCAGCGGCATGGTGCACCCGAACGTCTTCAAGCACGCGGGCTACGACCCGTCGAGCGTCACCGGCTTTGCCTTCGGTATGGGTGTCGAGCGGCTCGCGATGCTGCGGTACGGCATCGACGATCTGCGCACCATGTTCGAGAACGACTACCGCTTCGTCGCGCAGTTCTGAAAGGTCCCCATGAAGCTCTCATTGAAGTGGCTCGCGGACTACGTGGCGCTCCCCGGCTCGGTCGACGACCTGGCCCGCCGACTCACCATGGCGGGGTTGGAGATCGAAGGCATCTCCCGGCCCGGTGATGCGCTGCGCGGCATCGTGGTGGCGCAGATCCTCTCGTCCGACAAACACCCCGACGCCGACAAGCTCTCCGTCACGAAGATCGACGACGGGAGCGGCACGCCGCTGCAGGTCGTCTGCGGCGCGAAGAACTACAAGGTGGGCGACAAGGTTCCGCTCGCCACCGTGGGCACCGTGATGCCCGGCGGCATGAAGATCGGCAAGGCGCAGATGCGCGGCGTCGACAGCAGCGGAATGCTCTGCAGCGCCAAAGAGCTCGGCCTGCCTGAAGGCGAACACGGCCTGCTGATCCTGGATCCAGCGCTGAAGCTCGGCACGCCGATCGCCGACGCGCTCGGGATGGACGACGTGATCTTCGAGGTCAACGTCACGCCGAACCGGAGCGACGCGCTCTCCCACCTCGGCATTGCACGCGAAGTGGCGACGCTCACCGGTGTCGCGCTCAAGAAGCCCGATCCGAAGCTGGCGGAGTCGGCCACCGACGCTTCCAGCAAGGTGCAGATCCGCATCGAGGATCCCGAACGTTGCTGGCGCTACGTGGCGCGGGTGATCGAAGGCGTGACGGTGAAGCCTTCTCCGAAGTGGATGCAGGAGCGCCTCAAGTCTTGCGGCATGCGAGGCATCAACAACCTGGTCGACGTCACGAACTACGTGATGCTCGAGTCAGGTCAGCCGCTGCACGCGTTCGACCTGGATCGCATTGGTGGTGCACAGATCGTGGTGCGCACCGCGAACGCCGGCGAAAAGCTCAAGACGCTCGACGACAAGGAGCGCACGCTCCACGCCGATGACCTGCTCATCTGCGACGAGAAGTCGCCCCTGGTGATCGCCGGCGTGATGGGCGGGGCCAGCAGCGAAGTGACCGAGAAGACCACCCGGGTGCTGCTCGAGTGCGCCACCTTTCAGCCCACCACCGTGCGGCGTTCGGCCAAGCGGCACGCGCTGCACACCGAGTCGTCGCACCGGTTCGAGCGCGGCACGGATGTCTCCGCGGTGACCGAGGTGATCGATCGTGCTGCCGCCCTCATCGTCGAAGTGGGCGGAGGCACGGTGCTCAAAGGCCGCGTCGATGCCTACCCGGTGAAGAAGCAGCCCCGACAGGTGAAA
>JANODF010000590.1:0-22664 GCA_031412555.1 Archangium sp. | reverse complement strand
CTCGCTGGTCATCTTCTCCGGCATCGTGGTGGGCATTCCCCCCGCGGCGCAGCAGCTGTGGCAGAGCGTCGAGGCCGAGTCGATCACCGGCGGCCTGGGCGGCGTGGTCGGCCTGATGTTCCTGATGGTGGTCATCATCGGAGCGGTGGTCTTCGTGGAGCGAGGCATGCGCCGCATTCCGGTTCAGTACGCCAAGCGCGTGTCGGGCCGACAGATGTTCGCGGGCCAGGCCACGTACTTCCCCCTCAAGGTGAACGCGTCGGGCGTCATCCCGCCCATCTTCGCTGGTGCGCTCTTGTCGTTCCCCGCGACGGTGGCCACCTGGGTGCCCGGCATGGCCGGCGTGCAGCGTGCGCTGCAGAGCAACCAGTGGGTCTACAGCGGCCTCTTCGTCGCGTTGATCATCTTCTTCGCCTACTTCTACACCTCGCTGACCTTCCGCGCGGACGACGTGGCCGACAACATCAAGAAGCAGGGCGGCTACATCCCCGGCATTCGCCCGGGTCGCCAGACGGCCGACTTCATCGAGCGCGTGCTCAACCGGCTCACGTTCGGTGGTGCCTTGTACCTGGCGGCCATCTGCGTGGTGCCCACGGTGCTGGCCGGCGTGCTCCAGGTGCAGTTCTACTTCGGTGGCACCGCGCTGCTCATCGTGGTCGGCGTGGCGCTCGACACCGTTCAGCAGATCGAACAGCACCTCATCAGCCGTAACTACGAAGGTTTCGCTGGCCCCCGTGGCCCGCGTATCCGCGGTCGTATTCGCAGCACTGCGACGGTTTGAGGGAAATCATGCATCTCGTCTTCTTTGGACCTCCGGGAGCGGGGAAGGGTACACAGGCGCAGAAGATCGTCGCCGACTTCGGGATCCCTCAGATCTCGACGGGTGAGATCCTCCGCGCGGCGGTCACCAGCGGCACGCCCCTGGGCAAAGAAGCAGGCCCGCTCATGGCGGCGGGCAAGCTGGTGCCCGACGATCTGGTCATCGGCATCGTGCAGGAGCGCCTGAAGGAGGCGGACTGCGCCAAGGGCTTCCTGCTCGACGGCTTCCCCCGCACCATTCCCCAGGCTGAAGCGCTGGCCAAGGCGCTGGACAAGCTGGGCAAGCGCATCGAGCACGTGGTTTCGCTCGAGGTACCCGACGCCGTCATTCACGACCGCATGAAGGGCCGCGGCCGCGCTGACGACAGCCCCGAGACCGTGCAGAATCGGCTCGACGTATTCCGCCAGCAGACCGCGCCTCTGAAGGCCCACTACGAGAAGCTCGGGTTGCTCCGAACGGTCAACGGGGTGGGGACGCTCGAAGAAATCGCTGCCGGCATTCGAAAGAGCATCGGCCGCTAAGGTCGCTTACCGACTGCACTTGCATACATCGAACGGAGGTGCTACTGGCCGCCGCTCTAACGAACCCGTCAGGGATTCGTGTCGTTTTACCGAGGTTTAGATTTGGCGAAGGAAGACGCGATTGAGGTTGAGGGAACGGTGAAAGAACCGCTTCCCAATGCCATGTTCAAAGTGATGCTGGAAAACGGCCACGAGGTGCTCGCGCACATCTCCGGAAAGATGCGGATGCACTTCATCCGCATTCTCCCGGGCGACAAGGTCAAGGTGGAGCTCTCCCCCTACGATCTGACTCGCGGTCGCATCACCTACCGCGCCAAGTAACGTTGTTTCTTTTCGAAATTCGCAGTCACTACGAGGAACGCCATGAAGGTCCGTCCGTCGGTCAAAAAGATTTGTGACAAGTGCAAAGTCATCCGCCGGCTTGGCGTGATCCGGGTGATCTGCCCTGCCAACCCCCGCCACAAGCAGCGCCAGGGCCGCTGATTTTCAGCAGCTCCAGACCAACTTCAGTCAAAGAGGAACGAAACACATGGCTCGTATTGCAGGCGTTGATCTCCCGGTTCAGAAGCGAGTCGTCATTTCGCTCCAGTACATCTACGGGATCGGTTCGAAGACGGCCCAGACCATCGTCGAGGGTGCCGGCATCGACATGACCACCCGGACCAAGGATCTCACCGAGGAGCAGACCCGGAAGATCCGTGAGATCATCGAGGCGAACCACAAGGTCGAAGGTGACCTTCGCCGCGAAGTGACCATGAACATCAAGCGCCTGATGGACCTGGGCTGCTACCGCGGTCTCCGTCACCGCAAGGGCCTGCCCGTTCGCGGCCAGCGCACCCACACCAACGCGCGTACCCGCAAGGGCCCGAAGCGTGGCGTGCAACGCGTCAAGCCGGCAGCTCCGGCGGCGAAGTAATCACCCAAACCTTCCACTAAGCCTCACGCGAGTGAGGTTGATCACCTGTAGGGCGGAAACCAACAATGGCTGAAGAGACGACCACAGTACCTGCACCTGCCGCTGCCACTGCTCCCGCTGCTCCGGCGACCCCGGAAGCGGCTGGCGAGAAGAAGGCCAAGAAGAAGAACAAGAAGAACATCCTCAACGGGATCGTTCACATTCAGTCGACCTTCAACAACACGTTGATCACGTTCACCGACATCACGGGCAACGTCATCTCGTGGTCGTCGGCTGGTTCACGTGGCTTCAAGGGCTCGCGCAAGTCGACCCCGTTCGCGGCGCAGGTTGCGGCGGGCGACGCGGCGGCCAAGGCCATCGAGCACGGCATGAAGAACGTTCAGGTGCTGGTGAAGGGTCCTGGCGCAGGTCGTGAGTCGGCGCTCCGCGCGCTGGCCGCTGCCGGCCTCAAGATCTCGCTCATCCGCGACGTCACCCCGATTCCCCACAACGGATGCCGGATGGCCAAGCGCCGTCGCGTCTGACCTGAACTCTTCTTCCAAAAGAAAACTGGAGACCGACTTTGGCTCGTTACACCGCAAGCGTCTGCCGCATCTGCCGGCGTGAAAATCTCAAGATGTACCTCAAGGGCGACCGTTGCTACACGGACAAGTGCGCCATCGAGCGTCGCCCGTACCCTCCCGGCCAGCACGGCCAGGGTCGCGTGAAGTTCTCGAACTACGGCGTTCAGCTGCGCGAGAAGCAGAAGGTCAAGCGCATGTACGGCCTGCTCGAGAGCCAGTTCCGTGGCTACTTCCACCGCGCCGCAGCGGCCAAGGGCAAGACGGGCGAGACGCTCCTCCAGATGCTGGAGCTGCGCTTCGACAACGTCGTCTTCCTCATGGGCTTTGCTGACACCCGCGCTGAAGCGCGCCAGCTGGTTCGCCACGGTCACTTCACGGTGAACGGCAAGCGGGTCAACATCCCCTCGTTCTCGGTCAAGCCCGGCTCGGTGATCGAAGTGCACGAGAAGAGCAAGAAGATCCTCCGCATCCAGGAGGCCATCGAGACGGTCGATCGCCGCGGCATTCCCCAGTGGCTCGACGTCGACAAGAAGGGCCTCAAGGGCACGGTCCGCACGGTTCCGAACCGCGAAGACCTGACGATGCCCATCCAGGAGCAGCTGATCGTCGAGTTGTACTCGAAGTAATCGGTTCGCTCTTCTGAGTGACCTGGAGCAGGTCGCGCCTTCGGGCCGATCTGCTCCTTGCCGTTTCAAGACTTTGAAGTAAGCAGCACCACACTCTCATGAAGTCGTCCTCCCACCATCAAGGTGGGTACGTTGGTGGCGGCTCGAACGAGGCAACACACAATGGCTGATTCGTCTCTGATTGCGAAGAACTGGCGCGACCTCATCAAGCCCCGGAAGATCGATGTCGATTCCGAGAGCACGGGCACCTACGGCAAGTTCGTCGCCGAGCCGCTCGAGCGCGGGTTTGGCACCACCATGGGCAACTCGCTTCGCCGCGTGCTGCTCTCGTCGCTGCAGGGCGCCGCGATCACCACCGTGAAGATCGAAGGCAACGGCGGCCTCGTGGAGCACGAGTTCACGACGATCCCCGAAGTGTCGGAAGACGTGACGGACATCGTGCTGAACCTCAAGGAAGTGCGTCTGCGCATGCACACCAACGAGGCCAAGACGATCCGCATCGAGGCCGAAGGCCCGAAGGACGTGAAGGCTGGCGACCTGATCACCGACGACCAGGTCGAGGTGCTCAACCCCGGTCACCACATCTGCACCCTCGCTGAGGGCGGCAAGATTCGCATGGAGATCACCTGCCGCCGTGGCCGTGGTTACGTGCCCGCGCAGAACAACAAGGTCGCCGGTTCGCCCATCGGCGCGATCGCGATCGACTCGTTGTTCTCGCCCGTCTCGAAGGTCAACTACCTGGTGACCAACGCGCGCGTCGGTCAGCAGACCGACTACGACAAGCTCTCCCTCGAGGTGTGGACGGACGGTTCCGTCAGCCCCCAGGACGCCGTCGCGTACGCCGCGAAGATCATCAAAGAGCAGCTGACGGTGTTCGTGAACTTCGAGGAGTCGGAAGAGCCGACGGCCGTCGAGACCCCGATGCAGGAGGCGAAGCTCAACGAGAACCTCTTCCGCTCGGTCGACGAGCTGGAGCTCTCGGTGCGCAGCGCGAACTGCCTGCAGCAGGCGAACATCCGCACCATCGGTGACCTCGTTCAGAAGACGGAGGCCGAGATGCTCAAGACGAAGAACTTCGGCCGCAAGTCGCTCAAGGAGATCAAAGAGATCCTGGCCGAGATGGGCCTCTCGCTCGGCATGAAGCTCGAGAACTGGCCCCCCAAGACGGCGCCTGTCGTGCTGCCCCCGGCGGCTCCCCGCGTGTGATTCACCTCGGGGGCATTTCGCTCCCGGGCTCACAAAATCTGCTGGGGGAAGTCCTCTGGCAGGTTACGTCCACCGGGTACCTCGTACGGCCGCGGTGGTTGAAAGGCAGTCATGGAACACAAAGTCGGCAATCGAAAGCTGCAGCGCACCACGGCTCACCGTCTTGCGATGCTCAAGAACATGGTCACCTCGCTCATCGAGCACGAGCGCATCGTCACCACCGTCCCCAAGGCCAAAGAGGCCCGCAAGATGGCGGAGAAGGTCATCACCCTCGGTAAGAAGGGTGGCCTTCACAACGTGCGGCTGGCTCAGCGCATCGTGAACGAGCGCGTGTTGCTGCAGAAGATCTTCGGCGAGCTGAAGACCCGCTACGCGACCCGCAAGGGCGGCTACACGCGCCTGATGCGTGGTGGCTTCCGCAAGGGTGACGCGGCGGACATCGCGATCCTCGAGCTGGTGGACCGTCCTGAGAAGGCCGCTCCTGCAGCGACTGCGGAAGCGAAGCCGGAAGAGAAGAAGCCGTAAGCTTCGTTTCTTGATGAGGGCGTTTGTCTTCCGCCCTCACTCACCGCTTCAATGAATCGGCCCCGGTTCCAGAAATGGAGCTGGGGCTTTTTCTTCGTCCCGTTCGCACGGCCTACTGAACGACGGCGCCGCCCTGAAGCAGGGGAACCTCGGCCTCGGGGTCGCGCACCTTCACCACGATGTCGGTGATCTGCAGGGTCGAGGGGGCCCGCTTGCCGGCCTCATCGAAGAGCACCGCCGACGAGAGCGTGGCGTTGCCGCCTTCACCGGGCATCTGCGACATGGTCGAGCGGTAGGCGCCGTTGACGAGAATCTCCACGTCCTGCCAGGTCTCGGTGCTCTCGTTCTTGATCATGTAGACCGGCTTCACGCCGTCGCTGGCCACCACGAGCACCGCGCTGATGTCGTTGGTGGGGCCGGTCGAGGGGCAGGCCACGCCGAACGAGCCGATGGCCAGCAGGAACCACAGGCTGATCACCATCGCCTTGTATTTGAAGAACCGATCCGAGTTCCGGAAGTCCTCGACCACCTCTCCCAGGATGGAGAAGGAGTTGAGCAGCGTGTCGGCCGCCCCCTCACGAATGCGCTTCGAGGTGATCTGCCGGTCTTCCGGAGCCAGCGGCTGGGCGCGCGCTGCGCTCTGAACGCTCTGCAGGCGGGGGTTGCTCACCGAAGGGCGCGGAGGCGGCGCCGAAGGACGTGCAGGCCTGTCCAGCTCGAGCTCCGGCTCAGGGGAAGGGGGCTGTTGGCCGTCGAACTCGTTCACGCCCGGCAGTGTAGCCGAACGTCTCGTCAGCGGATCTTGAGTCGCGCCAGGGCGCGGGAGGCGATGGCGTTCTCGGGCTGGGCCTCGAGCACCTTGTTCAGCCACACGGTCGCCTCGGTGGAGGCCTGGTCTTTCTCGCTGTTCGACTTCGACCTGGTGAACCGTTCGGTGTGCAGCACCCCCAGGCGCAGCATGAACTCGAGGTTCTCCGGGTCTTTGTCGAGCACCACCCTGAGTTCCTTATCGGCGGCGGGCCAGTTGCCGTCGAGCTGGTACACCAGGGCGAGTTTGCCGCGGGCAGGGGCGCTCTCCGGCACCAGGCGTACGGCGATCTCGAAGTCCTTCTTCGCGGTCACATAGTCCTGCCGGTTGAGAGCTGAGTCGCCCAGTTTGAGCCAGGCCTCGTCGAGCACCGGGTTGCGGTCGAGGGCCAGCTGGTAGTGCTCCTCGGCGTTCTTGGTGCGCTGCCGGGTCTCGTAGAGCTGGGCCAGGTAGAAGTGGTTCTTTCCGTCAGCCGGGGCGAGCTCGATGGCCCGCTTGAGGGCCTCCACGCCACGGCCGGCGTCATCCAGCCGCGCCCAGGACAGGCCGAGCAGGGCGTGAATGACGGCCTCGTCGGGATGGTCGCGCAGCAGCTCCTCGAGCTGAACGATGGCCTGCTGGGGCACGTCGCCCACCTCGAGCCACTGAATGGCCTGCTCCAGCTGGGCGCGGGCCGAGCGGGGGAGGGCGGAGAACGGATCGGCGATCTGATCCATCAAGGCGCGGGCGACCTTCACGTCGGCCGGGGTGGCGCCCTGGGTGACCACCGTGCGGATCGCTTCGACCGCGCCCGGGTTGTCGCCGGTGCGGTAGCGCACCTTGGCTAGGGGGAGGAACCAGCTGGGGCGATCGCTGGCCTCTTTCACGGCGGCCTCCAACTCGATGCGGGCGGGCTCGTACTGCTCCGACTCGAGCAGGGCGACGCCGAGGCGGTAGCGGAATTCGGGCTCGCCGGGGGCCAGCGCGGCGGCGCGTTTGAAGTTGGCGATGGCCGGGGCGCTGGCATCGGAGGCGCGGGCGAAACGCACCAGGCCCTGCTGGTAGTAGCTCAGGGCGGTGTCTTGCGGGGCGAGGGTGGCGAGGAAGGCGTCTGCGGTGCCGCCCTTCACGTGGGCCTCGGCGACCAGTCGGGCGAGGGCGAGATCGGCGGGGGCCTTCGTCTGAAGCGCTTCCAGCAGGGGCAGGGCCCTGGCGCCTTCACCGCGCTGGAGAAAGACCACGGCCTCTTCCCGCGGGGTGAGCTTTGCGCTGGCGCCGGAGGTGGTGACGCAGCCCGAGAAGAGGGCGAGGGCCAGCAGCAGCGAGGACACGGTGCTGAAGAAAGAAGGGCCCACCACCGTTCGCATCGACTCCGCTCCCAGGGAACAGCCCACACCGCTCGATGCGAACGGTGTCCCTGCTCGGGAGGAACGGTCGAGTGACCCCTCGACTGCTCTCGGGGTGACCGGTGCGTCGAACAGGTGCGCGAGGACCGGCTGGACTGCACTCATTCTTTGCTCCGCTCTTCCGCCGGTAGCGGGCCGCGTTCGGAAATACCCTCGAGGCCACGCGCCGCCACAGGGTCACTCTTGTCGCCCCCTAACCCGCCCATGGCAAGGCTCTGATCGATGATTTGATCGCGCACCTCGCGAATCAGCAACTCGCGGTTGTTCTCGAAGTGCTCCGGCGCGATGGGCTTTCCCACCCGCACCCGAATCGGCCCCGGGGTGATCTGCCAGGAGTTCTTCGGCATCAACGCCCCCGAGCCTTCGATCGCCACCGGCACCACCGGCACCCGCGCCTTCATGGCCAGCGCAAACGGGCCCTTCTTGAATGGGTGCACCTTGCAGTCATCACTGCGCGTGCCCTCGGGGAACACGATGATGCTGATGCCACCGCGGATCTGCTCGCCGGCCTCATCGAGCGATCGCACGGCCTCGCGGTGATTGGCCCTGTCGACGAACACGAACTTCGCGGCCCACATGTACCAACCGAGCATCGGCACCCACTTGAGCTGCTTCTTCGCCACGAACCGGGTGTCGTACGGCAGCGACATGAACAGGGTGGGGATGTCGATGGTGCTCTGGTGGTTGCTGACGAAGATGTACGACTGCTCTTTCGACAGGTTCTCCAGCCCCTCCACCTCGAGCTTCGCGCCGCCAGCCCAGAGGAGCACGGGCGACCACCACTTCTGCACCACCACCATCGAGGCCGAGCGGTTGAAGGTGAGGATCATCGCGAGGAACGAGCAGACCCCCATCAAGAGGGTCCACACGATCGCCACCAGCACACAGAAGACGTTCCGTACCATTTGAGCGGTTACCTGATCACGAGCGCTTTGAACTCCGGCGCGGCGCTCAAAAACGCGAACGCCGGGTCTGCTGCAACCTTCGAGGGGTTCCAGGCAGAGCCCGCGGCGGCACGAGCGGCGGAGAGGTGGAGAAGTGCATCGGTCTGCCGGCTCTGCGCGGCGGCGAGGCGGGCGAGGCCATAACTCCCGAGGGGAACTTCGGGCCTTCGCCGTTGAAGACCTTCCAGCGTGCCTTGCGCGTCGCTGAAGCGGCGCAGCGCGATCTGCGCCGAGCCGACGAGGTACTCCGACTCGGGATCGCCGGGCACCGCGGCGGCGGCACGCTGGGCAGCGGTCAGGGCGGCAGCCGCGTCATCAGGCCCCCCTCGCGCCAACAACGCCCGGGCGAGCACCAGGTGGAAGGCCGCCGAGACGGGAGCACGAAGCAGCAGCAACCGTTCGACGGCAGCCCCGGCATCGGCCCGCTCGAGATCGAGCTGCGCCAGGCTGCCCACCGCTTCTTCTTCATTCGGGTCGATGGCCACCGCCGCCGACCAGGCCGCCGCGGCTTCGTCTTGCAGACCCAGCTCCCACAGGGCCACGCCGAGCTTGCAGTGGGCGGGGGCCGATTTCGGGTCGAGCTGGGTCGCTTCGGTCCACGCGGTGCGGGCGGCCTCCCATTTTCCGGCACGCGCGGCCGCGTCACCGGCCTGAAGCTTCGCGTCGAGCGGCTTCTGACAAGCACACAGCGCACACAGCGCGAAGGCGAGGAGCAGGCGGAACACGGCGGGCCGGTGTACCACGTCACCCCGCGGTCCACGCCGTCTGTGTCACAACGCTCGACTGCCGGTGTTTGCAGGAATAAACCCGTCGATTCGTGTCCGGGCAAAAGTTCATCGCCATCGCTGGAAACATCGGCGCCGGGAAGACCGAGCTGACGGCCTTCTTGTGCAGGAAGTACGGGCTCCAGCCCTTCTTCGAGCCGAACGACCAGAACCCCTATCTGGCCGACTTCTACAAGGACATGAAGACCTGGTCCTTCCGCAGCCAGATCTTCTTCCTGACCCACAAGTTCCGGCTCCACCGCGAGCTGGAAAAACAGTCAGGGACCTCGATCCAGGATCGCACGATCTACGAAGACGCCGAGATCTTCGCGAAGAACCTCTTCCGTCAGCGGAACATCGATAAGCGCGACTGGAAGACCTACTGGGAGCTGTACGAGACCGTCTCCTCGACGCTCAAACCGCCCGATTTGATGATCTACCTGCGCTGCCCGGTGAAGACGTTGAAACAACGCATTCACCTGCGGGGCCGCAAGATGGAGAAAGACATTCCCACGGCGTACCTGAACCGCCTGAACACCCTCTACGAAGACTGGTTCACCCGGTACAAAATGAGCCCGGTGTTGGTGTTGCCGACCGACACGCTCGATTACCTGACCAACCTCGTGGATCGCGTCGACCTCTTTCGCCAGATCGAGAAACACCTGTGACGACGGGCATGCGCGACGTCTACATCGTGGCCACCGACACGGCCGAGCCCTTGACGCCCGAGGTGCTCAGCGAAGCGTTCGAGGCCGATGCCGAAGACGTGAAGCTGGTGTTCGGAGAAGACGGCTGCCTGTTCTCGGTGCGCGCTGACGCTTCGCGCGTCGACGTGAAGTTCGAGGCCCGGCTCACCTCGTTGGGGTGGACGCCCGATCTGCTCACCGGCACGCCCGAGCTGCGCGAGCGCCTCGAGCACGCCCACGGTTTCTACCGGGTGAGCTTCGAGCCCGGCTCTCCGCAGCCCAGCATCGCCGCCTTCGAAGCCTTGTGGACGGTGCGCACCATTCTGGAGCTCAGCGAGGGCCTGGCGATCGACGTCACCGCCTTCAAGCTGCACTCGGCGACGGACGTCGAAGAGATCACCGAGCTCGACTTCGACATCCGCGATCACATCACCGTGCACGCGCAGCCGATCGGCGAGGGTGAACGCAACAACTGGGTGCACACCCACGGCATGGCCAAGTTCGCCGCGCCCGACGTCGAGATGTTCCACATTCCCGAAGACGATCTGGCCGCGGCCGAGACCTTCTTCCAGGAGCTCTGCACCGATCTCGCGTTCGGCCAGGGCCCCGCGCCGCGGCAGGTGATCTCGACCAGCGTGGGCATGGGCTTTCAGCTGCTGCCCGCCGACGAAGCGCGCGCCAACCTCTACCAGGTCGATCAAGAGGCCTTCACCGGCCACACCCAGGGCCTGGTCACCGTGGTGAGCCCCGAAGGCCGTCACGGCATGTCGGACATCCTCAAGCACTACCGGGGGCGGTTCGAAGAAGAGACCGACGAAGAGGCCCGCACCAAGCAGGACATCGCCTCGCGGTTGTTGCCGATCTTCAAGGGCCGCTACATGCGCAAGGGGCTGATGGAGCCGCTGGCGTTCATGGTGCGGGCTCCGTTCGAAGTGCATCCGGATGGCGAGGAGGGCGAGCCCGAGCAGGAGCTGCTCTGGGTCGAGGTCGTGCAGTGGGACGACGACAACCTGGTGGGCAAGCTGGTCGAGGGCGGCACGCGCACCACGGAGTGGCGCAAGGGCTCGCACGTGGAAGTCGATGACTCGCAGATCAACGCTCTCGCGGTCGCTCGCGAGGGACGTCAGCTGGAACCGGAAGAGATGGAGCAGCTGCTCCAGCTCGAGAGACCGGCCTAAGGCTTTTCGGAGGCAGACAGATGGCCGCGCTGTTGTTGCTCACCGGGCCCCAGGCGGGTCGCCGGCACGAAGTTCAAGGCGAGATCTTCATCGGGCGCAGCCCGTCGTGCACCATTTCGCTCGAAGACGCGAAGGTGTCGCGCAAACACGTGCGCCTGTTGATCGAAGACGGCCAGGCGCGCGTGTCCGATCTCGGGTCGCGCAACGGCACGCTGGTCAACGGCGAGAAGCTCGAGGTCGAGATTATTCTGCTGCCGGGTGATCGCCTGCAGGTCGGCGATTCGACCGTGCTGTTCGAGCCCTCGGCCCGCGCGTCCCTGTCGGATCGGGAAGCCGATGGGGAGCTGCACACCAGCCCCGTGGAAGAGCTGATCCCCGCGGTGGGCGCGGTCGCCGGACTGTACCACGCCGGGGTGGCGCTCATCTCGGCGACGAGTGAAGCGATGGTGCTGCGCCGCGCGGCTGAAGAGCTCGGCCGCAGCGTGAACGCAGAAAAGGCAGCCGCGCTGCTGGGTGGCACCGAAGGCCTGATGACCGCGGCGGTGGTGGGGGCGGACTCCGTCGAGGTGCCCCGATCGCTCGTGCGTGGCGCCCTGGAGCGGAAAGAAGCGGGCCGGGTGAAGGGCCTGCTCTGCGCGCCCTTGATCGCCTCGGGTGGCGCGCCGTTCGGCATTCTCTACGCGGAGCGGCCCGAGCCGTTCGGTGAAGAAGAGCAGCGCACCATCGCCGCGCTGGGACGCCTGGCGGGTGAAGCGGTGACCTCGGTGCGCAGCCGGCAAGACGCAGGTGCGGCGGTGATCTCGCTCATCGGCAGCAGCCGGCCCTTCCGCAAGACGGTCGAGTCGGCCCGGCGTGCGGCCTCGAGCCACGAGAGCGTGGTCCTGCATGGCGAGGTGGGCACGGGCCGCGCGCAGACCGCCCGCTACATTCACTCGCGTTCGTCGAAGGCGCTCGGCCCGTTCGTGGTGGTCGATTGCCGCCGTTCGGCCGTGGAGACCGAAGAAGCCCTGTTCGGCCGCACCAGCGCGCCGGGCGTGCCTCCGCAGTCGTCGGCGTTGCTCAAGGCCGATGGTGGCTCGCTCTTGCTGTTGAGCATCGAGTCGTTGCCCCGCCACGTCTCGGAGCGGCTGGCGCGGTTGATCGCCAAGAAGGTGGCCCCGGCGCGGCAGGGTGGCGAAGAGCCGGTCGACGTGCGCGTGATGGTGACGGCGCGCGCTTCACTCGAGGCCATGCAGACCCGCGGTGAGATCGACGCCGAGCTGGCGCGGGCGCTCGCGGGCGTGGAGCTGGAGACCTTGCCCCTGCGGGAGCGGAAGGCCGACGTGATGCAGCTCTTCGAGTGGTTCTGCGGCGAGCTCACCCGCACCCGCCGGAAGGAACCGCCCAGCCTCTCGCCTGACGCGAAACGCCTGCTGGGAGATCACCACTGGCCGGGCAACGTGGAAGAGCTTCGCCTGGTCGCCGAGCGCATGTCGCTGCTGTACGGCGGTGGTGAAGTGACCGCGCTGCACCTGCCTCCTGAGATTCAAGACGGCGGCACGGCCGATACGGCGCCGCAGTCGTTGGCCGAGCGCATCTCGAGGCTCGAGCGCGACGCGATCAGCGAGGCGCTGCGCCAGGCGAACGGGAAGAAGATCCGCGCTGCGGCGGCGCTGGGCATCAGCCGGCCGACGCTCGACAAGAAGATCGACGAGTTCAAACTGGTCGTCGAAAAGAAGCGCGCATGAGAGGGATGACCACTTGAAGCTCGTCTATTCCGCAGAAGTCGCCGCCGCTCGCCGCACCCTCAAACCCCTCGTGGCGCTGGAAACTTCAGTGCTGGCGCAGGGCCTGCCGTACCCGCACAACGTGGAAGCCGCCAAACGCTGCGAAGCCGCGGTGCGAGACGAAGGCGCCATTCCCGCGCCCATGGCGGTCATCGACGGGCAGCTCTTCGTCGGTCTCGATGCGGCCCAGACGCGGCTGCTGGTGACGGGCAAGAACCTGATGAAGATCGGCTCGCGTGATCTCTCGATCGCCGTGGCGCGCAAAGCGACCGGCGGCACCACGGTGAGCGCGACCTGCGAGATGGCGGCCGAGGCGGGCATCTTCGTGTTCGCGACCGGCGGCATCGGCGGCGTGCATCGCGGCGATCAGTTCGACATCTCCCAGGACCTCGCGGCGATCGCGCGTTTCCCGGTGGCGGTGGTCTGCGCGGGGGCGAAGTCGGTGCTCGATCTCGAGCGCACCCTGGAACTGCTGGAGACCCTCGCGGTGCCCGTGGTGGGCATCGGTACCCGCGAGCTGCCGGGCTTCTACACGCGGGAGACGGGTCTCGAGCTGGAGCACCAGGTGGACGATCCTTCCGAAGCGGCCGAGATGATCCGCGCGCGGCGTGATCTCAAGCAGGGCGGCATGGTGTTCACGCTGCCTCCCCCGCAGAAGACGGCGCTCAAGCAGGCCGAGGTCGAGAAGCATGTGAAGGCGGCGCTGGCGCTGGCGAAGAAGAAGAAGATCGAGGGCAAGGCGGTGACGCCGTTCCTGCTGAGCGAGATGGTGGAGCGCACCAAGGGCAAGACGCTCGCGGCCAACCTGGCGCTGCTCGAGAACAACGCCCGCTACGCCGCGAAGATCGCGGTCGCGTTCGGCTGGCGCTGAGAACTGGAACTGGGAACTCCCTCTCCGTTTGGGAGAGGGTCGGGGTGAGGGCCTCACGTGGATCGAACACTCTCAGCACCCGGCAAGCTCTTCCTCTCAGGTGAGTACGCAGTGCTCTGGGGCGGCGTCGCCCGCATCCTCGCAGTTGGCCCCCGAATCCACGCGCTGGTCCGCCCGCGCCAGGATCGACAGGTCGACATCGTGCTGGCCGACGGCCGCCTGTCCGGTCCCGCCACGCCCGCGGGAGTGAACTGGGGATCCCCAGTCCCCGACGCCTTCAAGTTCGTCGCCACCACCATCGACCTCGCGCTGCGCCTCCTGGGCACTGAAGGCCCGGGCTTCTCGGTCGCCTTCGAGAGCTCGCCCTCGGTGAACGGCCTCAAGCTGGGCCTGGGCAGCAGCGCGCGCGCCACCGTGCTGGCCGCCGAAGCCGCGCGGTTCGGCCTCGAAGCCTCCTTCGACACGCTCAAGCTCGCCCTGCTGGCCCACGCCGACGCACAAGGCGGCAAAGGCAGCGGCGGTGACGTGGCCTCGTCTTTCGCGGGCGGCGTGGTGCGCTACCGCAAGTACGACGTCGCTCCCTTGCTGATGGCGGCGAAGCGGGGCGGTCTGCTGGTCGCCACGGAGCAGTCACCCGCGGTCGATCTGGTGCGCATGGGCGAGCCCGTCTTCCCCATGGTGTTCGCCTTCAGTGGGCAGAGCGCGTCGACGACCTCGTTGGTGAAAGAGGTCGAGCGGAAGTTCGACGAAGCCGGTCGGCGGCGTTTCGTGGAGCGCTCTGACGGGCTGGGTGAAGCGCTCGAGACGGGGCTGCTGCGCCGTGACTTCGCGGCGGTGGCGGGTGCGAGCGAAGAGCTGCAGGCGTTGTTGTGGGAACTGGGCGTCACCCGGGAAGAAGGCCTCGATCGCATTCTGCGGTTGGCGCAGACGTTCGGGTGCGCGGGCAAACAGAGCGGGGCAGGGGGCGGCGACGGAGCGGTGCTCTTCGCACCTGACTCCGCAGCACAGCGTTCGCTGCTCGATGCCTTGTCGACCCGCGGCATCCATGCGTTTGCGATCTCGCCTGATCGGGGCCTGCAAGGTGAAGTGGTGCGTCACCCCGTGCTCAGCAGCTGGCTCGACGCGCTCTAGCGTCCCCCTCGCCCTGCGAAGCGGGGAGAGGGTTGGGGTGAGGGGCCACCTGCGTGCCCCGAGCGCCCCTCACCCGGCCTGCGGCCGACCTCTCCCCGCGTCGCAGGGAGAGGTTCTTCAGCGCTCAGATCACGCCGTTGTTCTTCATCCACTCGATGGCGGTGGGCATGCTCTTGGGCCCGAACGAGGCGGTCAACGAGCGAGCCTGCCGCACGTTGTCGGTTTGGTAGAGGTCGACCTTCTTCTTCGTCGCGTACTTCCAGTTCTTGTCGGCCGGCATCTCGAGCACCATGCGCGTGAACGCCTCGAGCTTCGACTTGGGCAGCGCGTCGAGCTTCTTGAGCAGCGCCGCGGGGCTCATGCCCAGGTAGGCTGCGGCCTGGTCGACGAACGTGCCGATGTTGCGGCGATCTGACTGGCGCACGTTCGACAGCGCGCCCGCCGTCTCGGTTTTGAGGCCCGCTGCCTCGAGGAACGCCTTCGCGTCCTTCTCGTCGGCCTTCTCGGCGTCGGCCGCAGGGTCTTCGCCCCACACGTGCTTGGCGATCAGGCTCGCCGCGATGATGGCCGCGCCGGCGAGCTGGCCGCCGGGAATGAGCATGAGGCCCGCGCCCACGCCCGAGGCGATGTCTGCAGAGCCGTTGACGGTCTCGCCATCGAGGATCTTCCCAACCCCACCGGCCACGTCGAGCACCGCGCCCGCCACGCCGAGGCCCTTACCCAGGACGTTCATGAAGGCGGTCTCCTTCATCATCAGACCGGCGATCTCGTTGGTGAGATCGGCGCCCTTCACGATGGTGGAGAGCTGATCGACGGTCTTGGCGTTCGAGAAGTTCGAGATGCCGCCCACCAGGTCGGGGAGCGCCAGGGCCACGCCGAGCAGCTTCACCTTCGGCGGCCACTCGCCGGTCTTCACCTGCTCCAGCGCGGCGTTGCGAAGGCCCGGGTCGAGCTTCTTGTCGGCCAGCGTCCGGGCGATGTTTGCGAAGCTCTCCGCGCCCTCCCTGGTGAGGCCGAGCAGTTGGTGGTTGCGCAGCAGCGTGTCGGTGATCTCCTTCGTGGCCGTGCCCCGCAGCGCCATGCGCCCGAGGCCTTGCGAGACGATGGTGGGCAGGGTCTTCGAGAGCGTGCCGTGAAGGTCCTTCGAGACGCCGTGCAGATCCTTGAGCGAATCGACCCAGTTCGGGATGCCCGCCGATTGCTGATGGAAGGCCTTCTGCAACACCTCCTGGCCCTCTGGGGTGTCCATGACGGCCTGGAGGTTCTTCTTCGCGAGCGCGTTCAGTTCATCGTGGAACCCGACGATGGCGTTGTCGGCCTCACTTCCCAGCGAGAACTTCAGCGACATGCCGGGCGAGCCCTTCACGCGCAGCGTCATCGCCTGGTCCGGCACGGGCATGTCGCCGGCGGCGGTCAGCAGGGTGAGCGCCTTCGCGTACTCCTTGCTCGCGTTTTCGAAGGCGTCGTACTGCTTGGTGTGGCCCTGCTTGAAGGCCTCGACGCCTTTCGCCAACTGGTCCTTGTCGAGCGACTTGCCGAAGCCGACCACCAACCGGGCGAGATCGCCGTTCAGCTCGTCGGTGACCTTCTTCGTCTTCTCGAACTGGCCGCGCAGTTCCTTGAGTTTGCCGGCCACGGCGCCGGTGAGTTCGGTCACCGCGCCGGTCTTGCCGGCGGCCTTGAGTTCTTTGATCAACGCGGCGGAGACCTCGAAGGACTCGCCTTTCTTGATCAACTCCTTCGCGGCGGCGGCTGCGTTCGCGCCTCCATGCTTCGCCAGCGCCGAAAGGAGTTGCTTCCTCGCGGGCCCGGACGCGTTCGCCGCTGCGTCGAGCAGACCTGCGGCCACCGCCTTCGACGAGCCCGCCGCCTTCATCAAGTCGTCGAGGCGATTCTGCTTCGGGTCAGAGAGCTTCCGGAGCAGCTCCGACTGCACTTCGGGCGGCGAGTTCTCGAGCTGCAACGCGAGCATCGCTGCGCCATTCTCGGGCTTCACCGCGATCGACATCGACACCTGCCGACGGTCGGACGACGTCGCTTCATCGACCGACACCTCGACCGGGCGGCCGAGAATGCGGACCTGCTCCTTCCGCGTGAGGCTGGCCGCGTCGGTGACGTCGACCGCGCTCACGTCGAACTCCTTCGCGCGGCCGTTCTGCGCCAGGGCCACATCGCTGCTGCTCTCGTGCGCGAGCACCAGGTTCTGCATCGCCTCGAGGTTCTTCTTCGAGTTACCCAGCGACTTCACCGCGGCCTGGTTTTCGGTCAGGGCCTTCTGCAGCTCGCCCTGCACCGCGGCGAGCTCCTGCTTGAGCGCCGTGGGCTTGCCCTTCGCCTGGCTCAACTGGATGTTGAGGGAGAGCGCCCTCGCGCTGAGCTCGAGCACTTTCGCCTGGGTGTTCCCGACCTTTGCCTCGTCGGTGGCGAGCTTCTTTCCTGCCGTCTGAAGGCCATTCCTTAGTTGATCCGAATGGTTACGGACGCCCTCGCGATTGGGGCCGAGGTTGCGCTGCATGGGGAGATCGAAGCCGCGAACTTTGGTCATGCCCCCTCCTCGAAATCACCCTCGAGGACCGGACATCACAGGCACGGTGGATCTCGACCGGCCGCGGTACTACATTTGTCATACGGAGGTTGCGCATGCCCGTATCACTCAGGCTTCCAGACGAGATGGCGGAACGAATCGCGAAGCTGGTGGAGTCCACCCAGACGAGCGCTCACGCCTTCATGCTGCAGGCCATCAAGGAGAAGCTCGATGCCGAGGAAGCACAGACCGCGTTTCGCGCAGAGGCAGAGCGCAGACTCGAGAGCATGAAGAAGACGGGGAAGGCCATCCCTGCGGACGAGGTGTTCTCGTACCTGCGCGCCCGGGTTCGAGGTGAGAAGACGAAGAGACCCAAAGCGCGCCGCCTCTCGTGATCCACTTCGACGACGGAGCGCTGAGTGACCTCGAGCGCATCTTTGGCTTCAATCTCGAGCGAGATGCCGAGTGGGCTGAGCGGCAGATCGAGTCGATCCGGACGGCGGTGATGATCCTCGATCAGCATCCGCATATCGGACGGCCGGTGCCGAGCCGTGCACTGCGCGAGCTGGTGATCTCTGTCGGGAAGACCGGGTTCATCGCGCTGTATCAATACGAAGAGCTCGACGACCTGGTGCGGATTCTCGGAATCCGACACCAACTCGAAGCCGGCTATCGCGATCGTTAACGTGTCGAGCGGAACAACCACGCCAGCATCGCGATGAGCGCGACGATCAGCGGCGGGCCCACCCAGAACACGAACCACAACCGCGCCACGAAGGTGACCCAGCGCGGGCGTTCACGCGGTTTGTCCTGCCGCACCACGCAGTCTTCACACAGCGGCGGAACGCCCAACGATCCGCACCGCGCGCACAAGAATGTGCCGCACCGATCACACGCTGCCACCGCCGGCTGCTCGTGCACCGGGCACACCGAGCCTTCGACGATCTCGCCACTCGCGGCGGTGCCTTCGAGCTTGAGCCGCGACTCGCTCAAGAACTCCACGGCGTCTTCGTGCTCCGATTCCGGCACGGCGACTTCGCTCTCCACCTCCATCAGCATCGGCATCAAGCTGTTGTGGAGCGCCGCGCCGGTGATGGCGGGGTGAAAGCCAGCCCCTTCCAATCGAGACCGGATGAGCTCGGCCTCGGCGCGAATGGGGCTCTTGAAGACGGTCTTGAGCACTAGCAGGAGCAGTCGACTTCGCCGCTGGTGGAGATCCGCACGCAGCGCAGCTGACAGGTCCCCACTTCGGTGAAGGTGTAGAGCCGGGTGCTGGTGCAGGCCTTCGAGGGCAACCAGATCGGGCCCGAGGGGCAGGTGGTGGCGCCGGGCCAGGTCTGGCTCAGGCTGACGCCGTCGACGGTTCGTTCCCAGGCAGAGAAAGAGCCTGCACAGCCGTCGCCTTCGCCGACCGTGGCGTCGCCGTTGTTGGGGGAGGGCACGAGCTGGCGCTGGACGCTCTCGAGTGCGCCCCCGTCGATGGTCGGGCCGTATTGAACGTTCTGGCCCATGGTGAAGACCAGGCCACCATCGTCGCGTTCCCCCACGAATTGAACGCCGGCATCGCCACTGAAGCGGGCGGGGATGCAGTCGGTCGACTGCGTGGTGACCTCGACCCGCACCAGCTTGCCGGGGAGATCCTCTTCGACCGCGTCACAGCTGAGGAGGAGCAAGCCGACCGCGAGGAGAATTCGCATCTGGCCCCTTAGAACAAAAAAAGAGGGAATCGGCTTTCACCGATTCCCTCTGTGCCCGGGAGAGGACTCGAACCTCCACACTGTTGCCAGTACTAGACCCTGAATCTAGCGCGTCTACCAATTCCGCCACCCGGGCGAAGGCCGTCGCTCAATACATTTGGGCGGACGGTGAAGTCAACGAGAGCCTGACGCCCGCTCAGGAAAACTTTTTCGGCGGCCACTTTCCTTCGGCTTCGAGCGCGTGGCGGACGTTGGGGTTCTCATCCATGAAGGCTTTGAGCGATTCTTCGGTGATCCAGACCTCGATGTCGTCGGTACCGACCTTCGCCTGGCAGCCCAGCCGCGACTGCGGCTTCACGTCGTAGGCGAGGTCGAGGCGGTCCAGCTCCATGTCGTCCTGTTCGGAGAGGCTCTCCAGGCCCTTCCGGACCCAGACGTGGCAGGTGCTACAGGCGCAGACCCCGCCGCACGAGTGCCCGACCTGGCCGCCCACGGTCTCCGCGGCCTCCAGCAGGGACGTGCCCGTCGGCACCTCGGCCACCACTTCCTGAAGCGCGCTGCGAAAGGTCACCCGGGGCATTAGAAGTCCTCCATGCGGTGACCGACGGCGGCTTTGCCGATCGCGCGGTCCATGATGCGCTCCACGAAGGGCCGGGCGAGGCCGTCGACCTCGGTGATGGCCGCCTTGAGCGCCTCGTGATCGGTCTCGGTCTTCGTGATCTGCGCCAGACGCGCCAGCTGCTGCTCGAACGACTTGCGCTCGTCTGCCGAGAGCAGGTCGCCGTTCTCCTTGAGCTGCTTGGCGCCATCCATCAGCAACCGCTCGGCCTCGACCCGCTGCTCGGCCAGCATGCGCCGCTGCATGTCGTCTTCGGCGTGATCGATCGAGTCGAGCAGCATCTGCTCGATCTCTTCGTCGGTCAGCCCGTGCGAAGGCTTGACGGTGATCGTCTGCTCGACGCCGGTGGTCTCTTCCTTCGCGGCCACCGAGAGAATGCCGTCGGCATCGACGCGGAAGACCACCTGCACCCGGCCCATGCCCGCGGCCATCGGAGGAATCCCAGCCAGCCGGAAACGCGCCAGCGAGCGGTTGTCGGCCACCAGCTCGCGTTCGCCCTGCACCACGTGGATGTCCATGCCGGTCTGGCCATCCTGGAAGGTGGTGAACACCTGCGCCTGGGCGATGGGGATCGCCGAGTTGCGGGGAATCAGCTTCTCCGCCACGCCGCCCATGGTCTCCAGGCCCAGCGAGAGCGGAATCACGTCGAGCAGCAGCACTTCGTCTTTGCGTGCTTCGTTGGTGAGCAGGTCGGCCTGAATCGCCGCACCCAACGCCACCACCTGGTCCGGATCGATGTCGGCCAGCGCGGGTTTGCCGAACAGCTCCGCCACGTACGAACGAACCGCGGGTACCCGGGTCGAACCGCCCACCAGCACCACGCCCTTGACCTGTTCCACGGTCAGCCCGGCGTCCTTGATGGCCCGGCGAACGGAAGCGCCCGTCTTGGTGAGCAGCGGGGAAATCCACTCGTTGAAGTCCGCCCGCGAGACGGGGAAGGGCGTGCCTTCGAAGTCGAGCGTGGTGGTCTCTGCGTCAGTGAGCCGTTCTTTCGCGCCCTGCGCCAGCTGGAGGAGCGAGGCCACCTGCTGCGGCGTGGGCTCAGTGATCCCGCGTGCCGCCATCAGCTTCTGCACGATCGCCCGATCGAAGTCGTCGCCACCCAACGCAGAATCACCGCCGACCGACTTCACCTGGAAGACGCCGTCGATGAGCTCGAGAATCGAGATGTCGAACGTGCCGCCGCCCAGGTCGTAGACCGCGTAGACGCCCTGCACGCCCTTATCGAGGCCGTACGCCAGCGCCGCAGCCGTGGGCTCGTTGAGCAGCCGCAGCACCTCGAGGCCCGCCAGCCGCCCCGCATCGCGCGTGGCCTGCCGCTGAGCGTCGTCGAAGTAGGCAGGCACGGTGATGACCGCCTGCTCGACCTTGCCGGCGAAGTACGACTCGGCCTTGCGCTTGAGCTGCCGGAGGATCTCGCCGGACACCTCGATCGGCGTGACCGGCTGGCCGCCCTTCACCTGAAAGCGCACCACGCCTTTGCCGGTGGCGAACTGGTACGCGCCGAGCTTCTTCGTCTCGACGTCACCCAGCGACTTGCCCATGAACCGCTTCACCGACTTGATGGTGTCGTGCGGAAAGTGGGGGAGCAGCTGCGCGGCGTACTTGCCGACCACCACGCTGCCGTTGTCGGCGTAGTGCACCACCGAAGGGAGCAACAGCCCGTCACCTTCGTCGGCCGGCAGGCAACGCGCCTTGCCGTCGATCACGGCGGCCACCAGCGAGTTCGTCGTCCCCAAATCGATGCCCACGACGCTGCCCCTGGGCTTGAGCGGATCGTGGATCTGCAGGTAGCCCTTCACGACAGCAACTCCTCTTCGAACGCGTCGACCTCTTCGAGGACGCGCGTGTAGTAACGAACTCTTCCGAGCGCCGTGGTGGCGGTCGGCACGTCATCGCGCCGCAGCGCTTGCTGGGCCTGCTCGAGCGTCTTGTCGCGAGCGTCGCGGATCTTCACCGCCATCACGTGCGCCACGTCGAGCTTTCGGGTGGCCTTCACCGCATCGAGGGCCTCGCGCTGCTCCATGATCTCCTCGAGGAAATCCATGGGCATCTTCACCCTGGCGGCGGACTGATCGGAGTCGAGCCTCACGCCCTTGAGCTCCAGCACGTAGAACGCGCGGCGCACCGGGTCTTTGAGCACCTTGATCGCGTCGTTCAGCGCAGCCGACTTCTCGGCCGCCAGCCTGCGCGCGTGGTGATCGGATCCGGCGCGATCAGGGTGCCACTCCATCGCCAGCTTGCGGTGCTGCGTCTCCAGCGCGGCGACGTCGAGGTCGACGCTGGGATCCAGATTGAACAGGTCGAAGTGCGTCACGGCTCACACCGTGAACGAATCGCCGCAGCCGCAAGAACCCTTCACGTTCGGGTTCTGCAACTTGAAGCCAGACGCCAGCAGGCCTTCCTCGAACACGAGCTCGGTGCCCATGAGGTAGAGGTAGCTCTTCGGGTCGATGAACACGCGCACGCCTTCACGCTCGAAGGTCTTGTCGCGCTCGCGGGCCTTCTCGGCCCACTCCATGTGGTACGAAAGCCCGCTGCAGCCGCCGCCCTTCACCGCGATGCGAAGGCCCGCGTCGGGGGTCTTGCGCTCGGCGAGCAGGCGCTGCAGTCGGCTCACCGCGCTGTCCGTCAAACCGATGCCCTTGCCCATGGGCTTGCCACCGGGCACGGCCCCGGGTGCTGAAACAGGCTGGGTTTCGACGGCCGTCATGATCAAGCCTCCTTGGCCACTTCAGCGGCCACGGCAGGCGTGAGGCGCGCGGCGCGTTTGGCGCGGAAGTCTTCGATGGCCGCCTTGATGGCGTCTTCGGCGAGCACGGAGCAGTGGATCTTCACCGGGGGGAGCGAGAGCTCCAGGGCGATGTCCTTGTTCGTGATCTTCATCGCGTCTTCCATCGACTTGCCCTTCACCCATTCGGTGACGAGCGAGCTGCTGGCGATGGCCGAGCCGCACCCGAAGGTCTTGAACTTGGCGTCTTGAATCACGCCGTCGTCGCTGATCTTCAGCTGCAGGCGCATCACGTCGCCGCAGGCAGGAGCGCCGACCAGGCCGGTGCCCACGTTGGGATCATTCTTGTCGAGCGTCCCGACGTTGCCGGGGTTCTCGAAGTG
>JANODF010000589.1:0-15510 GCA_031412555.1 Archangium sp. | reverse complement strand
TCTTCGCGCCGTCCTGCTTCTGCAGGCTGACCTTCGAGGCGCGAGGGGGGGGCGGCAGCTGCTGCGCGGGGATCTCCAGCTCGGTGTTGATGGGCTCCGAAGGGATGCCGTCGATCACGATGGAAGGCAGCGGCTCGGGCTGCAGACCCAGCCGGCTGGCCGCGGGCGTCTCGTCGTCGGTGAGCCCCAGCTTCACACTGATGGCGGGCATCGACAGCGGCGTGGGGTGGGTGGCGAACGGCGAAGGCGCGTTCTGCATCGTCTCTTCAGCCGGCGCCTCGGGCACCGTCTCGTCGAGGGGCTCCACGGCCCTGGCCTGCTCCTTGACCGTGTTGAGCATGCGCCGCTCGGCCTGGTACTCGGCGGCGAAGGCGTCACGCATGAAACGCGAGGTGGTCTCCGCGCCCGAGAGCGGGTCGATGTCCTGGAGAATCGCCTGCAGCTTTCCGCGGAACTCTTCGGCGTTCTGAAAACGGTTCGAGGGATCCGGGGCGAGGGCCTTGCCCACCGCGTCGGAGAGCGCCTGCGGGCACAGCGGCTCGATGGTGTTGAGCGCGGGGATGGAAGGGTTGCCCACCTTGCCCATCAGCTCACCCGACGGCACGTCTTCGAAGGGGTTCTTGCCGGTGACCAGCTCCCACAGGCACAGGCCCACTGCGTAGAGGTCGCTTCGGCGATCGACCGTCTTGTGGCGCGCCTGCTCGGGCGCCATGTACATGAACTTCCCCATCACGATGCTGGGGTTGGTCTTGGAGAGCGAGAGGGCCGACTTGGCGAGGCCGAAGTCGATCACCTTCACCTCGCCCTCGTAGCTGATGAGCACGTTCTGCGGGCTCACGTCGCGATGCACCAGCTCGAGCTCCTTGTCGTCATCGCCCCGCTTGCGGTGCGCGTAGGCGAGCGCGTCGAGCACCCGGGTCATCACCGAGAGCACGAAAGACAGCGGCAGGGGCAGCTGGCGATCGCGCATGCGCGAGAGCACCCGGCGCAGGTCTTTGCCGTCGACGAACTCGAGCGCGATG
Source organism: Archangium sp. (assembly GCA_031412555.1). Taxonomy (GTDB): domain Bacteria; phylum Myxococcota; class Myxococcia; order Myxococcales; family Myxococcaceae; genus Archangium_A. The sequence goes on along the minus strand of JANODF010000589.1, from coordinate 14,488 downwards.
TACGGCTCGCCCTCGTGCACGCCCATGTCGAGCACCTGGGCGATGTTGCCGTGCGAGAGCTTGACCAGAATGTGCGCCTCGTCGACGAACCGCGCGACGAAGTCCTGGTCCTGCGCGAGGTGCGGGAGGATCTTCTTGATGACGCACAACTTGTCGAAGCCGTGGGAGCCCTCGAGCCGGGCCAGGAAGATCTCCCCCATGCCGCCCGTGCTGATGGGCATCAAGAGGGTGTACCGCCCGAACCGGAGCGGCTTGAACGGCCTCAAACGCTGGCTGGTCTGCCCCTGACTCATGGGTTGAAAAGTGCGCTGATTCAACACGTAAAGGCCTCGCATCGCACCAACCAAGGTTGTCGGCCAGCGGCGCCCTCCCGTTGCGTGATCAAAATCAACCCGTCCACTGAACCCGGAAAGTGCCGCCCGCCTGATCGCAGTGGATCACCTCGACCTTCACGTCTTTGCCCCCGGCCAGCTCCAGGCCCCTCGACAGCAGCCCGATGTACCAGCCCGGAAGGCGGACCTCGTTGACCCACAGGTGGTACTCCGTCGCACCTATCGGGGTGAGCTTCGTCTCGGAGAAGTTGTTGCCGGTGCGGAACTGGCGCGACACCCGCTCCAGCGTTCGCCTCGGGCCGATCAGCCGCATCATGGCCATCATCGCCCGCCCCACCATGGTCTCGCCGTAGCCGTCCATGAACCCGCGGCCGACGGCGCAGACGGCCGCTTCAGGTGCCAGCCCCGGGTGCAACTCGCGGGACAAAAAGGACACCACCTCGATGAAGACCGGCTGGGGGTAGGCCGGCAGCAGCGGGGCCGCCGGGTCGAAGCCTCGTTCGCGCAGGCCCGTGGCCAGCCGGGGGGTCAGTTTTCCCGTGAGCGAGCGGAGTAACCCCTCGAAGGTCTGCGCAAAAATCAGCTTCTCTGTCATCTCGCCTCGGGGATGACATTGTTAGCGCGATGAGCTGCGAAAAGAGCGACGAACTGGTCGGGGTGGGGTGAGGACTTGAGCTTCATGGCGTCGTTCAAGAATCGCTGGGAGCAGTGGCTCCACCCTGAGATTCGGGCCTCCCCCGAGCTGCGCCGGCAGGCCCTGGTGATGGGCTCGAACGCCGCTTTCGCCTTCCTGGTGGTGCTGGGGCAGGTCACGGTGTCGCTGCTGAGCGGCCATCTGACCCGCGCCATCCCCGGGCTGCTCTTCCTGGCCGGCCCCGTGCTGAGCCTGGTGTTGCTCCGGGTTCGAAAGACGCCCAACGCCTCGGGTCACGTGCTCTTCGCGCTCTCCAGCGCCCTGATGTGCGTGGCGGTCTCGGGTGAAGTGGGCCTGCAGCCCGGCACGCTGGCCTGGTTCGGGGTGGTCTTCGCCACCGCCATCCTGGGGCTGGGCATGCGCGCCGGGGTGATCTGGTTGGTCATCGACGCGGCCGCGGTGATCGTCATCGAGCTGCTCAAGTCGGCGGGCCACTTCACGCCCTGGCTGCATCCCAGCGCCCCCATGATGGCGGTGCGCGCCGTGGGCCTGGTGCTCGCGTTCGTGGTGCTCGCGTTGTTGTTCGAGCGCACCCGCCGCAGCGGCCTCGAAGAAGCGGCGCGGCTGGCCCAGACCAAGACGAACTTCCTGGCCAACGTCTCTCACGAGCTGCGCACGCCGATGAACGGGGTGCTCGGGTTGACCGACCTGCTGCTGCAGTCGGAGCTCACCTTCGAACAACGCGAACACCTCGAGCTGCTCCAACGCAGCGGGCGATCGTTGGTGGTGCTGCTCAACGACCTGCTCGACATGTCGAAGGTCGAAGCGGGAAAGATGGAGCTCGACCCCACCGACTTCGATCTGCTCCGCCAGCTCGAAGACCTGCGCGCCTTGCACGAACCGGTGGCCCTGGGCCGGGGGCTGCGCTTGAGCCTCGAGGTGCCCGCGCTCCCCAAAGCGATGCGCGGTGACGCCTTGCGCCTGCGGCAGGTGCTCAACAACCTGCTCAACAACGCGATCAAGTTCACCCCCAGGGGGTCCATCACCCTCACGGTCAAACAGGCCGCCGAAGGGCTCTTCGAGTTTCAGGTCACCGACACCGGCATCGGCATCGCCAAAGACGTGTTGCCCCGCCTGTTCTCGGCCTTCGCGCAGGCCGAAGCGGGCATCACCCGGCGCTATGGCGGCACGGGCCTGGGCCTCGCGCTGAGCCGCGAGTTGGTGGCCTTGTTGGGCGGCTCCCTCGAGGTGGCCAGCGAGCCGGGCAAAGGCACCACCCTGCGTTTCACCATTCCGCTGCAGACCAGCCTGGCGGCGTTGATCGAAGCCGAGCCGCTGCCGGTGCCCCGGCCCGCCGCTCACGTGTTGCCCGTGCTGGTGGTCGACGACAACCCCATCAACCTGCGGGTGGCTTGCGGGCTGGTGGAGAAAGCCGGCTACCGCACGCTGACCGCCACCAACGGGCAGGAGGCGCTCGCGGTGGTGGAGAGTCAGCCCGTCTTCCTGGTGCTGATGGATTGCCACATGCCGGTGATGGATGGCTACGAGGCGACCGAGCGCATTCGGGCCCTCGACAGCGACGTGGCCCTGGTGCCGGTGATCGCCTTGACCGCCTCGGCCATGCCCGAAGAGCTCGAACGGTGCCGCAGCGCGGGTATGAACGACTGCCTCATCAAGCCCGTCTCGCTGGCGATGGTCGAGCGCACGCTCAATCAGGTCGCCGCGCTGCAGGCGTTGATGTCGTGATTACATGAGGTCGTCGCAGGGCGTGCCCAGGCGCTGACCCGAGTAGGGCCCCAGGTCCATGTAGACCATGCGGCCGGTGTTGTAGTTGTCGAGCGGCACCTCGACGAGCAGCGTGGTGTTCTTGCCCTGAATCCACTTGCCCTCGAACTTGCCGTCGGTGGTGGTGATCAGCCGCAGGTTGCCGGTCTTGGTGGAGAGGATCATGCCCTGCGCGTCGTCGACCACGTCCTTCAAGGGCAGCTGCTTCATGTTGCCCTTCTGGCCGGCGAACACCCGGAAGTCGCGGCGGTCGGTGTCGTCGCGCGAACGGAACCTGTCGACCAGGTAGTAGACGCCGGTGTCGTCACGAAGCAGCTTCTCGGGAATGCGCGTCCACGTCGGGCCATTGAAGGTCGCGGCGGCCAGCAGCTTCTTCGCCTCTTCGGCAGGCACCCGGGTCATCGGGGTGACCTTCTTCGCGCAGGTCACCGAGTAGCTCTTGCCGGAGTCCTGCATTTCGATGCTCGCCGGAGAGTTGCCCCCGTGACGCACGCGTGGATCCCACACGGAGACGCTCCACTGTTCGGTGCCGTTCTTGCCCCCACCCGCGACGGGAATGCGGGTGAACACCTTGCCGTCGCCGCTGGTGAAGGTGGTCTCGCCGTACGGCGCGTCGGGGTCGACGGCCACGTAGTGGTTCTTTCCATCGGTCAGCACCAGCAGCTTGTCGCGAAACGCGGCGGCATCGATGGTCTCGGGTTTGGGCTGCGCCAGCGTCACTGCGATCAGGAGAGTGGTGAGCATTCGGGCTCGAGACTCTGCTGCGAAGTGAGGCCGAACTCCAGCCGCCAAAGCCGGGCGTCGAGTTGTAAGGTGCCCCGGCCATGACCGACGTCACCTCTCCACTCTCGCCGGGCCTCGTGATCGCCGAGACCTATGAGATCGAGCGCCAACTCGGTCGCGGCGGCATGGGCGAGGTGTGGCTGGCCCGGCACCGGCGCCTCGCGGGCAAGCAGGTGGCGGTCAAGGTGCTGCACGTCGATCGCCAGCTGCCCCAGGAAGCGTTGGCCCGCTTCAAACGCGAAGCCGAGATCGCCGCGCGGCTGGAGCACCCGAACATCGTGCAGGTGCTCGACTTCAACACCCTGCCCACCGGCCAGCCGTACCTGGTGATGGAGTTCCTCAAGGGGCAGAGCCTCGCCGCCCGTGCGCGCGGCAAGTCGTTCGACGTGCCCCAGGTGGCGGGCATCATGCGGCAGGTCGGCGCGGCGCTGCAGGCGGCCCATCGCGCCGGCGTGGTGCATCGCGATCTCAAGCCCGAGAACATCTTCCTCATCCCCACGGCGGTGGGTGATCAGGTCAAGGTGCTCGACTTCGGCATCAGCAAGTTGTCCGACTCGAACACCGTGCAGACCACCGAGTCGGTGTTGATCGGCACCCCGCTCTACATGTCGCCCGAGCAGGCGCTCGGCCAGAACCGCGACGTCACGCACCAGAGCGATCTCTTCTCGCTGGGCAGCATTTGTTACGAGCTCTTCAGCGGTGAAGCGCCCTTCAACGCCGACAACATCGCGAAGGTCGTCTTCCGCATCGCCTACGAGAAGCACACCCCGTTGCTGGCGATGCGGCCCGATCTCCCTGCTGAGGCGGCGGCAGCGGTGGAGCACGCGCTGGAAAAGGAGCGCGAGCGGCGCACCAAAGACATCGACGCCTTCGTGCTCGAGCTCACCGGTCAGGCGCTGGCCGAAGTGGCGCAAGACGAGAGCAGCGGCGTGTACACCCCGGGCATGTCGGTGACACCGTCGATGGGTTCGGGCGAGACGCGCGCGCCCAGTGGGGGGGGCGGTTCGAAACCGGCCACGCCCCTGCCCAGACTGCCGCCCGGCCCCGCCGAACGCGCGCCGGTCGTCTCGGGCAAGCGGCTCATCTTCGGGATCATCGCCGTGGTGGCGGTCATCTCGGCCATCGTGGTGAAGGTGCGCACCGACAACTGGACGGAACGATCGGCCTATCGCACCGCGATGATCGACGCGGGCTACACCCTGCTCGCCGACGGCACCTTCAACATGGATGCGGGCGTGAAGACGGTGCCGGTGATCGATGCCGGGCCTGAAGTCGTCGCCGAAGTGATCGACGCCGGAGCTGCGCCCGTGGTGGCCGTGGTGATCGATGCGGGGCCCGCAGTGCCGGACACGGTGAAGCCGAAGGTGCCGCCCACCGCCACCGAGCTCGAGCTGCTGCAGTCGCTCAGCGCTCTGGAGAAGGGCGAGAAGTGGGAGACCATCTGGGAGACGCGCAGCACCTTGCGCGCAAAACTTCAGACGCCTTCAGCGCGTGAGCAGGGGCTGGCCATCTTGATCAACGCCACCTGCGCGCGGAACGACAACGGCGCGCTCAAGCCCGTCATCCACGACTACAAGACGGTCGCCACCGCGAGCCAGCTGCGGCTCGCGCGGCAACGCTGCATGAAGGCCTACCCGAGCTCCGAGTTCCTCGACTGGTGACCACGAACTCCCTCTCCCTCGGGGAGAGGGTCGGGGTGAGGGCCAAACGGATTACCCCAGCTGACCCAACATCGTCGCCGCGTCGCTGACCTCGAACTTGCCGGGCGCCTCGACGTTCACGCGCTTGACCACCCCATCCTCGACCAGCATCGAGAACCGGTTCATCCGCACGCCCATGCCGAAGGCAGTGAGGTCCGTGTCGAGGCCGACCTTCTTCGCGAACTCTGCGCTGCCATCACCCAGGAGGCGCAGCTTGCCGAACGCGCCCAGCTCCTTGCCCCACGCGGCCATCACGAAGCCGTCGTTGACCGACACGCACCACACCTCGTCGACGCCCTTCGCCTTGAGCGCTGAGAGCTGCTCGACGTAACCGGGCACGTGTTTCGCCGAGCAGGTCGGCGTGTACGCGCCGGGCAGGCCGAAGATGACGATCTTCTTCCCCTTGGTGCCTTCAGCGACCGACACCTTCTCAGGCGACAGCGGGCACGCCTCGCCGAAGGCGGTGGACTCGTACAGAACAGCTTCAGGGATGCGGCTACCGATCTCGATGGTCATGCAGGCTTCTGAACACAGCCGCACGAGCCGTCAATCAGCAACCGGCAGGTACAGCTCGAAGCGGGTGCACCCCGGGCTGCTCTCGCACCGCACCAGGCCGCCATGTTGTTGCGCCACACTGGCCACCACCGCGAGGCCCAGGCCCGTGCCGTGCTGTTTGGTGGTGAACAACGGGTCGAAGATGCGCTCGAGCACATGGGGCGGCACGCCTGAGCCTGAATCGAGCACCGAGATGCGCGCGAACTCGCCGGGGCGCGCCCAGACCGGGTGCCTCTTCCCGGTGGAATCGAAGGTGACGCCGTCAGCGCCGACCTCGATGGTGCCCTGCTCTCCCACGGCGTCGCGCGCGTTGATGATCAAGTTGGCCAGCGCCTGATCGAGCTGCACCGGATCTCCGATGATCGGAGGATGACGGCCCACCAACTGGTTGAGGATCACCCCTCTGGGAATTGCGGGCCGAACCAAACGCAGCGTCGCGTCGAGGCGCGCGTTGAGATCGATCGGCTCGCGGCGAGGTGCCTGGGCACGGCCCAACGCGAGCAACTGCTTGCAGATCTGCGCCGACTGCCGCAACGCGGCACGGGCCTCACCGATCGCGTCCGGGTTGGGTCCCTCTTCCAACGCGTCGACGCTCAGCTGCACCACGCTGAGCAGGTTATTGAGATCGTGCGCCACGCCCGCTGAGAGCACGCCCATCAACTCCACCCGCTGCACCGCCTGGAGCCGCATCGCGAGCGCCATGCGCTCCTGTTCGACCTGGAGATGCCGGGCCAGCGCGTGCACGCGATCGAACGCAGCGGCCAGCTGCACGCTGAAGATCACCAGGCCATCGAGCTCTTCTTGCGTGGGGGCGAGCACGCCTTCGGGGCCGAAGCTGCCCAGCCCCAGCGCGCCGAGCACCTGGGTGCCCACCCGCATCGGCACGTTGATGAGGGTGCGGTTCTGCAGCCGGTGAACGATCTCCTTGTTGGTGCGGGGGTCGACCCTCGCGTCGAGCACCACCACCACCGCGTCGCCGCGCAGCACTTCTTCCATCATCGGGTCGCCCGCGATGGGAATGAGGGGCGCGTCTTCGTAGATCAGCTCGGCCTTGGCGCCTGACACCTGGAGGATGCGGGCGAAGTCGGGATTCTCCGGTTCGATGATGGCCAGCCACGAGTGGTGGTAGCGGGTGAGCGAACGCACCGCCTGGTACGCGATCTGCCCGACCTCGGCGAAGGTGCGCGCTTGCTGCAGCTCCTTGGCATGTCGATGGACGGCCGCTTGATTCACGCGTGCTGCTTAACGGGCACGCAGGGAAATGAGGCCTGGGCGAATGGACTACCGGATTCCGGAGAGCGTGCCCGAATCGGAGTCTTCGTCGAGCACTTCGAAGACGGCCACCTTGGTCTTCTGGCCGACCAGGAGCCGTTCACCCAGGGGCGTGACGTCGAAGCGCGCGCCCACGTGCGCGAGCGACTTGCCGGTGAGCAGCACCTGCCCGGGCTCTCCGCTGGCGCACAAAAGGCCAGCAACCACCACGGGATCGCCGAGCAGTACGGGATCGAGCCTCGCTTCGGTGCCCACGGCGCCGGCGAACACCCGCCCGGTGGTCAGCCCCGCGCGCACGCTGAAACGGTCCTTGCCGCCGCGCTTGAGGGAGAGTCGATCCCACTCTGACCTCAGGGTCATGGCGGCGCGCACGGCCCGGATCGCGTCATCCCCCTTCGGGTAGGGAACACCGAAGACGGCGCGTACGGTGTCTCCGGCCACCACGTCGATGGCCCCTTCGAAGCTCATCAGCAGCTGGGCGGCGATGCGTTGCCACTCGGCGACCAACTCGGCCAGCCGCTCCGCGGGAATCTTCCCGGCGGCCGCGGCCAGACCACAGAGTTCGGCGTGGAGCACGGTGCCGTTGATCTCCGAGACCTGGCTCACCTTGCCCGCCGCGCGGAGCTCGACCGCGCGCCGTTCAGCCACTTCAGGGGCGTAGAGCCGCTCGAGGCCGAGCTTCAAACGATCGACGCGCGCGCTCCCCGGTGACTCCTGGAACTTCGCGACGCCGGTCTCCAGCAGCTGGGTGATGGCGGTGCACACGTCGAGCAGCGCTTCCACCGGCTCCTGGTCTGCGCGGGTGCGGTTCAGGTAGAGCACGCCGGTGAACGGCGCCCTGGTGCCGATGGGAATGCAGAGCACCTGATCGATGCCGTAGAGCACCACCGAGTCGCGATCGGCGAAGCGGCTGTCGTCGAGCACGTTGGCCACGGCGATGGCCTGCCCCTTGGAGAGCGCCGCCTCGAGGATGGCGTCGGACACCGGCACTTCACCGCGCGCGAGCTTGTGCTGGTGGCGCACGGCCGAAGGCACCATCACGCCCGAAGCGTGTTTGAGCAGCACCACGCCGGTGGTGGCGCTCACGCGCTTCATCACCAGGTCGCAGGTCTCGTCGAGGAACTCCTGCAGGCTGGGCGCACGCGCCAGGCACTCGGCCACCCGGTAGAGCAGCACCAGCGACTGCACCGCCACCTTGCCGCCGTCTTCGCCACTCTCGCTGGGGTGCGCTGTCTTGCTCGCAACGCCGTCGGCACCGCCTTCGTTCTCGTCGGTGTCGGAAGCGCCTGGCCCGATGGGCGGGGGCGCGATGTCGAACGGCGCGAAGTTGTCCAACGCGCGGAGCACGCTCGACTCCTTGATGTCGCGCGCGAGCATCACCGCTTCGTTGATGTCGACGCCCTGGCCGAAGCGCTTGACCTTGCCGCCGCCGCCGGTGTCGACCATGTCGGTCTCGAAGGCCTCGGAGTTGGCCATCTTGCGCAGGGCCAGCGAGTTCTCGCCGATGCCCACCACGTCGCCCGATTTCAAATCGACCGAGCCCACCACCGGGTTGCCGTTGAGCTTGGTGCCGTTGCGGCTGCCCAGGTCTTCGAAGACCACGCTGCCGTCCTTGACGTGAACGCGGCAGTGTTTGCGCGAGACGAGATCGCCGGAGAGCACGACGTCGTTTTCGTCAGCGCGGCCGACCTGCGTCACGCCCTCGGGGAGGTCGTACGCGGTATCGAAATAGCCGGGGCCGTTGATGAGGAGCTGCCACATGCGCGAGGCCGAACGATGCCACAGCTTCGTGCTATTCGCCGCGCCCATGGCCATCCGCCTCGTCGTGACCGACATGGACAACACGCTGTACTCGTGGATCGACTACATCGTGCCGGCGGTCGAGGCGATGGTCGACGCGGTGCAACTGGCGACCGGCTTCCCGCGCATCAAGGTCGTGCAGTCGCTCAAGCAGGTCTATTCGAAGTACGAATCGAACGAGTACCCGTTCGCCCTGCAGGAGAGCTCGATCTTCGCGGAGTTCCCCGAGTTCGGCAGCTTCGACAAGCTGGTGATCGAGCCCGCGCGCATGGCCTTCTCCGAGGCGCGGCGCAAATACCTGAAGCCCTACAAGGGCGTGGCGGAGACGCTGGCGGCCCTCAAGGCGAAGAACATCGTGGTGGTGGCGCTGACCGATGCCCCGCGCAATCCCGCCGAGCAGCGGGTCAAGCGACTGGGCCTCGATCAATGGCTCACGGCGCTCTACACGATGCCCGGCTTCACCTTTCCCGAAGGGCCCGATGGCGCGGCGCTGGTGGCTCCGGACATTCTGCAGCGGCAGGTGAAGGGCGAGTACCGCGCCGCATGCCCGTCGTTCGAGCTGCCTCGCGACTGGGAGAAACCGAACCCCTCGGGGCTCGAGCAGATCCTGGCCACGTACGACATGAAGGCATCTGAGGTGCTGGTGGTGGGCGACTCGGTGAAGAAAGACGTCGCGGTCGCGCAGCTGCTGGGCTGTCACGACGCGTGGGCCGAGTACGGCACGTACGTGAGCCTCGAGTACCGCGAGCGGTTGGACATCATCAGCTCGCCGGCGATCACCCGGCGCCACGCAGCGCACGTGTTCGAAGGGGGAGCGCAGCAGCTCGCCCCCACCCACACGTTGTCGAACTTCGCGCAGATCCTGAAGCTGGTGGACACCCTCTGAAACCGAAGGCTCCCTCTCCCCGTCGGGGAGAGGGTCGGGGTGAGGGGCCGACTACGCCGCCAACTCCGGAAACTTCTGCGCGTAATACCGCCTGAACTCACCCGCGGTGATCTGCCCGTTCTTGTCGAGGTCGAAGATCTTGTTCACCCGAGCGACCTCAGCACCGCCAATGTTGTAGCTGTCGGGTTTGCCCACGCCGGCCGGCCAGAAGGTGGCCATGTACAAGTCGGTGCCCGATTTGATCTTCCCCTTGAAGGGCGCGAAGTACTTCTCGACGTACTTGAGCTGCTCGGTCGCGCTCATCTTGCTGAGCGCCTCTGTGGTGGTGCCGAGCCCGCGCGCCGTGGCAGGCATGAACTGAATCAACCCCGTCGCGCCGCCATTGGGGTTCTTCGCGGTGGTGCTCATGCCGCTCTCGTTCTTCATCACGGCGAGCACCCACTCCGGCTTGACGCCCAGGCGAGTCGACATCTCCTTCACCTTCTGGAGGAACTCGGGGCCGTGCTTCTTGAGCGCCATCGCTTCGAGCTCACGAGCGGTGGCGGTGTTGCCGGAAGGCGTCGTGGGCGTGCCGGGATCGACCGGCGTGGGAGGCGTCTCGCCACCACTCGGCGTGGGACCCGTGGGCTGACCCATCAGGGCGCCGCGCGTCTCAGGCCCGACGATGCCGTCGACCTGCAGACCATTGGCCTGCTGATACGCGCGCACCGCAGCCTGCGTCTTCGGGCCGAACTCACCATCGAGCGGGCCGGGATCGAACCCAGCCGCGGCGAGCTTCTTCTGCAGATCTTCCACGCCGGGGCCGGTCTTGCCGTTGCGCATCCAGGTGGCCTGATCAGCCGTGATGCCGTCGACGTTCGAGGCCGTTCCCGCGGAAGGCGCGGCTGGACCTGAAGGAGCAGAAGGACTGGGCGCGGAAGGAGAAGCCGGCCCGGTGGGCACCTGCACATTCGCGGGGGGAGGCCCGGAGTAGTGCATCACCGCCATCGGCTTCCAGCTCTTGGGGAAGCCGGTGGTCGAGCTGATCGACTGCGTGCCGTCTTTGTTGATGTTGTTCGAGCCGATGAACTTCGGGTTGCCCTTCGCATCGCGGCCTTCGAAGACCACGACGTGGTGGCCCTTGGTGCCGTCCTTCTTGTTGTACTCGAAGGCGACCACGTCACCGGGCTTTGCGTTCTCCAGCGAGACCTCGGTGAAGTTCGGGTTCTTCTTGAGCTTGGAGACCAGCGTGGTGACCGCCGCGTGGCCGCCGCCTTTGCCGATCTGGCCCGAGGCCTCGAGCAGGCCGGAGACGAAGTTCGCGCAGTTGACGGTGTCAGGCACCCAGTCCTGCATCGCCTCGCCGAGCTTGGTGTTGTTGGCGAGCTTCAGATCGTGCGCCTTGGTGCCCATCACGCTGCGGGCGAGCGCGATCAACTGCTCACCGGGGCTCTCGACCGAAGCCGTACCCAGGGAGACCAGGCTCGGACTGGAGGCCTCGAAACCGTCGTTGGCAGCGCGAGGCGGAGGCCGGGCCGGAAGCTGCGGCGCGCTGCGGGGCTGCGAGACAGGGAGGGAAGGTCGGGGTTGGTTGATCTTCATCGTCCTGCATCATCTGTCTGATCCGCCTTTGGGTTGCGGTGTGCGACAGTGTGCCGAAGGCCCGCACGTAAGCGCTACGCCATGAGAACGCAGACTTAGATGACTCGCTTCGTCGTCACCGTCTCCCTGGGGGCGATTCTTCTGTTCCTGGTGCAGCCGATGGCGGCTCGCGCGCTGTTGCCGTGGTTCGGTGGCTCAGCGGCCGTGTGGACCACCTGCCAGCTGTTTTTTCAGCTGCTGCTGCTCGGCGGCTACGCGTGGACGCACGGTCTGGTGGGGCGTTTGTCGCCTCGGCGGCAGGTGACCGCGCAGCTCTCGCTGGTGGTGGTGGCGGGTCTGTCGCTCGCACTCACCGCGGCGTGGTGGGGCGGTCCGGTCATTCCAGGCATCACGTTGCGGCCGCTCGACAGCACGTACCCCATCGCGCGGTTGCTGCTGACGCTGTTGCTCTCGGTCGGCTTGCCGTACTTCGCGCTCGCGACGACGGGCCCGCTGCTGCAGGCGTGGGCGTCGAGCTCGGGCGTGAGCACCGGTTCGGTGTACCGGCTGTACGCCGTGTCGAACGCGGGCTCGTTGCTGGGGCTGCTGGCGTATCCATTTCTGTTGGAGCCGGCCGCTCCGCTGCGGGCACAGGGTTGGTTGTGGGCGGTGGGTTTCGTGGCGTGGGGTGTCGGTCTGACCTTCGCGGGCCGCGGCCTGAGTGGCGAGACGGCGCCGAAACACGAAGTGAGTACGGCGCCCCGGCCGCTGGCGAGTTGGCTCGCGTTGTCCGCCGGGCCGGTGGTGCTGCTGCTCGCGGTGACGAATCACCTGACGCAGGAGGTCGCGCCCATTCCGTTTCTCTGGGTGCTGCCGTTGATCGTCTACCTGCTGAGCTTCATCGTCACCTTCGAGAGTGAGCGGTGGTACCGACGCGCGATCGTCTTGCCGGTGCTCGCGGTGCTGGCGCTCAGCGTGGCGGGGCTGCGGAGTCAGGACATCGATCTTCCCCTGCCCCTTCGCATCGCGGTGTTCGTGTTGTTCCTGTTCGCCGCGTGTGTCGCGTCACATGGGGAGCTCGCCCGGACGAAGCCGCCCGAGTCGCAGCTCACCGGCTTCTACGCAGCGATGGCGTTGGGTGGCGCGATGGGCGGCGTCTTCGCGGGGTTGCTCGCGCCTGCCTTGTTCTCGGGCTTCCATGAATTCGAGCTGGGCATCGTGTTCGTGCTCGGTGCGCTCGCGCTCCGGCAGACGTCACGCAATGTCATTCGGGCCGCGTGGCCGCTGATTGCCGTGGTGGCGATGTTGTTGCTGATCGGCACGCTGAACGACCAGGTCGGTGTGCTCGCTTCACGGCGCGACTTCTTCGGAGTGGTGCGCATCGCGCTCTCCGGAGACGGCGATGATGAGACGAACCTGCTGATGCATGGGCGCACGGTGCACGGCGCACAGCAGCGTTTTCATCGTGAGGCCCCGACGACGTACTACGCGCCGGAGAGCGGCGTAGGTCAGCTGCTCTCGCTCGCGCGGGCGACACCGCGCAGAGTGGGCGTGATCGGCCTGGGCATCGGCACGCTCGCGGCCTACGGGCGGCCCGGCGACGTCTACCGGTTCTACGAAATCAGCCCGGCGGTGATCGACTACGCGCAGAGCGAGTCGTTCACGTTTCTCTCGGGCTCGAAGGCGAAGGTCGAGGTCGCGCTGGGTGATGCGCGCACCACGCTCGAGCGGGAGTCACCGCAGGGCTTCGACGTGCTCGTGCTCGACGCGTTCTCGAGTGACTCGGTGCCGGTGCACCTGCTCACGAAGGAGGCGATGACGCTGTACGCCTCGCACCTCGCGCCGAGTGGGGTGCTGGCGTTGCACCTGTCGAATCGATCGCTCGAGCTGGTGCCGGTCGCTTCGCGGGTGGGGAAAGAAGTGGGGCTGGTGCCCGCGGTGATCCTCAGCCAGGCGAAGAGCAACTGGGCGCTTCCGGCGCGGTGGCTGCTGCTGGCGCGTACGCGCGAGTCATGGGCGGGCCTGGCGGTGACCAATGAGAATCCGAAGTCCGACGTGCCGCTGTGGACTGATGACCACTCGTCTTTGTGGCGTGCTGTGCGCTGGTAACCCACTGCCGGCCGGCCTCCGGCGGTGAATGAACCGCGCTCGGCTCCGTCTTGGGGCCGCCCATGGAATCCAAGAATGTCGTCGAGTGCGCCATCGCCATCGTCTGGCCCGAAGGCTTCTCCGATCCCGTGTGCGAGATGTTCCGGGTCGATCGCCGCACGATGACGTGGACCTCCAAGCACTACTCCAGCGGGGTCACCTTCACCGACGGAGGGCGCCTTCACGACGGGGAGACCGCACGCACCCTGGCCGAGTTGGGCACTCGCAGCGGAATCAACCGCTTCGCCCGCCGCACTTCGGTGACTTTCGTGCTCGCCGACCTGGACCCTGCGCAGTTCGAGTCGACCCGGCCCACCGACTGGACCGTGGATCAGCTCTCCCAGCTTCCGGGCGCGCAGGTCGAAGTCGCGAACTGACTCAGGCCAGCTCGCGCTGCGCCATCAGGAAGCGAACCAGCGCGACGGCACGTTCTCTGGAGGCCGCGTCGCGCACCTCGAGCTTCACGTAGCCATCGGGTGAACGGGTCGCCCATTCGTTCGCCGTGTCCGCCTTGAGCTCTTGCCGTTCCTGCTCCCGGAGAGACAGGGCCACCACGAAGAGCGCCTCGGCCACGGTGACCTCGAAGAGCACCTTGTCGTCGGCGTGCACCTTCAGCTTCCAGCCGTACTTCTTGCCGTAGTGCCGCCACTCCCGCTCGCACGAGGCGGTGAGCTGCTGCAACGCCTCGAAGTGCTCCCAGACGGGACCCAGCGCCGCCTTCACCTGGGGCTCCGTGGGCGTTTCGGCTGCGTCGTTCAGCACATTGAGGATCATGAAACGGCTCTCAACGCCTCGAACGGAGGCGGACAAAAAGGTCAAAAAAAAGCCCCCAGCCTCGTTTTCACGAGGTGGGGGCATAACATCCGGCAACGACCTACTCTCCCGCGCGGTGTCCCGCGGAGTACCATCGGCTCTGGAGGGCTTAACTTCCGTGTTCGAGATGGGAACGGGTGTGACCCCTCCGACATAGTCACCGGAAATTCGGTTAGAAAGCGCATACGAAGAGTAAGAATTCAATTCGAGTTCGTGTCAT
>JANODF010000588.1:0-10414 GCA_031412555.1 Archangium sp. | reverse complement strand
CCTTCTGAATGTCGAAGTACTGCGCAGACAATTCATTCGCGCAGAACTCGACGACGGTCTGGAACACCAGGTGGAACTCGTAGTTGTCGTACGCGCGCTTCACCTTCTCGGTGAGCGCATCGAGGCGAGCGAGCACCCACTGCTCCAGCGGCAGCAGTGCTTTCACTTCATCCTTCACAGGATCGAAGTCGAACAGGTTCGAGAGCGCGTAGCGCACGGTGTTGCGGATCTTCCGGTAGCCCTCCGACAGGCCATCGAGGATGGGCATCGAGAGGCGCACGTCGTTCCGATAGTCCGAAGAGGCGACCCACAAACGCATCACCTCAGCGCCGTGCTTCTTGGTGATGTCGTCGGGCGAGACGGTGTTGCCCTGCGACTTCGACATCTTGTTGCCGTTGCAGTCGACCACGAAGCCGTGGGTGAGGCACGTCTTGTAAGGCGCGACGCCGCGCGTGCCGACGCCCACCAGCAACGAGCTGTGAAACCAGCCGCGGTGTTGATCAGACCCTTCCAGGTACAGATCGACCGGGATGCTGGCCTTCTCGCGCTGCTCCATCACCGCCGCGAAGCTGCACGCGGAGTCGAACCAGACATCGAGAATGTCGGTCTCCTTCACCAGCGTGGCCTTCTTGCAGGCGGGGCAGGTGTCACCACCGGGCGTGAAGTCGGACAGCGGCCGCGAGTACCACGCAGCGGCGCCTTCTTTCGCCACCACGTCAGCGACCTTGTTCATCAACACGGGGTCGATGAGGGCGAACGAGCACTCCGAGCACACCGCGGTGGGGATCGGCACGCCCCAGGTGCGCTGCCGCGAGATGGTCCAATCGGGCCGGGTCGCCAACATGCCGTGAATGCGATCTCGCCCCCACTTCGGCACCCAGGTCACGGCCTCGTCGATCTGCTGGAGCGCCTTCTTGCGCAGGTCGCCGTGCTCCATCGAGATGAACCACTGAGGCGTGGCGCGGAAGATGACGGGCTTCTTGCTGCGCCAGCTGTGTGGGTAGCTGGTGGTGATGAACTCGCCGACCTTGTTCAGCAGCGCGCGTTTCTCTTCGAGCAGCTTCGGCACGCTCTCGTTCGCGTCGAACACGAACTGACCTGCGAGCAACGGCCCCACGGTCTCGTCGTAACGGCCGTCGGCCTTCACCGGGTTGTACGGCTCCAGCTTGTAGCGAAGACCCACCTCGTAGTCGTCGGGGCCGTGACCCGGCGCGGTGTGCACGAGCCCGGTGCCTGCCTCGAGCGTCACGTGTTCCCCGGTGACGATGGGTGAGACACGATCGAGGAACACGTGGCGGTACTTGAGGCCCTCGAGCTCTTCACCCAGCGCGTAGCCGAGGATGCGCGTGGTGTCGGCGAACACGGCGGCGTCGAAGCTCCCGCCGCCGACCTTCACGTCTTTGACCTTCAGCTCTTCGGGAGCGAACTCGGAGAGCACCTTCGCGAGCAACTCCTTGGCCACCACGATCACCCGGCCGCCAGCCAACTCGTAGAAGACGTATTCGAAGCTCGGGGCCACCGCGATGGCGAGGTTGGCGGGCAAGGTCCACGGAGTCGTGGTCCAGATGGCGAACTCGACCTGCTTGCCTTTGAGAAAGCCCCACTTCTCCCCGAGGTCGCCTTCGGCAGGGAACGCGACGTAGGTGGAGGGGACCTTGATGTCCTCGTATTCAATCTCGGCCAACGCGAGCGCGGTCTTGTCGTACACGCACCAGAACACCGGCCGGTTCTTTCGATACAGCGAGCCCGACTTCGCGAACTTCGACAGCTCGCGGATCTCCTGGGCCTCGAAGTCGAAGTCGAGCGTGCGGTACCGCGCGTCGTAGCGGGCGAACACCCCCATGCGCTTGAACTCGCCGGCCTGAATGTCGATGAACTGCAGCGCGTACTCGCGGCACTTCTGCAGGAACTCTTCGCGCGACATCAGGCGGCGATCGACCTTGTCTTCACGCAGCTTCTTCTCGACCGCCTGCTCGATGGGCAGCCCGTGGCAGTCCCACCCGGGGATGAAGTCGGCGCGGCGGCCAGCGAGGTTCTGGTACTTCACCACGATGTCTTTGAGGATTTTGTTGAGCGCGTGACCTGCGTGCAGCTTGCCGTTCGCGTACGGCGGGCCGTCGTGCAGCACGAAAGGCGGCGCGCTCTTGTTCTTCTCGAGGATGAGCTCGAAGACCTTCTTCTCATCCCACGCGGCGAGCATGGTCGGCTCGAGCTGCGCCAGGTTTCCCTTCATGGGAAACCCGGTCTGCGGCAGGTTCAGCGTCGTCTTGTAGTCCTTCGGTGCGGCGTCACTCATGCGAGCGAGCTAGTCGCTCTAGAAGGCGGAGTCGAACCCAACCTCGCCCGTGACGCCCACCTGGTACGCCGAGACGCGGCGCTCGAAGAAGTTGGCGAGCTCCTGCACGTCCTGCAGTTCCATGAACGTGATCGGGTTCTTCCCGTTGTAATGCCGCGGCATGCCCTACTTCGCGAGCCGTTTGTCGGCGACGAACTCGAGGTAGGCCCGCATCTCCTTCGCAGAGAGACCTGCCACGCCGCCCGAGAGCAGGTCTTCCGCGAACTGCACCTCGCACGAGATGGCCTCTTCGAGCATCGCGAGCACGCGCGCCTGGAGCTCCGCATCGAAGAGGTCGGGCTCCTCGGCGCGAACGGTGTCGACCACCTTGAACGCGAAGGCCATGTGCGCGCTCTCATCGCGGAAGACCCAGTTGGTGCCCGCCGCCAGCCCGTGCAGCAAGCCGCGGCTGCGCAGGAAGTACACGTAGGCGAAGGCCGCGAAGAAGAAGAGCCCCTCGATGCACGCGGCGAAGCAGATGAGATTGAGCAGGAACTCGCGGCGCTGGGCCTTCGTGTCGAGCGCGTGCACCGACTGAATCGTGCCCATCCACTTGAAGCAGAAGTCGGCCTTGCGGCGAATCGACGCGATGTTCTCCACCGCTTGAAACGCTCGCTCGCGCTCTTCGGGGTCGGGCACGTACGTGTCGAGCAGCGTCAGATAGAACTGCACGTGCAGCGCCTCTTCGTAGAGCTGACGCGAGAGGTACATGCGCGCTTCGGGCGCGTTGATGTGCCGGTAGAGGTTGAGCACCAGGTTGTTCGAGACGATGGAGTCACCCGTCGCGAAGAACGCCACCAACCGCTGCACCAGGTGTTTGTCGGCGACGGTGAGCTTGCCGTGCAGGTCGGCGAGGTCGGTGGCGAAGTCGAGCTCCTCGACCGTCCACGTGTTCTTGATGGCCGCCCGGTACATCTCGAAGAACACCGGGTAGCGCATCGGGCGCAGCGTGAGGGAAAGGCCGGGGTCGAGCAGTCTCACTGGCAGGCCTCGCACGCTTCAGGGTTCTCGAGCGAGCACGAGATGGCTTCTGTCTCAGCCACCTTCGGCGCATCGGTGTACGCGACGGTCGCCTTGGCGATGCGCGTCGCGGGCCGCGAGCGCAGGTAATAGGTGGTCTTGAGGCCCTTCTTCCACGCGTACATGTACATCGAAGAGAGCTGGCCGATGTTCGGGCTCTCGATGAACAGGTTGAGCGACTGGCTCTGGTCCAGGTACGCGCCGCGATCGGCCGCCATGTCGACGAGCGAGCGCATCGGCAGCTCCCACGAGGTGCGGAAACGAAGCCGCACGTTCTCGGGCAGCTCCGTGAGCCCCTGCGCCGAGCCTTCGGCCAGCTTCAGCTTCGCGCGGGTGTCGTCGTTCCACGAGTCGAGCGCGCGGAGCTCCTGCACGAGGTAGCGATTGACCTGCAGGAAGTCGCCCGAGAGCGTCTCGCGCTTGAAGAGATTCGAGACGAGCGGCTCGATGCACTCAGAGCAGCCGGCGATGGAAGCGATGGTCGCGGTCGGCGCGATCGCCAGCAGCAGCGAGTTGCGCAGGCCGACCTTCTTGATGCGCGTGATGAGCCCGTCCCAACGCTCGGTGTCGGCGGGCGTGACGCCCCACGCGTGGAACTGGAGCTCGCCGCGTGCGGCCCGCGTCTCCTGGAACGCCGGGTGTGCGCCGCGCTCTTCAGCGAGCTCCGTCGAAGCGACCAACGCGTGGAAGTAGATCTCCTCGGCGATCTGCTTCGAGAGAGCGCGCGCCTCGGCGCAGTCGAAGGCGAAGCCGAGCTGAAAGAAGAGATCCTGCAGGCCCATCACGCCGAGGCCCACCGGTCTCCACCGCAGGTTCGACTTCTTGGCGTTCTCGAGCGGGTACATGTTCACGTCGATGACGCGATCGAGCTGACGCACCGCCGAACGCACCGAGCGGCCGAGCCGGGCGAAGTCGAACGCCGGCGCCCCTGCGTCGTTGGTGGTGAGGTGGCGCGCCAGGTTGATCGAGCCCAGGTTGCAGACGGCGGTCTCATCGCCCGAGGTCACCTCGAGGATCTCGGTGCACAGGTTCGAGAGGTGCACCGTGCGGCCGGGCAGCGCCGTCTGGTTGCACGCGAGGTTCGACTTGTCCTTGAAGGTCATCCACCCGTTGCCGGTCTGCGCGAGCGTCTTCATCATGCGCGCGTACAGCTCGCGGGCCTTGAGCGTGCGTTTGGCCAGACCCCGGCCTTCGGCCTCGACGTACGCGGTCTCGAACTCCGCACCGAAGAGGTCTGGCAACGAGGGCACGTCTTTGGGGTCGAACAAGCTCCAGCTCGCGTCGCTCTCGACGCGCTTCATGAAGAGGTCAGGCACCCAGTTGGCGAGGTTCAAGTTGTGCGTGCGGCTCGCTTCGTCGCCCGTGTTTTCACGCATCTCGAGGAAGCTCTCGATGTCGGCGTGCCAGGTCTCCAGGTAGACGCACGCGGCGCCCTTGCGCTTGCCGCCTTGATTGACCGCGGCCACCGAGGCGTCGAGCGTCTTGAGCCAGGGCACGATGCCGTTGCTCTGGCCGTTGGTGCTGCGAATGAGCGAGCCGCGCGAACGCACCCGGTGCCACGCCACCCCGATACCGCCCGAGAACTTCGAGAGCAACGCGATGTCGGTGTAGCGCTGGTAGATGCTCACCAACTCGTCCTGCGGGGAATCGAGCAGGAAGCAACTCGACAGCTGCTCATGCCGCGTGCCGGCGTTGAACAAGGTGGGAGAGCTGGGCAGATACTCGAGCGAAGAGAACAACCGGTAGAGCTCGAGCGCTTCGCCGACGTTCTCAGAGAGCGAGCACGCGACCCGCATGAAGAAGTGCTGCGGCGATTCGATGACCTCGCGCTTCTGTGGGTGCTTGAGCAGGTAGCGGTCGTAGACGGTGCGCAACCCGAAGTACTCGAAGAGCCGGGTGCGCGAAGGATCGATGGCATCGTTCAACTTGCGCGCGTTCTGCTGCACGAAGGTGAGCAGCCGCTCGTTGATGAGGCCGAGCTGGTGACCCGCGGCGACCGACTGGGTGAATGAGTGGATCTCGAGGCCGGTGATCTCCTTGTCGACGAAGGTGCTCAAGAGGCGGCTGGCGAGCCGCGAGTACTCGGGCTCCTCGATGATGAGTGACGCGGCGGTCTGAATGGAGAGCTGATCGAGCTCGCGGGTGCTCGCCCCGTCGTAGAGGCCAGCGATGGTCTTGAGCGCCACGCGCATCGCGTCGACGTGTTCGATGCCTTCACAGCAGCGGCTCACCGCGCGGACGATCTTGTTCAGGTCGACGCGCTCGAGGGAGCCGTTGCGCTTCTTCACGCGCATGCCCGTGGGCACGACGGAGTCGGTGGGAACTCGTGAATTCTCGACGGTGGTTTCGGTGACGGCAGGCAACATGATCAGACCCTCGTGTCCTTCGGGGACGAGGATGGTCTGAGGGAGCCTGAGCACACGACGCACTCAGCCCCCGCAGGCGCCCTCGGCCCGGGTGGCAGTGCGCACAAGCGCTCTGGCGTGGCAGGTCTTCGGGCTCGCGAGCCGTGCTGGTGAACGTCCACCAGCGCCTACTGCCCCCACTTCCCAGCCAACTTCGGCCAGTGACTTCAGGAGGGTTCGTTCTCGCCTACCGCTGCGGGGCAGCCCCGGAATGTCACCGGGTTCCCTTTTCATCCCCGTCGCCGGGGAACCAACGCGCCGCCCAGATATGGGGGGATGACAGAGCCGTCAACACGAGATGTTGTAGATGCGGGTTCTCATGAGCTTCACCGCCCCCTGCGGGTGCTCAAGACGAGTGAAGTAAGGGCGGGAGATCACGCTCTGCGCGTGGCGAACCGCGCAGCGCTCGAGGAGCTCGAGCAAACGCGGTCTGTGACTGCAGTCACTTACCGGTCCTGCCCGCGGGCGATGAACGGTGCACGCCAATCTTCTCAGAGTGGAAGTGAATCGAACGGGTGCCCGGCCGTCGGTGGCGCCATGCTGCTCGGCGCGATCCTGCTGGCCCTGCTGAACCCCGTTCCCGCGACGACGCCCGCAGACGTTCGGGCCGAGTGCCTCAAGAGCTGCGCCGGCGCCCCCAAAGGAGCCACCGGCGAGGTGTTACTGCACTGCCTTCAGCGCTGCGAACCGGCCCCTACCGACGCCGGCGTGCGCTGAGAATCAGCCCTTCACGAGCCGATCGACCACGGCGACGTACGCAGTCATCGCGGCATCCTTCGAGGTGCCCTTGCGCTTGGTCCACGCGTCGAACTTCGCGCGGCCCTTGAAGTCGAGCATCCCGGGGCGCGAACCTGAAACGTCGCCCACCGTGGCCTGCTTGAACAGCGCGTAGAGCTCGAGCAGCTCGTCGTTGCCGGGCGATTCCTTCAGCGTCTTCACGCGCTTCTGCGCGTCTTCGAACGATTCGATCAGGGTCATGCAAGTGAACCTATTCGCTCGCCCGAACCGCGTGCGATGGCAAACTGGGGCAATGCGGTTTCCCCTCGCCCTGAGTGCTGTCACCTTGTTCGTCGCCTGCACCGGCAACCTGAATGCCTCGGGCGTTGAGGAAGACGGCGGCGAGACGGAAGAAGCCGCCGCCAGCGATGCAGGTAGCAGCATGCCCCCGCTGTCCGTACCGGGAGATGGCGGCCTTCCGTGCGAAGTCGCTCAGCTGATCAGCGCCCATTGCATCAGCTGTCACGGCTCCCCGCCCTCGGGTGGTGCGCCGATGCCGTTGCTCACCCGGGGAGATCTGCTCACGAGCTCCCCTCGTGACGCGGCGCTCTCGCAGGCGCAACGAAGCCTCATCCGCATGCGGGCGACGAGCGCGCCCATGCCCCCCTCGGGGCCGCCCCCTGCTGCGCTGGTCGATGCGTTCGAGGCCTGGGTGACCGCGGGTGCGCCCGCCGGCAGCTGCGAGCCCATCGATGCAGGCCCTCCCGTCTTGACCTGCCTGTCGAACACCTTCCGCGCGCGCCCCACCCCGGCCAACGATCGCGGCAGCGAGTCGATGGCTCCGGGGCTCGCCTGCATCTCGTGTCACACCGGAATGAACTTCATGGGTCAGAACCCCAACGGCGCCCTGGAGGCGTCCGACGAGGCCCGGCAGTTCATGGGCACGGTGTTCCGTTCGCTGCACGAACAAGATCTCTGCGCCCCCAACCTGGGCATCGCGGCGACGGTGCAGATCCTCGACCCCGATGGCGGCGTGCTGGGCAGCTTCCCCGTCAATTCAGGTGGCAACTTCTTCGGAAACCTCACCCCGCGGCCGACCCGCTTTCGAGCGAGGGTGGTCACCGCGCAGGGCACGCGCGAGATGGCGACCGCGCAGACCAGTGGCGACTGCAACACCTGCCACACCGCGGAGGGCCGGGAAGGTGCGCCCGGGCGGATCTTCCTGCCGTGAGCCTGCTCGACGTATGCTCCGGGGCATGCGGTTCGTCTTCTTCCTGGTGGTGACGGCGACGTTCGCGTTCGGGCAGCAGTCGCCGTGTCACAGCAAGTGCAACCTCTCGTCGTCGGAGTGCATGAAGTCATGCATGGGCGACCCGAAGGACGCGCAGAAGAAGGAGAAGGGCGAGCACCTGCAGCAGTGCCTCAAGCACTGCGAGGCGCAGAACGCTCAGTGCAAGCAGGGGTGCCCGAGCAAGTAGCCCTCACCCCCTCGGGGGAGAGGGAGTTCATTGCTTACTTGGGCTTCATCGACTTCGCGTCGAGCGAGTACTTCTTCACCAACCGCTCGATCGACTTGCGATGCAGCCCCGATTCACGCGCCGCGCGGCTGATGTTGCCGTCACACCGCTTGAGCACCTGGCCGATGTACTCGCGCTCGAAGTTCTCCAGCAGCTGCTCCTTGGCGTCCTTGAAGCTCAGGTGCTCGTTGAACGGGAGCGGCTGTTCCTGATGCTGACCCTGCACGCGCGCGGGCAGGTGCTGCAGGTCGATCATCTCGCCGTCGCTGAAGGTCAGCACGTGGCTGATCACGTTCATCAGCTCGCGGATGTTGCCGGGCCAGGAGTACTGCATCAGCACGCTCATCGCGGGGGCCGAGACGATCTTCTTCCCGTGGCGCGCGACGATCTCCGGATCGCCGAGCTCCTTCTTGATGATGTGCGGAATGTCTTCGCGGCGCTGACGCAGCGGCGGCAGCTGGATGTTGATGACCGAGAGCCGGAAGTAGAGATCTTCGCGGAAGTTGCCGGTCTGGATCTCTTTGACGAGATCCCGATTGGTGGCGGCGATGACGCGAACGTCGATCTCCTGCACCTCGTTGCCGCCCACGCGCCGCACCTCGCGGTTCTCCAGCACGCGCAGCAGCTTGGGCTGCAGGTCGGTGCGCAGCTCTCCCAGTTCATCGAGGAAGATGGTGCCGCCGTTGGCGCGCTCGAAGGCGCCGGGGCGTGAAGCGACCGCGCCGGTGAAGGCGCCCTTCTCGTGACCGAACAGTTCACTCTCGATGAGGTTCGGAGGAATCGCGCCGCAGTCGAGCACCACCATCGGCCCGCGTTTACGCCCGGAGAGCTCGTGAATGGCGCGCGCGACCAGCTCTTTGCCGGTGCCCGTCTCACCCTGAATGATCACCGACACGTCCATCGGCGCGATCTTTTTGATGAGCCCGAAGATCTGCCTCATCTTCACCGACTGGCCGATCATCCCGCACAGCTCGCCATCGCGATCGGGCTCGACCGTCACCTCTTCATCGATGGGCGCAAACGACAACGTGGTCTGCCCGGCCCTCACCTGGCTGCCCTGAGACAAATACGCGCGCTCGATGCGGCGGCCGTCGAGCCAGGTGCCGTTGGTCGAGTTCAGGTCGATGACCAGGTAACCGCGCTCGGTGTACTGGATCTCGAAGTGGTGCCGGCTGGCCGTGCGGTCTTCCACCAGCACGAGGTCGTTGCTGGAGTGCGCACCGACGCGCAGCCGCTCCTTGTCGCTGACCACTTCTTTCCCGGTATCGGGACCGCCGGTGACCGCCAGGCGGCACTTACGCACCTTGAGGGTGGTGCGGTTCTCGACCACCAGCGTGTGCGTGGTGGTGATGTGGCCTTCTTCGAACGGATCCAGATACGCGGCATCACCGGGGCTGGTGAGGATCTCGTCCTGGCCTGACGTCTTCGGCTCATTCGACATTGGGGCGGCAAGCTAACACCGCGCACGCTACATACGCGCGCCTTGGTGAAGTCTCCGACGCCGCTCGCCCCTGGTCCCGCCCATGCGCTGATGCACCTCACCGTGTTCGTGTGGGGGTTCACGGCGATCCTCGGGCGGCTCATCTCGCTGAGCGCGGTGCCGTTGGTCTGGTACCGGCTGCTGGTGGTGCTGGCAGTGATGCCGGTGGTCATCTGGTGGCGCGGGCTGTCGATGAAGGTGCCATTGCCGCAGCTGCGTTCGTTCGGCATCGCGGGTGCGTTGGTGGCGCTGCACTGGCTGCTCTTCTACGGGTGCATCAAGTACGCGGGCGTGGCGGTGGCGGTGTTGTGTTTGTCGACCATCACGTTCTTCACGGCGTTGCTCGAGCCGCTGGTCTTCAAGCGCAAGGCGGTGATGTCGGAGCTGCTCATCGGCTTCGGCGTGATGCTCGGGGTGGGGTTTCTGGTGAAGGTCGAGACGAACACCGACTTCACCGGGCTCGCGATGGGCATGGGCAGCGCGTTGTTCTCGTCGGGCTTCGGCACGCTCAACGGCAAGCTGGCCCGCGAGTCGCGTGGTGAGGTGATGACGTTCTACGAGCTGTCAGCGGCGGCGTTGGTGACGAGTGTGTTCTTCGTTCTGCAGCCGGGCACGTTCGTCTCGCCGATGTCGCTGTCGCTGATGGACGGCGGGTTGTTGTTGCTGCTCGGGGTGGGCTGCACGGTACTGCCGTGGATGTGGAGCCTGCGGGTGCTGCAGACGTTGGCGCCGTACGCGATGGCGCTCGCGGTCTCGCTCGAGCCCGTCTACGCGATGGTGTTGGCCTGGTTCGTCTTCCCGGGCGCGGAGCAATTCACCTGGCGCTTCTACGTCGGCGTGCTGGTGCTGCTCTCGCTCGTGGTGCTCAACACGGTGCGGAAGAGATCCCCTCTCCCCTCAGGGGAGAGGGTCAGGGTGAGGGGCCAATAATTCGCCTTCA
>JANODF010000587.1:0-19426 GCA_031412555.1 Archangium sp. | reverse complement strand
GGCGCGGGGTGGTGCTCATGACGTGCTGTCCCTGGCAGGTGCCGACGCCGGCATCGCCTTCACCAACGATCGCGGCCCCTACCGGTACAGCGGCTCGACTCCTGCCGGCCCGGTGCGCTGCCTCACCAGCGATACCTATGGCGCCGGGACTCAGCGGGGCACGCCGGGCACCGATCGCGGGTGCGGGTTCGGCTACGCGCTGGCCAGCGCGAGCCCGGGCTACTTCGACATCTCCGACGGAGGCACGTTGCTGACCACCTCGAGCTTCGACGACGCCCTGGTGGCGGTCGACGTCTCGTCGGCGCCCATTTCCTACTTTGGGACGCCGATGAATAACCTCGAGGTTTCCACCAATGGCTTCGTCTCCTTCGACGCGGCCTCGTCTTCGTCGCTCGACGATCTGACGGACGACCCCGAGACCTCCGACTCCAACTTCCTGGTGGCTGCGTTCGCCGCTGACCTGGCGGGTTCGGGTCCGGCTGGGCTGGGACAGATTTACTCGAAGCGGGTTGGCGCGAACGAAGATCCCTTTGCTGCGGCCCCTCATTGGATTGTGCAGTGGCACCACTGCCGTCGGCTCGGCGCGACCAACGACGACCTCAACTTTCAGCTGAAGTTCTTCGACGACGGGGTGATCGAGATTCACTTCAACGCGATGATCAGCGGTAGCTCGAGCCAGTACGCTTCAGGCACCGACTCGGTGACCTGGCTCGAGAACGCCGCCGGCAACCAGGCGCTGGTGGTCAACGCCAACTCCGCCACGCCGGGCATCACGCCCTTCTCTGCCTTCCGCTTCGTGCCCCGGTGATTTCCATGCGCGCTCTGAAAGACTCCCCCATGACCCATCGTTCATTGCTCGCCGCGGCGCTCTTCGGGCTGGCCGCCTTGTCAGGTTGCCGGATCGAAAAGCCGTCGACCGTGGTGCCCGCCCCGCCCTCCATCGAACGCTTCACCACTTCTGCCGCCACCTCGAAGGTGGGCGAACAGGTGACGCTGAGCTGGAAGACCTCGCAGGCCACCGCGATCGAGCTTCGAGAGGCGTCGACGGGCGCCCTCAACGTGGCTGCCGATGCATTCGAGGGCAGCCTCGAGGTCACCATCGCCGCCAATTCGCTCTTCGTGCTCACCGCGCGCGGCCCCGGTGGAACCGACGCCCGCGCGCTCTCGGTGACCCTGCCGGGCGCCCAGGTAAGCGAAGTGACCTTTCAGGCGCTCCCGCCCAGCATCGTGGGCGGTCAATCGACCACCCTCGTGTGGAGCGCCCCGGGCGCGCCGAGCGTGGCGCTCACCGCGGGGAGCCAGGCCGTCGATGTAAGCGGTCAGCGCAGCAGCGGAGCGGTGACGGTCTTCCCCCTGTTCGACACCACGTACACCCTGGTCGCCGGAACGGTGACCCGCACGGCGATGGTCGCGGTGCAGCCCGCGGTGCTCTCGATGACGGCCGAGCCGCGTGCCGTCGAGCCGGGCGAGATGGTCACCATCACCTGGACCGCCGCGGGCGCGGAGCGCCTCGTGCTCAGCAGCCCCGGCCGCGGTCAGCTGGCCGAGATCACCGACCCGGCGCGCATCGTCTCGGGCACCTTCACCGACGTGGCGCCCACGCTGCCCAACGGAGGGTTGATCACCTACGAGCTGTCGGCGGTGAAGGGCGCCAGTTCGCGCACCCAGCGCGTCGAGATCAACGTGGGCAGGGAGCTGTCGATCGTGCGCTTCGACGCCCCCCCCGTCGCGTCACCCGGCCTCAACTACCAGGTGCGCTGGCAGACCCTGGGCGCCGATCGCGTCGAGCTCAAGCTCGACGGCATCAGCGTGCATCAGACCGGAAGCCGCGCCGACGCCGTCACCGGGCTCTTTTCACTCACCGCGCCGCTGACGGACTTCTCGGTTGAGCTGATCGCCACCAATGCGCGAGGCGAGCGCCTCACCAGGGTGCTCCAGGTCGACGTGGTGGGCGTACCGACCGCGGCAACCTTGACCGCGAACCCCACCACCGTCACTGCGGGCCAGCCCGTCACCCTCACCTTCGCCAGCCTCGAGGCCCGGCGCGTGCGCATCGTCGACCTGAGCGGCGAGACCGTGTTCTCGGTGACCGGTCAGCTCGCCGAAGGAGGCACCGCCACCGTGTACCCCTCGGCCGACACTACCTACACGCTGTCGGCAGACAACCTGTTGGGCAACGCAGCAGTCACAGCGACGGCGCAGGTGACGGTGACCGGCACGCCGCTGACCGTGACCCAGTTTCCGCCCACGGCCGTCTCCGGTCAGAACGTGAACCTGCTCGCCGACCAGCCGGGGGCGCTCTTCTACGGCTTCCCTCATGGCCAGGTGCTGCGCAGCAACCAGGCCGACTTCCTCGACATCAGAAGCACGGGCGCGCGCGTCCTGGAATCGTCAGACATCACCCAGGTCGACCTCCCCTTCGCCACCTGGCTGTGGGGCACGCAGCAGAGCGGCCCGCTCACCATCTCACGCGCCGGCTGGATGGCCTGGGGTGCGCCGCTGGTAGTCAACGCCACCGAGACCTCCCTGCCTTCGACCGGCACCACCGCGGCCCCCGGCCTCATCGCGCCTTACTGGGACAGCCTCACCCTCACCGGCCCGAACTCGGCGGTCTTCGCGCAGCTGGTGGGCAACGCGCCTGATCAATCGTTGGTGGTGCAATGGGATGGGCTCGAGGTCGCGAGCTCCGACAGCACCGAGGTCACCTTTCAGGTCCGCGTGCATCAGAACGGCGTCGTGTCGTTCCACTACAAGACGATGACCTTGAACGCGTCGCCCACGTTCACCATCGGTGTGCAGGACAACACGCGCAAGCTGGCGCTGCAGGCCACCGGCGCGCCCGTCAGCAACAGCGCGATCTACTTCTTCAGCCCGGTCAGCTCGGTGTCGACGCGCGTCGCGAAGGGCACGCGATGGGGTGGCGTGGTGCAGGTCGGCAACGCTCGCACGCGCGTGAGCCAGCCTGCCGTCGCGGTCAACGTGCCCGGTGATCTCGCCGTCTCCGAGTTCATGTTCCGGCCTTCGCCTTCGGTCGCGAACGGGCAATACCTCGAGCTCTACAATCGCACCACGACCGCATTGGACATGACGGGCTGGGAGCTGCGCTCCACGTCTTCCTCCACGCCGTTCTCGGTCGGCAACGGGTTCAGCCTTGCACCGGGGTTGACCCTGATCGGCGGCTCGACCGACCCGCTGGAGAATGACGACGCGGGGGTCACGGTGACCTGGGGTTCCTTCTTCGTTTCTGCCGACGCAGGTACTTTGACCTTCGCCAACCCGGACGCGGGGCTGACGCTGCCGTACGCGGGCCCGAGCGATGGGGGCACCGGGGCTTCTCTGGAGTTGGACTTCAACACCTACCTCGAGAGCACCAATGCGCCCAACCTCACCTGCACGGCGGGCCCGCTGCGCACGTTCGGAAGTCAGACGCCGCTTCAGCAGGGTACCCCCGGTTCGCTGGGCGCCTGCTTCGGCTACGCGGCGCCGGTCGCGATCCCCTCGCGGTACGTCGACATCTCGGCCACCGGCACCGCGCTGCTCAACAGCCCCAGCGACACGGTCGATGGTCAGACGGTCGCGATCACGCTGGCCGCGACGGCGAGTGACCCTGCGCCGTTCGCCTTCCGCGCCCGGCGCCCGGTCATCTCGATGAGCACCGATGGCTGGCTCGTCTGGGGCAGCTCGACTGAAGTGAACTACACCAACAAGACCACGCTGAGCAGCACCACGCCGGTGGGCGTCATCGCGCCCTTCTGGGACGACCTGCAGACCGTGATCGGCAGCCCCTGTGACATGTATTGGAAGCGGTTCGCCGCGAACGAAGACCCGGTCACCACCGCACCGCACTGGGTCTTCATGTGGCACCACTTCCGCCACTTCGTCACCTCGCCCGCCGACGACCTGAACTTCGAAGTGAAGATCTTCGAAGACGGCACCATCGAGTATCACTACGGCACCATGACCTCGGGCACGTCGTCGAACTTCGCCAACGGCAACAGCGCCACGGTGTGGCTCGAAGAGCCCACGGGCAACCGGGCCTTCCCTCTCTCCATCAATCAGGCTGTCGTCGCGCCGAACACGGCGTGGCGCTTCGTCACTCAGTGAGCGCGCCCATGCGAAGCGTCTCTTCCAACGAGGTTTCTGTGTTCAAGCTTCAGACTTTGGTTCGAACCTTTGCAGTTGCTGCGCTGACCCTCGCGGGGCTGGCGGCTGCACAGCCCGTCAATGAGGCGTGCGGTGGCGCTGAGGTGCTCACCTTCGGCGCGAACAATCGGGCGCTCTCGACCATCGTCAATCCGCTCAGCGCGGTCACAGTCGAGTCGCCGATGAGCTGCCTAACGACGATCAAGAACAGCGTGTGGTACTCGTTCACCGCTCCTGTCGCTGGCTCGTACCAGATCGCGACCTGCACCTACGGAACGGCGACCAACGTCGACACGGTCCTCGCGGCCTACACGGGCACCTGCGGCGGCACGCTGACCCAGGTGACCAGCTCGTGCAGCAATGACGGGTGTTCGACCCAGTCGACGGTGACCATCACGCTCGCCGCGGGCACCACCTACTTCGTTCAGGTGGCGGTGACGAACGCCACCACGCTGAGCGCCACCTCTCAGGTTCAGCTCGAGGTGAACTACACGCCGCCTGCCCCGCCGAACGACACCTGCTCGGGCGCCGAGGCACTGCCCGTGCCCACGGGGTTCACCACGGCGGTCTCGCCGGTGACCCGATCGTTCAGCGCAGCAAACGCTTCAGAGACCCCTTTCGCGTGTCTGACCGACCAGGCCAACGCCAACCACACCGTCTGGTACTCGTTCACGCCCCCGACTGATGGCGACTACGTGATCCAGAACTGCTCGGCGGTCACACCCGGAGGCACGGTGTCGGACACCGTGCTGGCGCTCTATTCTGGAACTTGTGGCGCGCTCGTCTCGATGGGCTGCAGCGATGACTCGACGATCGGCTGCCCTGCTTCCAGTGCGCGATCATCGGTCACCGGGCGGCTTCTCGGTGGCACCACCTACTACCTGCAGCTGGCGAAATATGGCACCACCGCCCCGTCCTTGACCGCTGATCGCCACCAGCTCTCGGTGACGCCGTTGATCGCAGGCCCGACCGACGTGTGCAGCGCCACTTCACCGCTGCTCAACCTCAACGAGCCTTTCGCAGTGACCACGATGGCCCCTGACGCGGGCACGTATTCGATCGCTCAGGACAACGCGCAGGTCGATGGCGGGGCCTGCTTCACCGGCCTTGGCCAGACCGCGAGCATTGGGTCAGGCCGCGATGTCGCGCTCCAGTTCCGTGCGCCGAGCTCCGGGCGGTATTCCTTCCGACTGGGCACGCCCTCCTCATCGGTCGATGGAATGCTCTACCTCACCGACAGCTGCGTGCCGGTCACCGCGGGTACCGGCTCGTTGTATGGGCCGCCCCAGTGCATCGCGGCCAGCAATCGAAACTCGTCGACCACCACGCTTCAGGAGCAGGTGTCGTGCACCCCGCTGACGGCCAACCAGACCGTCTTCGTCTGGATCGACGAGGCGTCCGCCAGCAGCGCAGGAGCGGCCCTCAGCCTCGAGGTCACGCCCTGCAGCCAGGAGTCCGAACCCAATGACGCCGTGGCCACTGCCAGCGCGCTCTCGTGCGTGGTGACCGGTGCCACCAACGTCGCCAACGACATCGACTTCTTCGCGCTCGGCGCGCACCCTGCCGGTTCGCGGGTGTACGCGATGGCCGAAGGCGCCGCGGCGAACGCCAACAACTTCGACATGCGCGTCACCACCGACACGCGCACGCTCGAGTACGACGACGCCAACCTGCCGCCCTTGTTCGGCACCAGCTCGCCCGTGATCGCCGGTACGGTGCTCGCGGCCGAGCCTGCCTACCTGCGCATCAACTACTCGGGCGCCACCATCGCCGAGCCGTACATTCTCTATTCGCACGTGCAGCGCGCGGCCCCCACGCTCGAAGTGGAGCCCAACGACACCATCGCCACCGCCTCGACCAGCCCCACCAATCACTTCATCGGGTCGATCACCGACGGCGGCAGCGACGTGGACCTCTTCAGCTTCTCGGCCACCGCCGGTCAGCTGATCTTCGCCGCGCTCGACGCGGTGCCCGACAAGACCGACGCCGGCGTCACCGGGTACAACTTCACCATGTCGCTCGTCGATTCGACGGGCGCGATCATCCTCACCTCGGATGACGGCACCACCACCACCACCATCACCTCGCCCACCACCCCCAGCCTGAGCGCGACCACGCCCACCTTGCCCGGTGACGGCCTGGTCTTCCGCGCCCGCACCAGCGGTACCTACGGCATCCGGGTCGGCAAGACGGCTGGCGCCAACCCGAACCCCTACGTGCTCTCCGTCTCGGTGGGTTGCACCGATACGCAGCCGACCCTCGCCGAAATCAACCCGGTGAGTGGCACCCCCTCCGGCGCCCAGCCCCTCACCCTGACGGGCACCAACTTCTCGGAGCGGTCGGTGGTGCGCATCGGCACCTCCATCGCGCAGGTCACCAGCATCTCGGCCACGCAGCTCATCGTGCTGACGCCGCCCGGTTCTGCGGGCGAGTTCCCCGTCAGCGTGACCAACGGCATCGGCCTGTCGGCGACCCTGACGCCCGGCTACACCTACGACGATCCCCCGGGGCTTCCCCCCATCCTCACTTCGCTCGCCCCGGCGGTCGGCCCGGTCACGGGCGGCACGGTGGTGACGCTCGCCGGTACGGTCTTCCGTCGTGATGCAGGGGTCTTCTTCGACGTCGGCGGCACCCTGGTGGGCGCGGCGGCAGTGACGGTCACCAACTCGACTCGCATCAGAGCCACCACGCCGCCCCATGCCGAAGGGGTGGCCAGCGTGACGGTGGTCAACACCGACGGCCTCACCAGCACGCTCCCCGCATCCTTCACCTTCGATGGCCCTCCCGAGGTCAGCAGCATCGTTCCCAGCACGGGCCTCACCACGGGCGGTCTGACCATCACCATCAACGGCCGCAACTTCCGCACTGGAACCACGGTGCGCCTGGGCGCCAACGCGACGACCGGGGTGAGCATCGCTGACGGTGGTCTCATGCTGACCGCCGTGACCCCGAGCGCCACGCTCAACGGGCCCGTCGACGTGCTCGTTCGCACCACCGACAACCAGAGCACCACCATCGACGGCGGCTTCGTCTACACGTACCCCGCACCGGCCATCTCAGCCGTCACGCCAGCGCAGGGCTACGCGGTGGGCAACACGCTCATCACCCTCACCGGCACCGGCTTCATCACCGGCGCCACCGTCACCGTGGGCGGCAACCCCGCCACCAGCGTCACGCGCACCAGCGCCACCCAGGTGACGGCGCGTACGCCGCCGGGAACCCCGGGGCTGGCCGACGTCGTGCTCACCAACACCGACGCGCAGTCGGCGAGCCGCACCGGCGCCTTCCTCTACGTGGCCGCGCCGGTGGTCTCGAGCATCTCGCCCACCAACGGCCCGGTGCAGGGCGGCACCCGCATCACCCTCACCGGCCAGGATTTCCAGGCCGGCGCCACCGTGCGCCTGGGTGGAGTGCCCGCCTTCGCCGTGACGGTGAGCAGCCCCACCACCGCGACGGCCGTCACCAACGCCAACATGCCGGGCCCCGCGAACGTCGAGTTGATCAACCCCGACCTGCAGGTCTCCAGCCTGCCCAACGCCTTCACCTTCGATGGCGCTCCTTTGCTCACCTCGCTCTCCCCCATCAGTGGGACGACGGCGGGCGGCACGGTGGTGACCTTGACCGGTGCCGGCTTCAACGCGGCCACGTCGGTGGTGTTCGGCTCGAGCCCGGCGACCGGCGTGACTCTGGTCTCGCCCACCGAGTTGACCGTGATGACGCCTTCTCGCAGCGTGGGCGTGGTCTCGGTCACGGTGAGCAACGCCGATGGCCAGAGCTCGGTGCTCCAGCGCGCGTACCGGTTCGTGGCGCCCCCCACCGTGTCGGCCATCGTGCCGGCCACCGGTGACGTCACGGGCGGCCAGGAGGTGCGCATCACCGGCACCGGCTTCACCGCCACCTCGACCGCTTCGTTCGGCGGCGTGGTCTCCAGCCAGGTCGCGTTGATCAGCGATACCGAGCTCTCGGCGATCACCCCGGCGCACGGCCCCGGCGTCGTCGACGTCGAGGTCAGCTCCGATGGTGCGAGCGCGGTGCTCGCGGGCGCCTTCACCTACACGCGCGGCGCGCCGACGCTGGTCGAGGTCTCGCCTCCGAGCGGCCCCCTCACAGGTGGCACGCTGCTGACCCTGAGCGGCACCAACTTCGCCGCGGGCGCAACCGTGACGGTCGGTGGCTCGCCGGCGACCGACGTGGTGGTCGTCTCCACCGTGCTCGCCCGCGCGGTGGTGCCTGCGCACGCTGCGGGCGTGGTCGACGTGGTGCTCACCAACGACGACACCCAGACCGTCACGCTCACCGGGGCGTTCACCTACGTCGCTCCCACCGAGGGCCAGACCGGCACCGACGGGGGCAGCGGTTCGATCGGAGAAGACCCGACCACCACGCCGGTACCCGGTGGGGTGAGCTGCGGTTGCAGCAGCTTCGACGGCTCGATGTTCAGCATGGCCGGCTTCGGTCTGCTGATGGTGCTCTCGCGCCGCCGACGTCGCAGCTGAAACAGGGAACGGTTGAGGCTGGGGCCTTCATGCAGACCCTGCTGAAGGTCCTCGCTCTCGGAGTCGCCGCGCTCTTCCTGGGCGGTGCCGTGCTCACCGCGATGAGTGATCGCGCGCTGGCGGCGGCCCCGGTGGATGCGGGGGTCGATGCCGGCGCGCGGTTCTTCTTCAATGCCAGCAAGTCGGGACCCATGCCGAGGCCTCGCCCTCGCGACGCGGGTGAGCCCAGGTATTTTCCGGCCAGTAAGTCGTTCGGTGGTGAGGCGCTGCCGGGCGTGAAGCACCAGTTGCAGAAGCCTCAGCAGAATGAGGCGCAGTGAGCACCCTCACCCCGACCCTCTCCCCGAGGGAGAGGGGGCTTCTTGGCTGAACGGGCTGAAGCGCTGGGCATCGCGCTGGTGTTGCTCACCTGCGTGTTCTGGCCCCTGGAGCGACTCTTCTCGGCGCGCCGGGGCCAGCCCTGGTTTCGCTCAGCGCTGGTGACCGACCTCGCGTTCATGGCCGGCCAGTACCTCGTGTGGGCCACCCTCGCGTTGTGGTTGCTCACTCAGCTCGACGGGGCGCTCTCACACCTCGTGCCCCCCGGGCTGCGCAGCGGCTTCGCGTCATGGCCCTGGCCACTGCAGATGCTGCTCGTGGTGATGCTCGCCGACGTGTCGGTGTACTGGTTTCACGTCGCCAGTCACCGCGTGCCGCTGCTGTGGCGGTTTCATTCGATTCACCACTCCAGCCGTCACCTCGACTGGGTCGCCGCGCATCGGGAACATCCGGTCGATGGCCTGCTCACGCAGTTGGCCATCAACCTGCCGGCGATGGCCCTGGGCGCCGACCTCTCACTGCTCGCAGGTCTCATCGCGTTTCGTGGGTTGTGGGCCATCTTCATTCACTCGAACGTGCGCCTGCCCCTGGGTCCCTTGCGGCTGCTCTTCGGAGCGCCCGAGTTGCACCACTGGCACCACCTCGAGACCACCGACACGAAGCACAACTTCGCCAACCTCGCTCCGTGGACTGACTTGCTCTTCGGCACCTACCACCGGCCCGAAGGCGAAGAGACCTGGGCCCTGGGCAACCCCGGCGAAGCGCCGCGCGGCTACCTCACGCATCTCGTCTCGCCGTTCCTGCCGAAGCGCGAGGCTCAGGGCACGTCGAGCACGCTGCGTTCGTCACGCACCCGCGCGTAACGGCGGCGTGCTTGCGCCTGGGCCGATTCGTCGGCGCGGCTCTCCACCCGCTCCAGCAGGCCGAGCAGCTTGTCCGCCATGCCGTCGAGCGCAGCGTGGGGAAGGCCCGAGGCTTCCAACGCCCCCCACACCTGGTTCAGGTCGCCGTAGTTCCGCACGCCCTGGGGGCACGCACCGCCGGGCCTGGGCCGCGTGATGAAGCCGTTCACGTCGCTGCCCAGCACCAGCGTCTCCGCCGAGGTGACGGAGGCGAGGTGTTTCCAGTGCGCCACGAGATCGTCGCAGGTGCCGGGCTGGTGCTGCGCGCCGAGCCGATGGCCCGCGTCGGTCTCCAGCTGCACCCGGCTCAAGGTGAGGCCGATGAGCCCACCCGAAGCGGCGACCCGGCGCGCCAGCGCGTCGGAGAGGTTGCGCTCGACGTTCGACAGCGCCCGCGCCGCGGTGTGCGAGACCAGCACGGGTACGCCGAGCGGCTCGGTGAGGTCGAGCACGTCGCTGACGAACCGGTCGCTGGCGTGCGCCACGTCGATGACCATGCCCAGCTGCACCATGCGTGAGACCACCTCGCGGCCGAGGGCAGAGAGCCCTTCTGCTTCGAGTGCGCCGTCGGGAGCCGCGCCCAGCAACGCGCGTGACAACTGGCCCTTCGCCGCGCCCCCGAGCTGCGTGGAGACGAAGTGCACCACGGTGATCACCCGCACGCCCGCGGCATAGAGCGCGTCGACGTCTTGCACCCGCTCGATGCCTTCACCACCCTCGAGCTGCGCCACCACGGCGATGCGGCCGGTGGAGAGAATGCGGCGCGCGTCTTTCGAGTTCGAAGCGAGCGCGAAGGCGGGCTTCCGGCCCATGAAGTCGTCGAGCTCACGCACCTGGTGGAGCGCTTCGTCGAGCGCGCTGCGGCCGGGGCGCAGACGCAGCGGGGGCCAGAGGCCTCCGAAGACGAAGGTGACTCCCGTCGCGTGGAGGTCGGCTGCGGAGACGCCGTTGATGAGCCGCTCGGAAGAGGTCGATGTGAGCGGGCCGGTGCCCGGTTCACCTTTCATGAACGGCTTGGCCGCGGCCGACATGGTGAGGTGGAGATGCGTGTCGGCTCGTCCGTTCAGCGCGGGGGCCGTGGGCACGGTGACCGAGGTGGTGGTCGCGCAGGCGGTGAGGCTGAGGAGGAGGAGATGGAGGAGATGGCGGAGATGGCGCACCGGCGGCGCTTACTACGCCCTCACCCCGACCCTCTCCCGAAGGGAGAGGGAGACAACTCAGCGCTCGCCGTTGAGCACCAGGCTGACCAGCTCTGCTTGCCGGTGCGTATCGGTCTTCTGCATCGCGCGTTTGGCGTGCGTGCGCGCGGTCTCGAGGCTGACGTGAAACTCCTCGGCGATGCGCTTGATGCTGCGGCCTTCCGCCAGGCGCCGCACCACCCGGGCCTCGGCGCGGGTCAGCTCGAAGCGGCTCTGCAGTGCCTGCACGCTGGGCGTGGAGCGCGGGGCCTGAGGCACCCCGTCGTTCACCCGGAAGAGCTCCCGGGCCAACGAGCGCACGTTGCTGTCGGAGTGCGCCAACGTGAGCTCGGCCTCGGGGGGCGGAAAGATGACGCAGTCGAGCTCACGCTCCGAGACCCGCACCGTGTGGAGCCGCGCATCGAGGCTGCCGCGCGCGCGGGGAATGGAAGCGAGGAACCAGGCGCAGCACTGAAAGAAGACCAGCGAAGGCCTCAGCCCCTTGAGCAGCTCGAGCCGAACCTGCAGCCCGGGAGCGGCCTGTTTCCACTGCAGCACCACCACCAACGGCCTGAGCTGCAGCGCCTCCAACAACACGAGGTAGGTCAGCCGGGGAGAGCCGAGCAGCTCGGCCACCAGGCGCACCGACGAGTGACGGCTGGCGAGGTCTTGCATCACGCTCTGGGTCGCGGCGACACCATGCTGAGCGAAGAAGGTCTCCAGCACGAGCACCAGCTCATCCCAGCTCATGCGGGTGCGCGCCGCGGAGAGCACGTTGGGGCGCAGCCGGCGGATCAACGCGGGGGTGTCGTGACCTCTCGCTTCCATCGAGAGCAACACGCTGCGCAGCAGGTGACCTGGCAGGTCGGGGGTGATCACGGCGGCGCCACCAGGCCCAACTGGCTGGCGAGCGTGGAGGGCTCCCAGGGCTTTTCGATGAAGACACACGGCGCGATGGACTCACGTTGCGCCTCCGACACCAGGCCCAGGGAGCCCGAGAGCAGACAGCGCCGGGTCGAAGGGGAGAGGCGCCGGGCGGTGTCGAGCACCGTGATGCCGTCGAGCACCGGCATGAGGTAGTCGCAGATGATCAACGTGAACTTCTCGCGCTCCAACACGGCCTCGAGCTCAGCGACTTTGGAAAGCAAGGTGACCTGCACGCCGATGCGTTTGAGCCAACGCTCCAGAGCGCGCGCGACCGGCAGATCGTCATCCACAACCAACACATGCTGCAAACTGCGGCCCCTTACGTTCCCCCGTCAGACTTCTGATTTGTTCGCTTAGTCTGCGACCTTCCAGAGAGAGTCCCCCGTTTGGGGCATCACTTCGAAACCCATGCGTGTCTCGAGCGACCCACCCCGCATCCTGTTTTTCCTGTTTTGTCTGACGGCCTGTCTGCCGGGTGGAGAGGCGTATCGCATTGCCTCCGACCCCTCGGCGGTGGCGCGGCGCGACGCGTTTCTGGCGAGGCCGCTGAAGAGCGCGCCGCGGCTCAACGTGGTGGTGATGCTCGCGGACGATCTCGGGGTGAATGACACCTCGTTGGCGAGCGGCGGCGCGGTGAAGACGCCCGGGCTGGAGCGCCTCGCAGCGGGCGGAGTGCTTCTCCAACAAGCGTCAGTGACGGCGCCCCTCTGCAGCCCGTCGCGCGCGGCGTTGCTCACCGGCCGCTATCAGCAACGTTTTGGTCACGAAGGTCAGCCGCACGAACGCTACGCGCGCAACGGGCTCGAGGCGTTCGCGTTTCGGCATTTCATCGCGGGTGGTGATTGGCAGTTTCACCGCCCGGTGGCGCCCGACCTCGAAGACGTGCAGCGCCAGGGGCTGCCCGTGGGTGAGCTGACCCTGGCCGAGGTGCTCTCCCGCAGTGGGTATGCGACGGGTGCTTTCGGCAAGTGGCACCTCGGGTGGAATGAAGCGTCGGCGCCACATCGGCGCGGCTTCGACACGCACGTGGGGTTCTACGAGGCGTACACGCTCTATCAGCCCGACCTGAAGAGCCCCGACGTGGTGAACCAGCGGCACGACGACGTGTCGGAGGGGTTCATCTGGGGCAAGGGCCGCACGGGCACCGCGCAGCTCGTTCGCAACGGCGTGCCGTTCGAAGACGACGGGTATCTGCCCGACACG
The DNA here is from genome assembly GCA_031412555.1 of Archangium sp. Lineage (GTDB taxonomy): Bacteria > Myxococcota > Myxococcia > Myxococcales > Myxococcaceae > Archangium_A. Next base: position 6,259 of record JANODF010000587.1, on the reverse strand, counting down.
CTCACCAGCGAAGCAATTCGTTTCATCGAAGCGCACCGGGCAGAGAACTTCTTCGTCTACCTGCCGATGCAGAATCCGCACACGCCGTTCCAGGCGAAGAAGGCGCTGTTCGACCGGTTCGCGGAGGAGCCTGATCAGAACAAGCGCGTCTACAAAGCGTTGATCGCCAGCCTCGATGAGTCGGTGACCCGGGTGCTCGACGCGCTCGATCGCACCGGCGTGGCAGATGACACGCTGGTCATCTTTCTCTCGGACAACGGCGGGGCGCTCTACACGCACGCTGCGGACAACCGGCCGCTGCAGGGTGGCAAGTTCACCTTGTTCGAAGGCGGCGTGCGGGTGCCGATGGTGATGCGCTGGCCCCGGCGGTTGCCGGCGGGCACGCAGTACGAGCAGCCGGTTTCGGCGCTCGACGTCTTCGCGACGGTGGCGGCCGCGGTCGGTGCGGAGTTGCCTGCGGGGCTCACGCTCGACGGGGTGGATCTCGCTCCGTATTTGAGCGGTGAGAACGTGGCCGCGCCGCATGAGTGGTTGTTCTGGCGCGCGGAGTACGCGCAGGCGGTGCGGCACGGGCGGTGGAAGTTGCTGCGCGACACGTGGCACGGCACGTCGGCGCTGTTCGATCTCGAGACGGATCCGGGCGAGAAGATCGATCTCTCCGCGTCGCAGCCCGCGCGCGTACAGGAATTGAGCGTGGCGTGGGAGCAGTGGAATGCGGGCAACCGCGCGCCGCTCTGGCCGCACGTGATGGAGTTTCGGTTCAGCGCGAATGATGGGCGGGAGTTCTGGTACCCGCTGTGAGCTTTGAGGAAGCGTGGGTTTGGATGGCTCTCGTGAGTGCTCGCATGAGCAAGCCCTCGGCGCGCGGCAAGGATCCTCGGCTCGGGCCGGTGGGCCTCTTCACGGCATGACAACCCTGTAGTCACGCGTCACTACAGGGTTGTTACAGCTCGGAGAGCCGTCCGGGGCGGACCTCGTCCCCTGAGCATCCTCGCCTCGAAGAGAGAGGCCTGTGCGCGACGAGCAGTGGACCGAACAGTGAACGCCCCCGCTCTTCAGTGCCCTACGGAGTCCACCCCGCCCCGGTCTCACAATCGAAGTGCCGCAAGCTGACCGCCGTCGGACTCAAGTCCATCGCGCCGAATAGAATCGGCAGCGGGGGCCGCGGAGGCCCGATCGATCCCGGATTGAAGATCGTCAAACCGCGCTCCTGCCCGATGAACGGCACATGCGAGTGACCGCAGACGATCACGCTCGCTTTCTCCGCCCGCGCCAACCGGGCCGCCTCCGCCCGGATCCGTGAGCCGTAGAGGGCGATGTGCGTGAGCATCAGGGTGATCTCCGTGCGCCCCCCATGCACCAGCTCGAGAACAATCACGTCGGGCAACTCGAACGCGCGCACGTCGATGTTCCCCCGCACCGCGTGCACCGGCGCGATCTGCGCCAGCCGCTCGAGCACCGCCAGATCGCCAATGTCACCCCCATGCAGAATGAAGTCGGGCTTCTGCGCGGCGAGATGAACGAGCCCGCGCTCATGCGGAGCCGAGTGCGTGTCGGCCACGATGCCCAGGCGCACCGAACCATCCGCCCGCATCGGCAACTGCACTCTGGAAATGCGCGTCGTCAAAAGGCCTCCAGAAACTGAAAATAGAAAGCGAACGAGCCGCGACCCAGCCCGAAATCCAACCGCACCGTGACGCGATCCTGCACGCGCACGCGCAATCCCACGCCCACGGCAGGCAGCGGCTGGGTCACGTCAGGGAATGGCCCCGCACCGAGCGCGCCCACGCCCACCCAGGCCGCTGCGCCGAGCCGCGCCCAAATGGTGTCTGGGGGAAACGGGAACATGAAGCGGTACTCCAACAAGGCGAAGGCCGCGGTGGTGTCGCGATAGCGGCCCCAGCGATAGGCCCGCAGATCCCACGGCGTGCCGAGCTGCGAGAGGTCGCTCCAGGGCACCCCGCCCCACGCGGTGCGGTACTTCACCTGCCAGCTCAGCGTGCTGCCTTCGCGAAACAACGTGACGGTGTGCCGGTAGTCGAGCGTGAGCGACTGCCACTGCGTGGTGCCGCCGAACCAGGAGCCGTAGCCGAGCCACTGCGCCGCGAGAAACAGCCCCTTGCGTGGATTGACCGGCTCGTCACGCGAGTCCCACGTGAGCGAAAGACCCAGGCCCGAGTTGATCACGCTCGCGCCGCCGCGCGCTTGAAAGTCAGGATCCGCGGCCACGCCGGGAGAGAGTTGCCGCGAGCGCGTGCCGGTGAAATCCATCACGGTGCCGAAGAAGAGCGGCAGCTTTTCCTTCATGCGCACCTGCAGCTGCGGCGTCACCAACCACGCCGTGCGCCGGTACGCGGTGGTCTCCGCGCTCTGCGGGCGGGTGAAGCCATTCTCGAAACCCACGCCGAAGAAATGATCAGGCTGATCTCTCACGTCGATGAACGCCTGGAGCCGAACGCGATCCTCCATCCAGAACGAGGTGAGTCGCGTCTGCGTGAGAAACGCGCCCACGGTGCCCGCGCCCGCCACCACGGCCAGTGACGAACGGGGGGCCTCGGCGCTGGCGTTCCACCCCGCGACGCCGCCAGCGACGACCATGAACCCCAGCTCGGGCGTGTACGCGGGCGCGATGACCGGCGTGACCTTGAGATCCACTCCCGGCGACGCGAACAAACACAGCAGCAGCGCGAAGGAGCCCATTCTCGAGAGCCGCTTTGCCCCACCGAGCCCTCACTGTCACCCGCTTGCCTACATCCGCGCCGAGGGTGGTTGTTTCTCCCTCATCGGCTGGGGTAATGGCCGCGACGCCGTCGTCCCGTTGATCGAGCTGCGAAGTGGGGGCCTCAAACCGTGTGGTTACCAGTCCTCATCATCTCAGTGTTGGCCGCGCCGATGCCGGGCGAGACCGAGTCGCAGCGTTTCAAGGCCGCCTTCGAACGCGGTGAAGCGCACTTTCAAAAAGGCGACTTCGGCGCCGCCATCGCCAGCTTCCGCGAGGCCGATCGCGCGCGCGTGACGCCCGAAGTGGCCTACGACCTGGCCAAGTGTTTCGAGAAGCTGGGCGACGAGGCGTACACGACCTTTTATTACCGCCTCTACATGCGCCGGGCTCCGTCGGCGCCCGACACGCTCGAGGTCGCTGAAAAGGTCGGCACCACCATCGCGCGCGTAGAGACCGAGGGCCTGGGTTTTCTCGAGCTCGACGCACCTCGCGCCAACGCCGTCACCCTGCTCGGCCAGCGCTATCCCGAGCCGCCCATCGCGCGCTTCCTGCCGCCCGGCGACTACGAAGTGACCGCCGAGTTTCCCAGCGGCGTGAAGACCATGTCCGTGCAGATCCGCACCGGCAAGACGACCACCATCTCCTTCGAGCCGCTCGCGCCGCCCCTGGTGCCGCTGGAGTCCGCGCTGTCGGCCGAGCTGGTGGCCAAAGGTGCTGACTCGGCGGTGGGCCCCGGCCCCAGCACCCTGCGCATCGGCAGCTACGTGGTGTTCGGCGTGGGCCTCGCTGCGTTGGCCACCGGCATCGCGCTGGGCGTCTCGTCGTCGGCTGACGCGGCCTCGTCGATGAACAAACAGCAGAGCATCTCCCAGGCGCAGGGCCTGGCCGACGCAGCCAATGGCAAGGCCGTGGGCGCGAACCTTCTCTACGGACTGGGGGGCGCCGCTGTCGCCGGGGGCGCGCTCATGTTCATCTTCTCCATGCCGGAGCCAGGCATGAAGCCCGCGGGGACCCCATGAGCCGCTTCTCCCGACCGCTGTTGATCTCCGTGCTGCTGCTCTCGGGTTGTGACGCGAGCATCAAGGTCGACCCCGAAGGCTACCGCTGCGACGTGGGGAACGTGTGCCCCAGCGGCTTCAGCTGCCGCGAAGGGGTTTGCCGCGCCGCCTTCGACACCTCGTGCACTGGCGTGGTGTGTATTATTTTGTTTGTTTCCAGCTGCATGAACGGCACCACGTTGCGCACCTTCTCCGGGAGCTGCGTCGCAGGTCAGTGCCAGTACGCGCCGGTCGACAGCACCTGCGCCACCACCTGCGCGCAAGACGCCTGCGTCGACGCGTGTGACGGGGTGGACTGCGTGACCCCACCGCAAGCCGCCTGCACCGACCCCAACACGCTGCGCACCTTCTCTCAAACGGGGGCCTGCGCCGCGGGTGCGTGCAGCTACGTGACCACCGACACCACGTGCCCCAACGGCTGCGAAGCGGGCCTCTGCAAGGGCGTCGACCTCTGCCAGACGATGGGCGTGGTGTGCACCACCCCGCCTTCCCCCACCTGCGTGGGCGACGCGCGCCGCACCTTCAGCAACCCCGGCACCTGCGAGCCGGGCACCGGCATGTGCACCTACGCCGCGAGCGACAGCGCCTGCCCCAACGGCTGCGCGCTCGGCCAATGTCTGACTGCCAGCCTCGCGTTCGCGCAGACCGGGCCGCGGCTGCACTTCGCCGTCAACGGCCTCGACATCGCGCCGGGCTCTTCGGGCAACTCCGCGCTGGCGGTGGGCAACGGCGGGAAGATCGCCCGCTGGGATGGCTCGATGTGGACGGAGCTGACCGCGCCGGGCACCGACAACCTCAACAAGGTGGCCTTCGTGAGCGGCACCGTGGCCTACGCGGTGGGCGCCGGCCGCACGGTGCTCAACGTGCGCCCTGCGATGAACCAGGTGACCGACGTGGCGCTCTCCGGCTCGGGCGGCGCCAACCTCGTCGCCGTCAGCGGCCGTGACGTGGGTGAGGTGCTCATTGCCTCGGAGACCGGTGACTGGTGGCGCATGCGCGCCGGCACCTGGACCAACGGAGCGCTCGCTCCCGCCACCGCGCCCTACAGCATCAGCAGCGCCTACCTCGACGAGTCGTTGCGCGAGCGCATCGTGGGTGCGTGCGGCATGACCGTGCGTTCGCAGTGCGCGGCCTACCGCAACGCTTCGGGCGGCACGCCGAACTTCATCGTGCACACCCAGGCCGGTACGCCGGGCTTCACTGCCGTGGGCGGCGCGTTCGACGTGGCCTCCGACGCGACGCCGCTGGCGGTGGTGGGCAGCGCCGACCTGAGCCTCGACACGCACTCCAACTTCGGCAACTTCACGGCGATCGCCCCCAGCCCCGCGCTCGAGGGCGACGGCATCGTGGGCATCACCGCGCAGGCCGTGAACATCGGCCGCGATCTCTTCGTGCTCACCTCGTCGCGCGACCCCGACGCCAACACGAATGGCAAGGGCGGCTTGTACCGGCTCGCGCGCGGCGTGGGCGTCAGCTCCACGAAGATTCTCGAGACCTACTTCGGAGAAGAGACGCTCTCACCCAACGAAGCCAACGGCGTGCTGGTGGCCGAAGTGCGGCGCGCGCAGAACATCAACAACGTCTTCCGCCGCGGGGTCATCACCAACGAGGCGCTCGACGTGGGCGAAGACTTCATCGGCGCGTCGGTCGACGACACGGGCGCGCTGGTGCTGGCCAGCCGCTTCGGCGACGTGGTGGTGCGAAGGCCCACGCAGAGCACCTTCGACTTCCGCCGGCCACCGTCCACCTGGGCCATCAAGGCGCTCGAGGCCCGCAACGGCACCGGCGTGTTGATGGTGGGCGGCGCGAGCGGCAACCTGGGCGTCATCATTCGGGTCACCGCCTCGGGCTTCACCACCGTCACCTCGCGCAGCAACACCACCTTCAACGCCGTCTGCCGGGTCTCCGACACCGAAGGCTGGGCGGTGGGCACCGGCGGCGTCATCTACCGGGTGACCGCCACGGCAGGCACGCAGGTGGCCTCACCCACCACGAAGGATCTGCTCACCCTCGACTGCGCCGCGGGCGTGGCCGTGGCAGCGGGCGCCGACGGCACCGTCATCCGCCTGGCGAACGGCACGTGGAGCGTGGTCACCCCGGCGTTCCCGGTGACCGGCCGCCCCCTCACCTCGGCGCGCCTGTCTCCCGGCGGGGCCTTCGTGGCGGGCGACAACCTGTTCTACGGCTTCACGGCCAGCACCGGCGTGTGGACGCCGCTCACCGCGAAAGCCGGGCTCAGCTCGCTCGTGGTCCGCGGTCCTCAGGAGGTCTACGGTGCCTTCATCACGGGAACCACCAGCGAGGTCCTCCGCTTCGATGGGGCGGCCTGGGGCCCCCGTCTCCTTCAGGTTTCAGGTGCTCTGGGAGGGGGTGTGCAAGCAGGCCCTCGAGTGGTATGGGGTGGGTCTCTGGGCGCCATCGTCGAGGCGCGCTAGAGAAAAAAAGGGGCCTGAAATCATGGGTGAGCTGGACCCACGCA
>JANODF010000586.1:0-9748 GCA_031412555.1 Archangium sp. | reverse complement strand
CAAGACGTACCGGAACGGGGAAGTCTCAGGCACGCACAACCCCGAGTTCACGATGCTGGAGTTCTACCGGCCGCACGCCGACTACCACGCGATCATGGACGACCTGGAGAACGCACTGGCTGCGCTCCCTCTCCCCCAGGGGGGAGAGGGTCGGGGTGAGGGGCAAATCTTCTCCTCCCGCCCATACGAGCGACTCACCGTGCGAGACGCCGTATTGCGCCACACGGGCATCGATCTCTTCCAGCACGCCGATGGCGCCTCATTGAAACGAGCCGCCAAAGAAATCGGAGTCCACACAGGAGACTCGACCGACTTCGACGACGTCTTCTTCCACATCTTCCTCGAGCGAGTGGAGCGCCAACTCGGCCACGGCCGGCCCACGTTCCTCATCGAGTACCCCGCATCGATGGCCTCGCTCTCCAGGCTCAAGCCGGGTGACCCACGAGTGGCCGAGCGCGTCGAGCTGTACGCAAACGGTGTCGAGCTGGCGAACGGCTTTTCAGAACTCATCGATCCCATCGAGCAGCGAAAGCGGCTGATGGAAGAGCAGGCGCTGCGCCGTTCACTCGGCCGCCCGGTGTTCGACCTCGATGAAAAATTCCTCGATGCGCTGCCGAAGATGCCGCCGTCGGGGGGCATCGCAGTCGGTCTCGACCGCGTGTTGATGTTGTTGCTGGGCGCGACGGAGATCGCCGACGTGTTGCTCTTCCCCGCACGCGATTTCGTCTAACTCGCGGTGCGGCTTTCGCGGTTGCCGGTTACTTCCAGCGCATGATTCGCGCAGCATTCCTGGGAGCCCAGTTCGTAGGTCAGTTGAGCCGTCGCAAGTTGGAAAACGTCGAGGTGGTGTGGTCCGGCTCCTCACCTCAGCTCTTTGCCGCGGAAGTTCGGGCGCTCAAGCCGACCATCGTGGTGTTGGACCTGGCCGAGTTCGCTGGCGGCTCCGACGAAGAGGTCCGGGCGTTGATTGCAGGGTGCGGTGCCGAGTTGGCGATCGTGACCTACTCCTTCGCGCGCAGGCAACTCATCCGCAGTCTGCAGAGTCAGCAGGTTCGGGTACTGCCCTCGCCCATCACCCTCGACCTCCTGCAGGCGCACTTCGCTCCCTTCATCATCCGAAACGTCCTCGAGTCCGCCCGCAAAGAGGTGTCTTCCATGGAGCAGTCGCCGCCTCCCCCGAAGTTCACGCGTGAACAGTTGGGCACGTTGATGGAGGTCACCAGCACGATTCAGTGCGAGTGCCCCAACCACGTCGCGCAGTTGGTGGAAAAGCTGCAGGCCTTCGAGGCGTATTCGAAAGACTGCGAGAACCGCGACGACGCGGACCGTGCGGTTCACGCAGCGCTCTACAAGTCGAGCGCGCTGGCCCGCTTAGAGATGGAGAAGGCGCTCACCATGTTGATCGCGCACGAGAAGATTCAGCTCTGAGCAGGGGCTGTACCTGCGCGTGGCAGGTGGCCGAAGATGGCGCGCCCATGCGAGCGATGCTCCTGGTGGCGGTGGTGGGTTCAGGGCGGGCGCAGCCGTTCCGCTCCTGTGAAGCGGGGGCGTTTCGAAGTGACGCTCATTCAGATTGGCGAGCGGCTGACCCTCAGGCTGGGCGTGCGTGACGTGATCTACAGCGCGCAGGTGACCAGCGTGAATGGCTGCTCCCAACTCGAAGTCCCCATCAGGCTGGCGAACAGCTCCTCCTCGCAGAGCTGTTTTCTGGAGAACTTCCGGGCACCCACCGATGCGGCGCGGGCCGCGAGCCTGCTGCAGCGTTCGAGCTCTGATGTGATCAACAACCTCGGGGTCTCGTTCGGCGTCGGTCTGCTCTTGTGATCAGAGCCGCACGCCCATCGCCAGCGTGACCCTGGGGGCTCCGATGAACGCGCCGAGCAACGAAAGCTCGAAGCCGACGCCCCCTAAGTCCACTGCGCCACCGATGCGAACGACAGGCACGGGCATCACGCCCCAGTACCTTTCGCCGTCCAGGCGGGCGCTCGATATCTCCAGAGAGACGAGGAGATCGAGCCAGCCGGAGAACTGCTCATCGCCCAGCGCCAGGCCCACGAAGGGCGAGACCCCGATGAACAGGATGGTGGCGACCGACGACGTGCTGACGACGTTGCGCACCAGGGGCGCACTGACCTGGACCTCGAGGTCACCTGAGGGATTCTCGAGTGCATCGACCGCGAGCTGGCCTCCGAGGCGCAGCCGTTCGATTCGTCCGACCAGATCCACGCTCGCGCCCAGCGCGGCTCCGCCTCCCTGCAACGTGACGTGCTCACGCGCCTTGCTGACCTGAAGGTCTTCGACCCACCGGCCCGAGACCGTGCCGTTGAGACTCAAGCGCAGGTCTGCGGCGTGGGCGACGGAGGACCAGCACAAGAGGATCAGCCAGGGCCGCATGGGGCAGCGACGGAGGCCAGCGCTCCAGAATTCTAGCCCACACCGGGAGGAACGATTCGGCCTCACTTCGTGTAGCGTTTGCCCGTGCCATCGAAACCCCAAGAGCTGCTTCGCAGCGCCTTCTCTGGAGCGGCCGCCGTCGGAATCACCGGCGCGATGTCCTCCGTCGTTTCTGCGCTGAGTTTTCTCGACGAGCGCGCCCCTGACCGGGCCATCTTCGTGTGGGCCGACTCCATCTTGAAGGCGTCGGGCGTGCGCACCGAGTGCCGGGGCCTGGAGAACCTGCCGCCCGGCAACTTCGTGCTCTGCGTCAATCACCAGTCGAACTTCGACGCGCTGGTGCTGTTCAGGCACATCCGCCGGCACATGCGCTACGTCGCGAAGGCGCAGCTGCTGAAGGTGCCCGTCTTCGGGCCCGCGCTTCGGCGTGCAGGCAACATCTTCGTGGATCGCACGGGTGGGTCCTCCGATCGCGAGAAGCTGATGGATGCCGCCGCGGCCGTGAGAGACCGGGTGAGCGTGGTGTTCTTCGCCGAAGGCACCCGCAGCGACGACGGCATCTTGCGGCCGTTCAAGAAGGGCGCAGCGGCGATGGCCATCGAAGCAGGCGTTCCGCTGATTCCCGCGGCGCTCGCCGGCACGCACCGCATTCTCGAGAAGGGCTCGGTGATCATCCGCCCCCGGCCGTCGGCGTTGCTCATCGGTGAGCCGATCCCCACCAAGGGTCTCACGGCCGACGATCGCGAAGCGCTGACGCTGAAGGCGCACGCCGTGGTCGCCGCGCTCCTCGAACAGGGCAATCAGCTCGTCACCGAGATGGAGCGATGACGGCGAAGAAGTCGGCCCGCGAAGAGCTGCAGGAGATCGCGAAGGCGCTCCAGCTCTCGGTGGAGTTTCCGCCCGAGGTGTTGGCCGAGACGGAAGCGTGGCTCAAAGAGCCGCACATCGACGATCCACTGCTCGTCGATCGCACTTCGATGCCGTTCGTCACCATCGACAACGCGCACTCGAAGGACCTCGATCAAGCGGTGTTCGTGGAGAAGGAGGGTGAAGGCTATCGGGTTGCCTACGCCATCGCCGACGCCTCGTTCTACGTGCGGCCGGGCAGCGCGTTGTTCGCCGAGGCCATGAAGCGGGGCGCCAGCTACTACTTCCCCGGCTTTTCCATTCCGATGTTGCCGCGGCCGCTCTCGGAGGGCCTGGTCTCTCTCAACGCCGACGGCGCCCGCCGGGCGATCATCTTCTTCCACCACCTCGACGCGAAGGGTGAGCTCAAGGAGACGCGGCTCGAACGCGCCCGGGTGAAGAGCCGCGCGAAGTTGTCTTTCAACGACGTGCAGCGCCTGGTCGACGATTCGAAGACGAGCCCACTCGGCGGCCGAGACTTCGAGGCGAGCATGTTGCTGCTGCGGGAGGTCGGCCGCCGCCGCATGGAGCTCGCCGCCAAACGTGGGCTGGTGCGCTACCGCCGCGAAGAAGTCTCGGTGCAGCTCGACGGCGAAGGCCTCGCGTTCTCCGTGATGGAGTTGGTGCGCGACGAGGTCGAGTTGTGGAACGAGCAGATCTCGCTGATGTGCAACGCCGAAGGCGGGCGGCTGCTGCGCGAGTGCGAGAACCCAGCCATCGAGCCCATCTACCGCGTGCAGGCGGGCCCGGAGCCCGAAAGGCTGGCGTCGTTGGCCACGCTCACCGCGCACGTCGCCAAACGCCACGACCTGCCCGAGTCACCCTGGGTGTGGAAGCCCGACGTCACGCCGCTCTCGAAGTACCTGGAGCAGTTGCCCCACGCGAAGCCGGGCACGAAGGAAGATCGCCTCGTCGCGGCGATCACCCGCCAATCGGTGATGGTGAACCTGCGCTCGGAGTACTCGACCGAGCCCGGCAAGCACGTGGGCGTGGGCGCTGAACCGTACGCACGTTTCTCCGCGCCGATGCGCGAGATGGTGGGCGTCTTCCTGCACAAGGAAGCGGTCGAGTTGATGACCGGCATTCACCCCACGGCCGAAGTCGACGAGGTGCTGCGGGCCGAAGTGGTGAAGGTGGCGAACCGTTCGCGCGGCATGCAGCGCAAGGTGCAAGACCTGTCGAACGAAGTGGTGATGAACCGCCTCTTCACGCCTGAGCTCACCAAGCCGAAGGCCTCGCGCACGCGATTCACGGGCACTGTGATGGGGCTGACCTCGAACAAGGTGCACTTGCGCTTCGACGTGCCGCCGCTCGACGTGAAGCTCTACCTGTTCGACATCGCGCCGTCCTTCAAGGGCGCGTGGCTCGAGCCGGCGGAAGAAGGCGCCATTCTCCGTGCGAAGAACACGACCGCCGCGCTGATGGTGCTGGGCCAGCCGTTGACGGTGATTCTGAGCAAGCGTGACGAGAAGTCACGTCGCTGGGTGTTCGAGCCGATCGGGGTGTGACCATGTTTCATCGAGCCATATTCCTGGCCGCGGTGGCCTGCTCCTGCGGCGGCGGCGGGGGCGGTTCTACCGTCGAGGCGCGTGATGTCTCGGGCAACTACGCGCTCACTTATGACGATCAGCTCAAGCTGCGACTCGACGTCGGTGGGGCGGTGCGCGAGGTCACCCGGCAGGGCTACGGCGGCATCGTCGACTTCGGGGTGATCAACGGCCAGCCCACCACGCTCAACCTCACCAGCTTCTGCGCGAAGCCCGAGGTGCAGTGTCCCAGTGAAGCCTTCTGGACCAAGGTGGCCGTCACGCAGCCAGACCTTCGCGCAAACCGGCTCGATCTGCAGAAGCTGGTGGTGGTGAACGACATGGTGCACCGGCCCGACGCGGGCGTGCGCGCGGCTTCGTTGTCGGGGCTGATCGATCACGACCAGGGCGACCGCTTTCTGCTGGGCCTGGGATCCGAGGGCGGCTCATCAGCGAACTGCATCGCGCTCGCCGTTTCACTCGCAGGAGGCCGCTTCTCGCGGGCCGGCGAGCGTGAAGAGACCACCCTGGAGCTGCGCACGATGGCGGGGCGCACCTGCTCCCTCGATGCAGGCGTCGACGCGGGCATGGACGATGCGGGCACCGATGGCGGCGTTGATTGCGCGCTGGTTCCCATCACCCGCCTGGTGATTCCCGAAGGCGCGAAGGTCGATGGCATCAAGGAAGGAAAGGTCTTCCTGGGCTGGGCGGGTGGCTGCGCGTTCGGGCCGATTCTCGCGGGCGCCACGCTGACGATGGAGACCGGTTTTCTGGGCGAGCGCACCGGTGAGTACGATCCGCCTCCGTTCACGCCTGCGCCGATCGTGCTGCCGGATGGCGGCGCCGACGCAGGTCCCTGAACCGCTCACGGTTCGCATCGAGCGCAGTCCCACACCCGCTCGGGGAGACCGGTGACGCAGCCCGATTCCTATTTCAGCCAACCCTCTCGATGCGAACGGTGGGCTAGGGCTCGAGCAGGAACCCGGAGCGCTTCATCAGCTCCTGCGACTCGCTCTTGTCGAGGAATTCGACGAACTGTCTCGCCGCTTCGCCTTGTGCTCCGCGGCTGCAGCGCACGAGCGACTGTTCGATCGGCGTGTACAGCGCGTCGTCGATCAACAAGGTCACGCCGTCCTTCCGGCCGACCACGTTGGAGTACGCGACCAACGCGACCTCGGTGTTGCCGGTCTGCGCGAGTTGCAAGGCCTGGCGCACGTTCTCTGCGAACACCACGCGTGACTCGAGCTGGTTCCACAGCCCCGCCTTTTCGAGCGCCTCTTTCGCGGCCTTTCCGTACGGCGCGTGTTCGGGGTTCGCCAGGGCGATGCGTTTGTTCGACGCATCCGCGATCGACTGCAGCGAGGGCAGGGGCCCTGAGAGGCTCCAGGCTGCGAGCCGCCCGCGGGCGTACCGCTGGGCCGTGGCTCCGTCACATGCGCCTGCTTTCACCGCCGCGTCGACGAAGCGGGCGTCGGCGGCGGCGAACACGTCGAAGGGCGCGCCTTCGGAGATCTGCTTCGCGAGCAACCCCGACGAGCCGAACGAGAAGACCACTTTGGTCTTCGTCTGCGCCTCGAAGCGGGCGCCCAGCTCGGTGAAGGCTTCGGTGAGATCAGACGCCGCGGCGACCCGAAGCGGCTGTGGCGTGGCATTGCGGCAGCCGGCCAGCATCACCAACAGCAGCAGGAATCTCATGGCGGGGGTGACTTCCATCGTTGGTGAATCCACACCCACTGCTCCGGGTGCTCGCGGATCTGCGCCTCGATGCCCTGCGTGAGTTCCGAGGTGAGCGCCATCACCGCGGCCTCACCTTCGAGGGCCGGCAGCGCGAGCTCCTTCATGGTGATGCGGTACTTCAGCGGGCCGACGCGCGTGCAGAAGCCGAGCATGGGCACCGCGCCAGTGCGGATGGCGAGGTCAGCGGCCGCGCGCGGCGTCTTCGCGGGCTTACCGAAGAAGGGCACCCAGACCGACTGCACCTTGGTGTCCTGGTCGATCAAGATTCCCAGAATGGCGTTGCCCTTGAGCGCGCGCAGCATCTCCTTTGCCGCGCCTTGCCGACCGCGCCAGATGACGCGCAACTTGCCCGACGCCCGGAAGCGCTCGAGGAGGTTGGTGGTGCGTTCATCGCTGAGCTCTTTGCCGATCACCGCGGCCGGGTAGTTCTCCAGCGCGACGTAGCGGGCGAGCAGCTCCCAGTTACCCACGTGGCCGGTGACGAACACCACGCCTTTGCCGCGCGCGAGCGCAGCGTCCATCGCCGCGCGCGCTTCGGGCATCCACTCCACCAGCGCATGCCGGCGTTCGTCGAACTGGCGGATGCAGATCATCTCCATCACCGAACGCCCGAGGTGACGGAACGACTCGCGCGCGAGCTCGCGGTGTTCTGCTTCGGTCTTCTCGGGATACGCGGTGGTGATGGAGGCCAGCGCCTTGCGCCGCTGCGAGCCCACCAGGGTGAAGACCATCAGCCCCAGCCGTTCCCCCAGCCACGACGCGGCACGCAGCGGAATCAGCTGCACCGGCACGAGGAACGCACGAATGAACAGATAGCGCACGAAGCGCTTCATTCGTTTGAAGAGGGGCGGCGGGGCAGTCACTCGCGGGGGGTCATCAACCAGATGGGGTGAAGCTCGTGCACGGGCACCAGCAGCACCGTGCCCTGGAGCACGTCCATGCCGACCCAGCCCTGGACTTCTGTCTCAGCGCTCCGGGTGAGCACCTCGAGAGGCCCGAACTCCGATTCGCCCACGCGCAGGTGGAGCCCGGCCACCTTGCCTTCGATGATCAGCGCGGGTTCGAACAGCGCCGTGGCGTAGCTGGAGCGCTCCTGACCGGAGGCGAGGCTGGTGGCGACCTCCCGGCCATCTCCCACGCGGGTCTTCACGTGCAGCCCACCACCGAACGGCGCAGTGCGGGGCAGGGCCTCGACCTGGCCTTTGGGTGAACGTTCGTCGAGCCAGCGCAGCCAGGCGTTGGGTTTGCCCTCGAGTGCCATGAGGCGTTTGCGCGGGAAGTCGATGGCGATGGCGCCTTTGCCGAGCAGGCGCTGGGGGCAGAGCGTGCCTCCGATGTTCACTTCGCGGTGCGCGGGCACGGTCTCGACCAGGCGCCACTTCGCGGTGGTCTTGCTGGTGGCCAGTTCGATGGCGAGTTCGGCCACGCGGTGCCCCTCGAAGTCGGTGGGTTCGATTTCGAGGGACTTGATGAACCAGGCTTCGAGCGTGGTTTCGGGTGCGCTCGTGTCGACGATCAGGAGCGTGGGTTTGCCGCCGATGGTGGCTTCGACCACCGGCACGCCCGCGTGGAACGTGATGGGCACTTCCCAGGTGGCGCTGGGCGGCGGGGCGGCCGGGGTGACGGTCCTGCAGGCGCAGAGGAGGAGGAACGTCAGCAGCGACAGCGGGCGGCACATGGCGGGCTTGTATATCTGATTCGGCCCTCACCCCGACCCTGTCCTGAAGGGCCCGAAGGGAGAGGGAGATCTACAGGCCGTCGAGCAGGCCCATTCGATCCTTCAGGCGGAGCACCCGGCGGCAGCTTTCATCGAGCTGCTTCTTCGCGGGCGCTTCCCTCTCGGCGAGCTCGGTGAGGATGCCGATGTAGTCGATGCCCTTGTTCCAATCAGGCGGCGCGGTGGTCAGCAGCAGATCGTTGCCGGCCATGAACGATTGCCGCAGCACGTCTTCACTGGTTCCCCCGATCGCGTCGGCCAGCAACGCGATGGAGATGTCGTCGGTGATCGCCAGCCAGTCGTGCTCGTGCACGCGGGCCACCAGCTTCGCGCTCAAGATCGCCGGCTTGTCGTCGACCGCCGCGTAGACCACGTTGGCCAGCATCACCCCTCCGAGCGCTTCTTTCGCGCGCACGAACACGCCGGCTTCCGCGAAGACGCGCTCCTGGGGCCAATCGCTGGTGACCAGAAAGTGATCGCTGTCGCCATCGGTGTCGCCGTAGCCGGGGAAGTGTTTGCCGATCGGCACCACGCCCGCTTCGAGCAGCCCGCGCGAGTAGGCCATCGCCTTCTGCACCACGATGTCCGGGTCGCCGCTGAAGCTGCGGCCATTGCGCTCCATGTGACCCGAAGGCGCGACGTCGAGCACCGGCGCCAGGTTGAGGTTGAGCCCCACCGACTTCATCGCCTCGCCCACGCGCCGGCCCCAGCGTTTCACCTCGGCGTCGTCCATCAAAGCGAGCTCGCGGGCCGAGGGCATGTTGCGCAGCGCCTTCACGCTCTTCATGCGGTTCGACGGGCCGCCTTCCATGTCGACCGAGACGAACAGCGGAATCTTCGCGCGCACGCGGGCGGCGTCGATCTTCTCCTTCGCCCTGGGGATGTTCTTGAGCGCGTTGCCGACGAAGAGAAGGCCGCCGACCTCCACCGGGCCGACACGATCGATCTGCGGGTAGGCGAGGATCAGCTGGCCTGCGCGCTCCCGAATCGAGAGCGAGGTGAGCACGCGCTCGACCCGCTCCTCGTTCACCTTGCGGCTCAGCGGCTGGGTGTTGAGGCGTTGGGTGGGAATCCCCGCGTCCACGATGTCGCCCACGAGAGGGAGCGGAGTACCTGCATCAGCTGTGAGGAGGACGGCAACGACGAGCGGCAGCACCTGGCCAACCTAGCAGTGGGAATTCGTCTGAACGAACTCACCAATCAGGGAGCGCGATGAGCTTCTCCCCGATGCGCACGGAAAGCTTGCCGTCGGTCTCTTCGAGGTGCTCGGCGAACTGGAACTGGGCCTCTCGGGAAAAGCGGGCCAGCGCTTTGCCCTCTTTGACCTTCGCCACCAGCACGCCTTCGTCGTCCTTGGACAGGGTGGCCAGGTCAAACCACTCGGCCGTGCGATCCGACAGGCGAATGGAGAACCGCTCGCCTTCCGCTTCATCCACCGCGGTCACCATGAAGCCGCACTGCTCGACGG
>JANODF010000585.1:0-6465 GCA_031412555.1 Archangium sp. | reverse complement strand
CCACCCTCCTTCACGCGCGAGCGCATGATCAACACGCCGGCGAACACGTTGGGCACCATCTCTTCGGTGATCGGCACGTCGATGGTGACCACCGAACCCTTGAGGTCGACCAGCTTGCGCGACAACACGCCTTCGCGCTCGACAGTGAACATCGCCTTCGCTTCGGGGTACGGCGACTTGATGAGCACCTTCGCGACGTCGCCCACGTTGTAGGTCGGCTTGTCGGTGATCAACTCGACGCGGTCGGTGTCGTTGCGCTGCCAGGCCACCCACTCGTTGCCCGTGGCGTACACGCCCATCGACGAGGAGTGCTGGCGGCCCTGCTCGTCTTTCACCACGCCGCGCACGATGAAGAAGCCCGCGTTGGCCGGCTTGAACGCGCACGGCACCACGCCTTCAGCGCTCTCCAGCTCGCACTTCTTGACCTCGGTCTCCACCGGCTCGGAGATG
This sequence comes from Archangium sp., assembly GCA_031412555.1. Lineage (GTDB taxonomy): Bacteria > Myxococcota > Myxococcia > Myxococcales > Myxococcaceae > Archangium_A. The sequence continues at coordinate 6,015 of JANODF010000585.1, read as the reverse complement.
GTGGTGAAGCCGCCCGAAGCGTCTTTCTGCTTCACGGACTTCCAGGTGCGGCTGGTGATGGTGACGGTGACCTTCTTCCCCTTGGTGCGCTTGCCTTCGGTATCCAGCACCAGCGCCTCCATGCCGTACTCGGTGCCCACCTGGAGGAAGTACGCGGGCGAACGCAGGCCGACGTAATAACTCGCGGGGTGCACCATCACTTCGGTGCGGCCCGCCACCGACTGCCGGTTCACGTCGGTGACCTCGGCCTCGAAGGTGTACGTGTACGGCTTCTCACCGGGCGCTTCGGTGTTGCCTGCTTTCACGGCCAGCGCGCCCTGGGTATCGGCCTTGCCTTCACCCGACGCGAAGAAGCCGCTCGCGTCGTGAGGCTGGTTGTCGTCCCACCACCAGGTCTCCTGCGCGAAGGTGAAGCCCACGCCCGACTCCGAGGAGAAGCTGGTGCTGGTGCGCTGCGAGCTCCACTTCACCTGCACGTCGTTCATCGCGCCGCCGAAGAGGTAGCGCGCGAAGACGGTGGCCTCGAGCGGGTCGCCGGCGATGAGTGACTTCTTCTTCGACTCCACGTCCACGCGGAACTGGGGCGCGCGGTACTCCTCGACCCGGAAATTCGAGGAGACGTTGATGTCGCCGCCCGCGATCTTGCCGGCGGTCTGCACCGAGTAATAGCCGGTGGGTGCTTCTTTCCCGATGGTCGCCTTGAGGGAGAAGGTGCCGTACTTCGTCACCTTCACCGTCTCGCTCTTCACCTTCTCGCCCTTCGAGTCGTTGATGGTGACGGTGAGCGAGCTGCCCTCCGAAGGCGCGCGCAGCTCACCGAGCACGCGGTAACGCACCACGCCCTTCACGAACACCTCGTCGCCCGGCTTGTAGATGCCGCGATCGGTGAAGGTGAAGCTGGCCGACTCCGGCCGCTCGCCTTCCCAGCCCTGGCTCAAGCTGAACTCGTACGGCTCGACGCCGCTGTCCCAGGTGCTGGCCGTCGCGGAGACGTCGCCGTCCTTCTGCGCGACCACGAGGGAGAACGGCACCTCCCACTGGTAGCGCGGGTTCTTCAGCTTCATGGCCACTGCACCGGGCGCGTCGGCGAACCCGTCGGCGTTCGTCTTGCCAGCCCACACCTGCGTGCCTGCGGAGTCGAAGATGGTCACGTCGGCATCGACCACCGGCTTGCCATCGGAGAGCCGGGTCACCCAGGCGAGCGACGACTTGGGGCCGATCTTGATGTGCGCGGCGAGGTCGGTGACCTGCACCACCTGCTGGTAACCACGCGGCGGTTTGTATTCGAGGTCAGGCGAGTTCACGTTGATGAGCGCGAGGCCCGTCTTCACCCCGGCGCCGAAGATCTTCTCCAGCTTGAGCGGGTGCACCCGCGCGAGGTTCTTGCCGTAGGTGAGCTTCTCGTCTTCGGAGAAGTCAGGCCCGCGGCCCAGGCCCTTCACGTCGTCTTCGTCGCTGCCCAGCACCTTGGCCAGCTCGGGAATGGTGAGCTTCCACATGCTCACGTTGAGCGTCTTCAGGTTGCTCACTTCGACGGGAACGATGGGAGTGTCGCTCTTCTCCACCACGCCCAGGGAGCCGCCGGTGACGAGCGAGGCTGCGAGGTCGGCGGTCTGCAGCGTGGCGTTGAGGCCCTGCGCTGCCGACTGCTTGAAGATGTCGGCGACACCGCCGGCGATCTCGATCTTGTACTGCGTGCCTGCCTTGAACCTGCCGGGGATGGTGACGGTCGGGCGGCGATTGCTGATCTCCCACTCGGAGTGCGGCGTGCTGGTCGACGCGGAGTCCCACAACAGCTCGACGGCCGGGGTCACCTTGATGCGGGTCTTGAGCGTGTCGAGCTCGACTTCGTTGGTGGTGTTGATCACCAGCGGGCCGTACGGGCAGCGCCACTCGCCTTCGCAGAAACGCGCGCTCTCCAGCTTGAGCGGGCCGTAGGTGCGCCAGCTCACGTCGACCGGCACGGTCATCGGCAGCGCGCCTTCTTTTCCGTGCAGAGACGGATCGAACTGCAACGTGAGCGCCTGGTCGAGCGGCAACGCGCTCTGCGGCTTCAAGATGTAGCGGGTCTGCCGGTTGCGGTAGCCGCGCTCTTGATCGTCCATCGCCTCGTAGCTGCGGCCGTTCTTCTTCGCTTCTTCGATCTGCGCGCGGCGCTCGTCCTGAACCGAGATCTCCTTCTCCACCTTGAGCGCGATCGCCGTCGAGCCGGCGGTGAACTTGAGCGCCTTCTCGAGATCGGCGGCGAGCACCGGCTGATTGAAGAGCAGCGTCACCGTGCTGTCGGGGCGCAGCCAGCGATCACCCCGCGCGGGCGAGACGTCCTGCAGCTCGAGCCGAGGGGTGGTGAAGGTGAAGGTGTAGTCCTCGGCGAGCTTGGCGCCGTCGAGCGCGGTGAGCCCCTTGAACACGGTCACCGTGAAGGTGCTGGAGAACGGCACCAGGCCTTTGGGCACGAACTCGGCCGACGCGCTGCCCAGCCAACGCCACTCGCCTTCGATCGCGGGGTCGATCTTCGCGAAGGGCTTGGCCGTGTCCTTGGCGCGGGTGTCTTCCACCTCCTGCAGGCCCTGCACGGGGCGCGAGAAGGTCACGGTGGGCCGCACTTCGCCCTGTTGTTCACCCTGGGGGCGCGCGGCGACGACCGACAAATCTTCACCCGCACCGGGCATCGACTCGTGCGGCACGTCGAGCGTCGGCGCCTGCGGCAACGGGTTGAGCTGGCGCGTTCCATCCTGCCCCTGCGGGTTCATGGGGTCGGTGGGCGTCTTGCCCTTGTCGCAGGTGCAGCCCACGGCAACGACGAGACAGAGCGTCAGCAGTTTTCGGAAGAACACGGCATCCCCCAGAGGGAAACGAGTTGTGTGCCTTGTAGCTGAAGTCGCTTGGCACCCAACCTCAATCTGGTCTGTTGCGAGGTCGCCTCACCACCAGCGTCACAACCCTGACCCACCAGCACGGCGGGAAACGCTTTGAAACTCGGCGAACTCCGCCGGGCATGCGCGTTGCTCAGGGCAGCCGCATGCGAACTCCCCTGCTCTTCGCCGCGCTCGTGCTCGCTGCGTGCCATCAACCGGCGGCCCCCGCCCCGGAAATCACCCTCGCGCAGTTCACCGTCGAGGTGCCGGGTCAGGAGTTCCCCACCCACACCGCCCTGCAGCTCCGCGCGGTGGCCATCTACAGCGATGGGAGCAAGGTCAACGTCAGCGCCAAAACCGATTGGACCACGCTCGACTCGAACGTCGGGGTGATCGGCGCCAGCGGCATCGCGCAGCTCAACGGCGTCGGTCTCGCGCGTTTCGAAGGCGTGTTCGAAGGCCACCATGTTCCGGTGAACATCCAGGTCACTGGGGCGACGTTGGAGTCGCTGAGCCTCTTCAGCACCGACTCGGCCGAGCTGGCGCGCGGCGACACGCGGCAGTTCAGCGCGCGGGCGCGTTTCTCCGACGGCAGCATCGTCGACGTCACCGAGCAGGCCAGCTGGAGCGTGGAAGGCACGTTGACGCTGGAGCGCGCAGGCGTGGTGAAGGGCGTGGACAAGGGCTTCGGCGACGTGCGCGTTCGCTACTTCTCGCAATCAGCCGGCGCGAACTTCGAGATCGTCGGGCCGCGTTTCATGGCGCTCAACCTGAATGGGCCGTGGGTTGCGCTGAGCCCGGGTTCGACCTGGCCGCTGCAGGTGGAGGCCACCTTCTCCGACGGTTCGCGCCGTGACGTCACCACCCTCGCGGCGTGGACTTCGTCGAAGCCCAACGTGGTCGACGTTTCCGCCAGTGGCTCACTCTTCGCCCGGGCCGATGGCCGCGCGCGCATCACCGCGAGCTGGAACGACGCGCTGGCCACCATCGAGCTGGTGGTCGATCCCCGGCCGGTCGTCGGGGTGCACTTCACCCTGCCCGCCCTGCACCTGCCCGCGGGCCGTTCGGGTTCGCTCGAGCTGCTGGCCGACTTCGAAGACGGCAGCAGTGAAGTGGTGAGCGCCGCCGCGCAGTGGGCCTCGACGCATCCTTCGTTCGCAGACGTCGCGGCCGACGGCACGGTGAGCGCACTCTCGATGGGCGCCGCGACGATCGTCGCGCACTACGCCGGTCACGAAGCGACGTACGACGTGATGGTCACCGCGCCCGTGCTCACCGCGATGAACGCGACGATGAGCGGCGGCCGGCTGGTGGTGGGCCAGGAAGCGACGTTGATGGTGAGCGGCACGTTCTCCGACGGCGCGGTGCTCAACCTCTCCCCGATGGTCTCGCTGTTCCACGGCGCGGCGGTCACCACGACGCAGGCGAACAATCAGATCAAGGTCACCGGCGCGCTGCTGGGCACCGCGGAGATCGAAGTCGAGCTCGCCGGCGTGAGCACCCAGGTCACCTTCGAAGTGAGCGACGCGCACGTGGTCACGCTGGAGGTGCACGAGTACCCGCGCCGCATGTGGACCTCGCCCAACTCTTCACTCGAGGGGCCCCACCGCTTCCACGCGGTGGCCATCTGGAGCGACGGCGCCGAGCTCGACGCGACCGAACTCTGCACCTGGTTCCTCGGCGACGCGGCCATCGCCTCGATCTCGGACGTTCCCGGTTCACGCGGCCACTACGACCTGTCGGCCGGCGGTCAGACCCACGTGGGCGTCACGATGGCGGGCCTCACCACGGCCCTCTACTGGGAGTTCCCCGCCCGGCCGTGAGCGCGCCGACCGATCCATCTCAGCGTTGATGTCCAACCGGGTAGCTCACCGCACCGATGCGGCCCATAGTCTCCCGGGTCAAGGCGGCGGAAGCAGGCGACGAACGCGACGGACCTGCCCGAGCACCCCTCGTTCACTCAAGTGCCCTGGCGAATCGCTGTTTACGTTTCGGTCCGGAGCCAGATGACACACATTGAGAAGGAGCCTGACCCCGCGTCAGCGGAGCTCGATTGTTTGCGAGGTGGCGGGCACATGGGGGTGTTGATTCGCCAGAAGAACTGGGCCGAGACGTCGCTGGGTCCTGTCGCCGGCTGGTCTCAGCCGCTTCGTACGATGGTCGGGCTGGTGCTTCGAAATGGGTTCCCCCTCAGCCTCTGGTGGGGCCCCGAGCTGGTTCAAATCTACAACGACCCCTTCATCTCCATCTTGGGGGCCAAACATCCGGCTGCCATCGGTCAATCGGGCAAGGAGTGCTGGGCCGAGATCTGGCCGACCATCGGCCCGATGATCGAAGGCCCGTTCGCGGGCGGCCCGGCTGCCGGCAGCGAAGACCTCTCACTCTTGATTCATCGCAGCGGCTTCTTCGAAGAGTGCCATTTTCGGGTCGCCTACAGCCCCGTGCCCGACGAGAGCGTGCCTGGAACTGGAATCGGCGGCGTGCTTGCGACGGTCTCCGAGACCACCGCGCAGGTTCAGGCTGATCGTCAGTCGCGCACCCTGCGCGAGTTGGGCGCCTCGGCGGCGAAAGTGAAATCGGTCGAAGAGGCCTGCGAGAGCGCGGCCGCCACGCTGCTCCTCAACCCGAGCGACGTGCCGTTCTCAGTCTTCTATTTGCTCGACAAGCTCGGTCAGCCCCGTCTGGCGGCTGCTTCTGGTTTTGGCCCGGCACCGGGAGGAGCGCAGCCCCTCGACCCCTCGATGTGGCCGCTGGCTGCTTGCGTCGCGGGGCGGGGAATCGAAGTCGTCGATGACCTCAGCGCCCGGTTCGGCGCGCTGCCTACGGGCTCCTGGGCTGACGCCCCTCGTTCAGCGATCATCCTGCCGATCTCCGCGCCCGATCAGGAGCGTCCGTACGGCGTGATGATCGCGGGTCTGAGCCCCCACCGCCGGTTGGACGACAACTACGGTGGCTTCCTCGAGCTGACCGCCGCCCAGGTCGTCACTGCGATTCGCAATGCGCGCGCCTACGAAGAGGAGAAGCGGCGGCTCGAGGCGCTCATGACGATCGATCGGGCGAAGACGGCGTTCTTCTCGAACGTCAGCCACGAGTTTCGCACTCCGCTGGCCTTGATGCTCGGGCCCATCGAAGACGGGCTCGCCTCACCGGGTCAGGT
>JANODF010000584.1:0-3927 GCA_031412555.1 Archangium sp. | reverse complement strand
GCGCGAGGCCATCGAACAGCGCGGCACCGAGCTCGGGGCTGATCAGCTGAATGGGCCCGAAGACCTCGCCCTCCTGGGAGAACGGCACGTTGAAGTTGGTGATGTACGGCTTGGGCGTGCTGCCCACCCGCTTGCTCAGCCGGTAGTTGATCACCTGCTGATTGATCACCGGGCGGTTGCGATCTTCGCGCTCGAGGATCACCCCGCCGACCGAGATTTCTTCCTGCTCGATGTTCTGAGCGCCCGTGATCTTCACGCCGATGAAGAACTGGGGGTTGCCCGCGGCCACGTCGAGGTACCCGTTGGGCGAGATGAACTCATTGGGGTCGGTGTCCACGCAGTTGGGGTTGAGCGGGTAGAACCGCTCGACGAAGAACGTCTCGGTGTGGTTGGCGCACGAGGTCACCACGAGGGCAGCGGAAAGCAGGAGTGACTTGAGTTTCATGGTGGTCCTCACGGGTTCTGCGCAACCGCGTTTCGGTTCAGGATGCGCGGGGTGACGAAGATCAGCAGCTCGTTCTTGGTCTCGAGTTCGGTCGAGTTGCGGAAGAAGAAGCCCAGCACAGGAATCTTGCTGAGGATAGGCAGGCCCGACTGCGAGTTGGCACCACCGCGCACGTAGATGCCGCCGATGACCGTGGTCTCGCCGTCTTTCACGAGCACGTTGGTCGCCGCTTCTTTCCGCGCGATGCCGGGCTGGCCGTTCGAGCCTCGAACGCCGGGGTCAGGCTGGTTGTTCTCCGCGCGGATGTTCATCAACACGCTGGCATCCTGGGTGATGTGCGGAGTGACCTCGAGCGAGAGGCGCGCTTCGAAGAACTGGGTGTTGGCGCCTGCCGCCGAGACCTGGCTGAAGGGAATCGAAACGCCCTGGCTGATGCGCGCCGTGGCGTTGTCGAAAATAGTCACCTTCGGAGCCGAGATGGTCTTCACGGCGCCCTGGGCCTCCAGCGCCGAGAGCCGCAGGTTGAGCGCGACCGCGCCGCCTGCCGAGCCGAAGGCCAGACCGAGCGCGCCGCCTGAGCCGGCGCCTGCGCCGACGGGCAAGCTGACTGCGTAGTTGGAGATGGCCGGGTTACCCAGGCTGCCACCTTCGACCGCCGCGCCGGTCACCGCGACCGAGCTGGGGAAGACGAGGCCGGTGGGGTTGCCGTTGACGCCCGACATGATGCCCTGACCACCCCACTGAATGCCGACTTCGCGGCGGAACGTGGTGCTCGCTTCGACGATGCGGCTCTCGATGAGCACCTGCGGGGTCTGGAGATCGAGGCTGGCCACCAACGAACGCACCTTGCCCATGTTCTCAGGCAGGTCGCGCACGATGAGGGTGTTGGTGCGGGCGTCGACGGTGACGTTGCCGCGCGCCGAGAGGATCTCTTTGACCCGCTGGGCCATGTCCGAGGCCGTCGCGTAGTTGACCGAGATGAGGCTCACCGACAGGGGCGTCGACTCGAGCAGGTTCTTGCGGCGTTCAGCGCGACCCTTGGCTTCGGTCTCCAGGGTGGCCAGCGGGGCCACGCGGATGATGTTGCCGAACTCTTCCTTGCCCAGGCTCTTGGAGCGCAGCACCAGGTCGAGCGCCTGATCCCACGGCACGTTGCGCAGGCGAACGGTGATCTTCCCGCCCACGTCATCGGCCACCACGATGTTCTTCTTCGAGATCTCCGCGATGATGCGCAGCAGGTTGTGAATGTCGATGTCCTTGAACTCGAACGACACCCGCTTGCCCACGTAGTTGCGGCGCTGCTGCGGAGCACCCTCTTCCGTCACCTCGTTGGCCTCGGTCGAGAAGCCGGCCGAACGATCCTGAGAGACGATCTGCTCCGAGCCACCCTTGGTGCTGAAGCGCCACTGCATCACGCCCGGCCGCTCGTTGACGAGCTGGTCGAGGGCCTGGCCACCGGCCACCACCACGCGAACGCGGTTGCTCGAACCGGGCACCGCGAAGACCGAGACCATCTTGACCGGGGTCTCCAGCGCGCTGGTGTCGAGGCTGCGCTCGAGCTGGCGGGCGATGTGCGCGCCTTCGAGGTTGAGCACGGCGCTCTTGCCGTCGGGGCGATCCACCGTCCACCTGGGGTTGCCCTTGAGCTTGAGCTGCACCACGCCCCCGTTCGACGACTCCTTGAAGCTGACGTCGGTGATGTCGACGCGGGCATCGGGCGCCGCCACGCTCACCGAGTTCTCCAGCGCGACCGGGGCGCCGTCGATCTCTGCTTCCACGCCTTCGGCAGGCGCGGCGGCGGCGGTCTCGGCCACTTCTTTCGAGACGCCCTTGATGCCGATGGCCACACCATCAGCCCGGCGGCGCACGTCGAAGGTGGGGCGCTGCGCGAACTCGATCACCACGCGCACCTTCTCGTCGTGAGCGCCCACGCGCACGTCGCGCACGTTGGCGAGGCCGGTGCGGGGCGCGCGGGGCGAACCCTTGAGGCCGAACAGGTCGATGGCCAGGCGCGCCGGGTCGGCGAGCTCGATCACCTCGAACTTCGCCACTTCACCGTCGGTGACCAGCCTGAGGCCCTCCGAGGAAGCGGTGATGCCCTTGAGGCGGGTGGCCGGCTTCTTCACCGGCTTCTCGTCGACGCGCGAGGCGATGATCGTCTCGCCGGGGATCGCGTTGGTGGGCTTGGCCGCATCGACAGCCGCGGCAGGCTGCGCCTCGGGCTTCGGCGCGGCGGCCACCGGCGCATCTTGCCGCGGCTCACCTTCGATGGAGATGATGAGCGCGTTGTCGACGGCCTTCACGTCGTAGCGACGCGCGTTGGACAGCCCCAGCAGCAGGCGGCCCACCTCGGCCTTCGCGTCGGAGAACTGCGAGGCGACGATGCCGGTGATCGGGCCCGCGCCTTCGTGGTGGCCCTTGATCGCGTCGATCGAAGCGCCCGAGACGTCGACCACCAGGCGGTCGGGCTCCTTGAGCCTGAAGACGTTGAACACGGGCGGCTGGCTGCAGCGCACCGTGACCTCGACACCGTTCGTCGAAGGCGCGACCGACACACCCGTGAGGGCGTTGCCCGGCGCGGCGAAGGCCGACGACGCGAGGAGCCCAGCGAACAACAGGGCACTTTTCATGATGATCTTCTCCTGGCTGATTCCGCTGCGGCTCTCGGTGCTCATTGAGTGAATTCCTTGCCCTTGAGCAGATCGAGTGGCTCGACGCTCCGCGAGTCTGTCTTGACGCACATGTTCTGCTTGTTCGCTTGCGGCTTGCCGTCTGCCCCGCCGGTGATGAACGAGGTGACCACAATGCAGTCGCGGAGAATCTGTGTCACTTTTCCGCCCTGCTTTCCGACGCGGGTATTGCGGCGCACCACGTGGCCCACCCCGGCGCGGTCCTCCACCATGGCCAGCGGGTTCGCGTCGCCGCTCACCACCGCCACCACGTTGAGGTCGTCGATGTCGACCAGGCACAGCGGCTCGGTGCAGCTCTGAATTTCGCTCGAACTCTCGCTGGGGCCCTTGGGACCACCTTCGAGGATCAACGGGCGGAACGGGTCTCGTTTGTTGATCGGGCTGTAGACGTAGTCGACCTGGCTGGCGGCCGTGACCGGCGCGGCGGCCTCGACCTTCTTGCGGGCGGAAGGCGCAGGGGCCACCACCGGCTCGGCCTCATCACCGCAGCTGGCCAACGTGCCCAGCGCCAGGGTGAGCACCATGAGAGAAGAAGAGCGCATCACTTCTTACCTCCCTTCGTTTCGGTGAAGCGGAAGGTGGTGGCCATGAAGTCGGAGCTCAGCGTCACCTTGTCGCCCTTGACCACGGGCGCCGTGAGCTTCAAGTCGCTGACGTTCACGATGCGGCGCAGGTTCGCGATCTCCTGAAGGTACATCGCGATCTCGTTGTAGTTGCCGCTGACGGCCATGCTGATGGGAATGCGCGAGTAGAAACCTTCGGGGGCGGGGACACAGCGTGCGGAGCGGCTCG
>JANODF010000583.1:0-7495 GCA_031412555.1 Archangium sp. | reverse complement strand
CGCCTCGGCCTCGAGTCCGCTGACCGGACTGGTCGGCCAGTGATCGCCGAGGCGTAGGCCTTCATGGGAATGCGCCCGGCGAAGAACGCTTCCCGGCCTGCTTCGACTGCCAGCTTCATGGCTGCGCCATGCGGGCGGGCTCTCGGGCTGCCGCGATGGCCGTGTTCATCAAGATGCCATCGATGCCCAGCTCCATGGCGATCGCCGCGTCGCTGGCCGTGCCCACGCCCGCGTCGACGATCACCGGCACCTTCACCGTCTCGAGAATGAGCCGGATGTTGTGCGGATTGCGGATGCCCAGGCCCGAACCAATCGGCGAGGCGAGCGGCATCACGGCCGCGCAGCCCATGTCGGCCAGCTTACGCGCGGTGATCACGTCGTCGCTCGTGTACGGCAGCACCGTGAAACCTTCTTTCACCAGCACGCGCGCTGCCTTCAGGGTCTCTTCCACGTCGGGGTAGAGCGTCTTCTCGTCGCCGAGCACCTCGAGCTTCACCCACTTCGAGAGGCCGAGTTCTTCAGCGAGGCGGCAGGTGCGAATGGCGTCGTCGGCCGTGTAACAACCCGCCGTGTTCGGCAGCAGCTTCATGCGGTGGGTGTCGATCCAGTGCAGGAGCGACTCTTCGCCCTTCGCCTTCAAGTCGAGGCGGCGCACCGCGACGGTCACCATCTCGGCGCCGGAGAGCTCGTGACATTCCTTCATCACGGCGTGGCTGGGGTACTTGCCGGTGCCGACGATCAGCCGGCTCTGGAAGGTCTTGTCTGCGATGGTGAAGGGCTTCATTTCATCCGCCTCCGACGAAGGTGACGATCTCGACCTGATCTCCGGTCTTCAACGAGGTCTGAGCGTGGCGTGCTTTGACCACCACCTCGGCATTCACCTCGACCGCCACGCGCGGCGCCTTGATCTCCAGCAAGGTCAGCAGCGTGGCCACGGTGAGGCCGTCGGGAAGTTCTCGGGATTGGCCGTTGATCTGGAGCTGCATGACGTTGAATTCCTGGCCCGGTCACCCTACACGAACTTCCCATGGCCGAGCCGGTGGACATTGGGGAACTCCATCGCCGCGTGGCGGTGGCCGACGGGCACGCTGATTCTCTGATGTGGAACCGCGATTTGAACTGCGCTTCCGAGCAGGGCCACGTCGACTTTCCCCGGCTGAAAGAAGCGGGCGTGAAGATTCAGTGCTTCACGGTGGTGACCCGGGGGCTGCCCGTGATCGACGGGTTCTCGCTCTTCGCGATGAAACAGGGCTGGCCGCGGCATGCCCGCGCCGACGAGTGGAGCCGCTGCACCTTTCAGGTCGAACGCCTGGCGGAGTACTGCCGCGAGTCGCAAGGCAATGCGTCGATCGCCGCCACCGCCTCCCAACTCGAGGCGAACCTGGCCAGTGGGAAGCTGTCGGCGGTGCTGGGCATCGAAGGCGGGCACGCGTTGGGCGGCAAGGTGGAGCGGGTCGCCGAGCTGTACGAACGCGGCGTGCGGTTCATGTCGTTGAGCCATCTGTCGAACAACGAGCTGGGCGGTACTTCGACGCCGATGTTCGGCAACAAGCCGCTCACTCAGCACGGGCGCGATGTGCTCGACGCGATGGGTGAGGTGGGCATGCTGGTCGACGTCGCCCATGCCTCGCCTTCGATGCTGCCCGACCTGCTGTCGCACAAGAAGGCGCGGGTGTTCTGCAGCCATGCCGGCGTGCAGGGGGCGACGCCGTTGTGGCGGAACCTGTCGGACGAGGTCTGCAAGGCCATTGCCGACAAGGGCGGGGTGGTGGGCATCATCTTCGCGCCGCAATTCGTCGGCGGGCGCACGATGAAACACGTGGTGCGGCATGTGGCGCATGCGCTCGAGGTGATGGGGGAAGAGGGCGTGGCGTTCGGCAGCGACTTCGACGGGATGATCCCGTTGCCGCAGGGCATGAGGGATGTGCGGGATCTGCCCAAGCTCACCGCGGCGTTGCTGGAGCACGGCATTCCGGTGCGCGTGGTGGAGAAGGTGCTCGGGGAGAACTACCGGCGTTTTTTCGGCGAGACGTTCTGAAGTGGGAGCACTCCCACGACTCCGCTCGGGAGGGTCTCCCCGAGCGAAGTCGAGGGGGCACTTGTCCTTTCGTTTGACTCGGATCGCAGCGGAGAAGATAGTCCGCGCCTCGGCCGCCTCTCGCCAACGACCCTCATGCGCCTCCAGATTCAGCTCGCCCTCGTCGCTGTTCTTTCCGTCTTCTCCTTCGGCTGCGGCACGCCTGTGAACGGAGACACCTGCAATGCGACGGGCTTCCTCTGTGAATCAGCTGCCAGCGCGCTCGAGTGCCGCGTCGGCACGTGGACCTCGCTCCCCTGCAAGGGCCCGAACGGCTGCAAGCGCGAAGGCGACATCGTGAAGTGCGACATGACCGGCAATGCCGAAGGCGATGCCTGCGCTTCGTCTGCTGAAGGCAAGGGCCTGTGCACCGCCGATGGTCAGGGCACGCTGGAGTGCCGCGACGGCAAGCTGGCCAAGACGAACACCTGCCGCACCTGTTCGGTGACCGGCGACCTCGTCACCTGCCAGCCGTAGGTTTTGGCCCTCACCCCAACCCTCTACCGAAGGGAGAGGGAGCTCAGGGGATGAAGCGCTCGATGATGGCCTGGAACTCTCCGGGCCTCTCGAGGTTGCTCAAGTGACCCGCGCCCTCGATCACCTCGAGGGTCGAGCCACCCACCAGTGACTGCATCAACTTCGCCTTCTCGACTGGGGTGATCTGATCCTCCGCGCCGACGATGATCGAACACGGCCCGGAGAACCGGCTGAGAATGTCCTTCCCATCGATCCGGCTGGCCATGCCGCGCGAGGCCGCCGAGACCGCTTGCACTGACTGCGCGAGCATCAGCTTCTCCACCCGCGCCTTCGTCTCGGGCGCCACGCCGGCCGCCATCAGCTTCGGCAACATCGCGCTCACCAGACCACCGACGCCGTTCTTCTCCACGTCGAGCGCCGTGGCTTCACGGCGCGCGCGGCCCGCTTCGTCATCGGCGGTCGACTGCGTGTCGATGAGCACCAGCCCCTGCACCCGGCCGGGATCGAGCCGGGTCAACGCGATGGCCACGTAGCCACCCATCGAGACGCCTCCGACCAGGGCGCTCTGAATTCCCAGGGCGTCGAGCAGGGCCAGCCCGTCTTCTGCCATCGCCTCCATGGTCGAGACGCCCGGCGCCGGTGCGCTCTGCCCGAAGCCGCGGTGATCGGGCGCGAGCAACCGCACCCCTTTGGGAGGCGAGCCGAGCTGCGGCCAGAAGCTCTGACAGGAGAACGGAAACCCGTGGAAGAGCAGCAGCGGCACGCCCTCACCGCGGTCTTCATAGAAATAGGGTCGGCCCTGCAGAGAGAGTGTGGGCATCAGATCCAATCCTTGTGGCGGAACCACAACACCATCACCAACGGCAGAATGATGACCGCGCCGATCATGATCTCGAAGAAGATCAGCCCGCCCAGATAGTCGAAGTTCTGACCGAAGAACCCGACGATGAACGAGAGCGGCAGGAAGATCGCCGCGAAGATGGTCAGCTGCTTGGTGATGTCGTTGGTGCGGTTGGCGACCTGCGAGAGATAGGCCTCGACCACGTTGCCCACCAGGTCGCGCGCCGCCTCGAGCTGCTCGTAGATGCGCACCAGGTGATCGAACACGTCGCGGAAGTAGATGGCCGTGCGCTCCTGCACCTGGGGCACGCCGCGGCGGGCGAGCAGGCCCACGATGTCGCGTTGCGGTGAAAGCACCCGGCGCACCATCACCAGCGCGCGTTTGAGCTCGAAGGTCTCCTGCAGCATCGTTCGGGTGGGGTAGCTGGCGAAGATGCGCTCTTCGAGATCTTCCAGCGCCTCGTTGAAGCAGTCGAGCAGGGGGAAGTTGCGATCGACCAGCGCGTCGGCCAGCAGGTACATCACGAAGTCGACCCCGCGCCCCAGGGTGTTGGCCGGGTCGGCCTCGAGCCGTTTGTGGGTCTGCTCGATCGCCATGTGCTGTTTGGCGTGCACCGTGATGAGCCAGTCGGGCCCCACGAAGAAGTGCAGCTCGTGCATCTCGAGATCGGTCCACTTCTCGGTGGGCGTGGAGAAGCTCTGCAGCACGAGGAACTGGTGGTTGCCGTACTCCTCGAGCTTGGGGCGCTGATCGAGGTGGAGGCAGTCTTCGATGGCCAGCTTGTGGAGCCCGTACCGTTCGCCCAGCTTGTTGAGCACTGCTTCGGTGGGCTCGAGCACGTCGATCCACTTGTGGCCGGGAATGGCCAGCAACGACTCGTCACCATCGAGGAGGCGGCCGTTGTCGTACACGCGCACACGCAGCATGCGTTCTGGCTAGCAGATCTTTTCGCGCCGGTATCGTAATGAGGCCTCGTGGAGTCGCTGCCCCCCAAACTCGAAGCCCTCATCTCCTCGGAGCCCGATCGCGATTTCGGAGCCCGAACTCACATGGTGAGCCTGGCCGCGGGCCGCGCGATCGAGGCGATGGGTGAGCTCGACCTCATTCAGTACGAAGAGCCCGACGTCGAAGGGTCTGCCGACCTGTCCATGTGGGAGCTGGTGGCGCCCATCATCGGCACCACCATCAGCGAAGTGAACACGCTGTGCGCGCAGATCGAGTCGAGCTTTCCGCCCGGCGAGTTCCTGGTCGATCAGCGCCCCCTGGCGGTCAACGAGTGTTTCCAGTCGGCGGCCACCGAGCTGCGCTCCGAGGTGATGAACTTCGGCATGCGGGTGCGCGACCCTTCGGTGGTGGGCGATCGCTGGAACCTGATCACCGAGCTGCAGATCTTCCGTTTCAAGTTCCGCGATCGCATCGGGAAGATGGTGTGGGAAGCCGCCACCGCCTTCGGTGAGTGCAAACGCCGCGAGGTCGAGCCCGGCTACGACGAAGCCCTCAGGACGACGCTGGTGGTGCGCGCGATGAGCGCCGATCTGCGCCGGCTGATGCGGGTGCGCATTCACAAGGTGAGCGAAGCGGCGTCCTCGGAGATGTTGGCCCAGGCGCAGCAGATGGAAAAAGAGCTCAACGCCTTCGGCCGCACCGCCGCCTGGCGAGCCCTGCGCGCGCAAGACAAGAAGGGCATCCTCGAGTTCCGCTTCAACCTGCGGCAGCTCATCGCAGCGGGCGCGCCTTCGAAGATCGAGCTGCTGTCGTTGCTCGAGCCCTTCGTGGAGTTCGTCGACGGCTTCGGCGGCATCAGCCAGCGCGAGATTTTGGTGCAGCACGACCAGGAGATCCTCGCCTCGGTGGGCGTGGTGCTCGAGCACGGCATGAACCTCGACAGCTATGAAGAGAGGTTGGCCGCCTTCAAAGAAGCGCTCGACTCGGGCCAGAACCTCTACGGGCGCTCGCCTGAGTTCGACGTCTTCTTGCGCAATCAGAGGAAGGGCCTGCCTCAGCCCGAGGCACTGCCCGAGCAGCTGGAGCAGTTCCTCGTACAGATCGCCGGCCTCTCGCAGTATTGAGGCGCGTGCCCCCCAGCGCTCCAGCCAAGCGGAAGCAGGTCGAAGCGACAGGTGAGTTGACCCCGCTGCTCCAGGCCGATCTGTCGCGCGTGGAAGCGGTCTTCACCGACGTCGACGGCACTCTCACCACCCAAGGCAAGCTCACCTCGGCCACCTTGCGGGCGATCGAGTGGCTCAACGCGCACCACGTGAAGGTGGTGCTGGTGAGCGGGCGGCCGGCAGGGTGGGGCGAAGCGTGGATTCGCCAGTGGCCCGTGGCCGGCGCCATCATGGAGAACGGCGCTCTGCACTTTGCCTGGCGTGGTGAACAGCTGGTGAAGACCTACGCGCAGCCGCCCCAACAGCGCATCACCGATCGCAAGAAGCTCCACGCGCATGTGCAGGCCGCGCTGAAACACGTGCCCGGTGCGCGGTTGTCGAGCGACTCGGTGTACACCGAGGTCGACCTGGCCATCGACTACGCGGAAGACGCTTCATTGGGGCCGGCCGCGGCAGATGCGCTGGAGACCTTCCTCACCCAACGCGGCGTCACGGCCGTGCGCAGCTCGGTGCACGTGAACTGCTGGCTGGGGCGCTTCGACAAGCTCTCGGCAGTGCGGCGCTTCGCAGCGCTGGAGTGGAAGAAGACCGTCCGCCCCGACGAACGGCGCTTTGCCTACGTCGGTGATTCGTTCAACGACGCGCCGATGTTCGGTGCGTTCCCGCTGTCCATCGGAGTGGCGAACGTGCGTGACGTGCTCGAGCAGCTCGACGCCAAACCCCGCTTCGTCACCCGCGCGCGTGAAGGCAAAGGCTTCGGCGAAGTCGCCGACGCGATCATGCGCGCCCGCAGGAGATCCACATGAGTCACCTGGTCAAAGTCGCCGTCAAGCCGGGCCTGGGCCGTCACATTCGTGCAGGCCACCCCTGGGTGTTCAAGAAGGCCATCGAGAATCCCCCGCGCATTCCCATCGGCGCGGTGGTCGATCTCACCGACGAAGGGCGTTTCGCCGGCCGCGGCTATTGGGATCCGCTCTCCGCCATCGCGGTGCGCGTGCTCACCACCAACCCGCACGAGACCATCGACGCCGACTTCTTCGAGCGCAAGGTGCAGCAGGCGCTCCAGTCGCGGCACCAGATGATCGACTTCGCGGGCACCAACGCCTACCGGCTCATTCACGGCGAAGGTGACGGGCTGCCCGGGGTGATCGTCGATCTCTACGACGGCTTCGCGGTGATGAAGCTGTACTCAGCGGGCCTGACGCCGCACCGCCCGATGATCGTCGAGGCGCTCGAGAAGATGGTGCCCGGCCTCAAGGGCGTGGTGGGCCGTGACGAGGTGGGCCGCGACGACGCCGATGTCGACACCGAGAAGGGCAACGGCAAGGTGCTCGCAGGTGCCGAAGCGCCGCAGCCGCTGCAGATCCTCGAGCACGGCGCGCGGTTTCTGGTCGACGTCTACGCAGGTCAGAAGACCGGCTTCTTCCTCGATCAGCGCGAGAACCGGCACATGGTGCGCCGCATCTCGAAGGACCTCGACGTTCTCAACTGCTTCGGTTTCACCGGCGGCTTCTCCGTCAACGCGGCGCTGGGTGGGGCGAAGAGCGTGTTCACCGTCGATCAAGACGCCGACGCGATCGCCCTGGCCCGCGAGAACTTCACGCTCAACGGCATCAACGCCAGCCAGCACGACTTCCTCGCCGCCGATGCGTTCGAGCTGCTGGAGTCGTTCAAGAAAGAAGGCCGGAAGTTCGACCTGATCATTCTCGACCCGCCCGCCTTCGCGAAGAGCCAGAAGGCGGTGGAGAGCGCGCTCGACGGCTACGCCTCGCTCAACCGCCAGGCCCTCGCGATCCTCAAACCTGGGGGGTTGTTGTGCACCGCCAGCTGCTCCGCGCGTGTCAGCCCGGAAGCGTTCTTTGATGCGGTCAAAGACGGCGCCCACAACGCCGGAGTCGACCTGGCGCTGGTCGAAGAGCGGTACCAGCCCCCGGATCACCCGGTTCGGCTTCAGTTCCGCGAAGGTAAGTACCTCAAGTTCTTCGTGCTTCG
>JANODF010000582.1:0-2763 GCA_031412555.1 Archangium sp. | reverse complement strand
CCCGTCGCGCTGCCGCCACCCGTCGCGCTGCCGCCGCCTGCTCCGGAGACTTCACATCGACCCGCCTGACAGGAGCCGACGGAGCACACGGCACACTGCAGGCCCCCCTGGCCACAGGCCTGATCGGTACTTCCCGACTGGCACACGCCATCGGCGCCGCAACAGCCGCTCGCACAGTTGGTGAAGTCACACCGGGGCGCTGGTGCGGGTGGGCTGCAGCTGAAGCCAGCGACGACGAAAGCAACGAGAAGAACAGTTCGGCACATGGTCAACCTCTGACCCCGGACATACTGCAGACCACCCCTCGGATTGTGATGGGCGAGCGCTACGGCAGGTAGACCCAGACCACCGGCCCCCGAATGAAGGTGAGGCGCGCTCGGGTTCGATCGTACGCCAGCACGGCAGAGCCGTTCCACACGGGGGGAAGCCGGCCCGGCGAGAGGTACAGCCAGGACTGGCCATCGAAGCGACGCATGACGTCGCCACTCGCCTCGGTGCGCAGCACCACCACGGACTGAAGCGCCTCGTCGTAGGCCAGATCCGCGTTGGTGCCCGGGCCAGCGTCAGTGGGAGAGAGGACCCACGAACCGCCGTCAGTTCGGGTGAACGTCTCCCCCGACGAGTACAGCAGAACGGTCGTGGAGCGCGCCTTGTCGTGGGCCACCTGCACTGACATGACGGAGGGCGCGCCCAGGGATCCTCGGGTTTGCCAGCCGCCATCGATGTACTCGTGCGTGCCGTAGCTCGAGACGACCACCCCCACTCCACGGTCTGAATCGAAGGTGGCTGAGCTCCGATCAGTCCAATACTCGCTGTTGACCAAGGCGGGGCTGGGCGCCGGGCTCCAGTCGGCGCCCGACCAAAGCCACGTGCCCGCATCACCCGGTGCGGAAAAGCCTCCCACGGCCACCAGCTCGCGCCGGCTCTCGTCGAAGAAGAGCTGGGGATTGCGCAGATAGTTCGGGCCGACGCCTGCGTCCTCGAACCGCTCACCCGTCCACAGCCAGGTCCTCCCAAATTCCCAGCAGGCGATGCCTTGTCTCTCAGAGTCCCACGTGGCGGCTTCGACGTGGTCAGGCGCTTCGCGTGCAACGATGGGAAGCCAATTCGTGCCGTCCCAACGCCATGTGGCCGCGCGCGAATCAAGCGCGAGGATGCCCCCGTCTGCCGCGGTGACCGTCGAAGGAAAAGAAAGACCAGTCGCTGAAATCATCGTCCACGAAGCGCCGTCCCAGGCCCACGTGCCTGATGCCGCCACGGCTCCATTGAGACCTCCGTGCATCACGATGCGGCGGGTCACAGGCTCGAAGCTCATCGAAGCGTAAGTCCGGCCGGGACCGTCAGCCTTTCGAGCCCACGTCGAGCCGTCGTATTCCCAGGTCGCGTTCGTCACGTCGAAGAGGCCGCCGCCGACGGCGATGAATCCACCGAACAAGACGACGCGCCGACGCACCGGATCGTAGGCGAGGCTGCCGCCGTTCGTTTCAGGAGGCGACACCGGCAATTGCCTCAGCTCCCAGTTTCGCCCATCCCATTCCCAGGTCTGGTTGGAGTAGAAGCCCCCGAACAAGACCGTGCGCTGTCGCGCCGAGTCGTAGGTCAGCGCAAACGAGGGCTGCACCGCAGGCCGGGTCGCAGACACTCGCTCGACCCAGTTCACTCCGTCCCATTCCCACGTCTCGCAGGGCGCAGTTCGACTGCTCTCGCAGCCGACCAACACGACCCGCTTTCGGGCCGCGTCGTAGACCATGGGCCCGCGCAACCGCGGCGACTGCGCCGGAGTTCGCCTCACCCATGCGCGCCCATCGAAGGTCCACATGTCGAGGCTGTAGGTCACGACCAGGCCGCGCGCTTCGTCGAACGCCAGCGGACCTGATGTGACGCCCGTCGTGACCCACGTGTTGGTGCATCGACCTGTCGCGGGCCGGGGCCGTTGAACACATTGGCCTCCGATGCAGACGTCGAGCTGCGTCGCGAGGCATTCATCGGGGCCGCACAGGGTGCCGTCGGGCACCGGCTCCGTTCCACAGCCCGTCGTGGGGTCGCAGAACGCAGCCAGGCAAGGATCAGTGGGCGCCGCGCATTCCTTCGGCAGGTTTCTGCACCCAGCGCTCGAGCACACGTCGAGGGTGCACGCGTTCTGGTCGGCACAGCTGGCCGCCTCGCCGATGCAGTCGCCGCTGGAGCAGACGCCTTCGCTCAAACACGAGGTCTGACACGCGGCGCCTTCGGCCAGGTCTGCCTCGATGCAACGCTCCGCCGTGAAGTCGAACTGCGCTGAGCGGCACGGGCCCGCGCTGGGACAATCGGGCACGGCCAACACCTCTGCCTGCAAAGCGACACGCGCTGTGCCGACCTTCAACACCGCCGCGAGGGGCCCAGGTTGAGTAGCCACCAGGCTGACGGTGACCGACTCGTCGCTGCCACCCGCGAGCGTCACCTCTGCCGAGGAAACGAAGAATGGCGGCTCGGCGGAGAGCGGCACCGACGTGCTCGCGCGGCCGGTGTTTCGAATCACCGCAACGAGCTGCCTCTCTTGCCCGACGTAGAGGCGGCCGAAATCCAGCAGCGCCGGAGCCACCTCGACATCTGAAGTGGCCATCATCGTGCGCGGAGCACAGGTGCAGGCAGGGACCAGGAGCAACAAGGCCCAGCGGAGTCGGAGGTTCGCCATCATTCTCATCGTGGTCCAGGCCTCACCCGTGACCCACCAGAAACCACCCCTCGGATTCTGATCCTGAGGCCGCAGGTCCCACGTGCATG
>JANODF010000581.1:0-2653 GCA_031412555.1 Archangium sp. | reverse complement strand
CGCCTGCTCCCCGCCCGCGCATGCAGACCATCCACATTCTGAGTGGCGAGCAGAAACCGCTCCCCCAATCGCGCCTCCAACTGAGCCAACGCCACATGCCCAGCATTCGGAGCGACCTTCGCCGCCCCTTCCCGGCGCAGGCTGTAGAACCGCCACACCAGCAGCGGGTCGGCCGCGAAACCTTCCGGTGAAGCGACCTCCTCCACCCGGTGGCCTTCCCACAATCCGTTCATCCCGCGAAACGTGGGCACCCCACTCTCGGCCGAAACACCTGCGCCCGTGAGCACCAGCACCCGGCTCTGCGAATCGAGTTTCACGGGCGTAAGATGCCATTCATGGCTCGTGAAATGCGCATCACCGAAGAGACCCGGGGAGTCCTCGCGCGCGTCTGGCAACTCAAGGCCAAACCCAGCCTGGTGATCGACACGGCAGCGGTGGCCGCGGTGAAAGACGCGCTCAAGTGCACCGTGCCCGACGAGGTGCTCGCCCTCTTCGCGGCTGAAGGCGCGTCACTGGCCGTGATGCCCGCGCTCACACTCGAGCTGACGACCTCCTTCGATGCCACCCACGGCAAGGGCCACTGGCGCAGCGAGCTGCAGTTCGATCACGTGGTGTTCGCGCGAATGCCCAGTGACGACTCCGAGCCGTTGTACGCCGCCTTTCGCCGAGGCGACTCGCCGACCCTCTCGTTGTGGGACGCGCGGCGGCCGCAGCCGGGAGGCCAGCCCATCACCATCGAGGACTACACGAAGCGACGCTGGGGCGAGCTGGCGGCCGTGAATGCAAAGCCCTTCGTGCCGGTGATCGACCTGCCGCCGCCCCCGCCTGCGCGTCAGGTGATTCACCCGACCTTCGGTGAAGGCACCGTGCTCGATCAACGCGACGACAAGCTGCGCATCGACTTCGGGGCGGCCGGCATCAAGCTGCTCGCGGAACGCTTCGTGAAGACAAAAGCCTGATATTCCATCGGTTTTCAGAGGATGTCAGTGCCCCCTGGTACACCGCTCGTCATGAAACACGCGTACTCGGTGGCCGAAGTCGCAACGCTCCTCGGGCAGCAGCCCGCGGTGACGCGTGAGCTGATCAGCTCGGTCTTCGACGGCCCCCGCGACGTGCTCTCATTTCAGGATCTGGTGCTGGTGCGAGCTGCGCGCGATCTGGCCGAGCGCAAAGTGCCCAGGGCGAAGATCACCGAAGCCCTCGACCGGGTGCGCGCAGAGCTGCCTTCCGATGAGCCGCTCTCTTCGGTCACCATGCAGAAGGTCGGCAAGGAGCTGGTGGTCAACGCCGGCGCGACCAGGTGGAACGCCGCTTCAGGCCAGCAGCTGCTCGACCTCGACCGCGCACCGCGGGGCGCCACCTGGCTGAGGCCGGTGCCCACCCGTGATGCCGACGCCTTGTTCGCCAGCGCCGTGCAGATGGAAGAGACCGAGAACCCCGGCGCGATGGAGGCCTACGCCGAAGCCGTCGCCGCCGATCCGCACCACGCCGACGCGCACGTGAACCTGGGGCGGTTGCTGCACCAGCAGGGGCGGCTGCACGAAGCCGAAGCGCACTACGTCGCGGCGATGGTGTCGCGGCCCACCGATGCCACGGCCTGTTTCAACCTGGCCGTGGTGCTCGAAGATCTCGGGCGCATCGACGGCGCGATCGCCCGCTACCGCGAGACGCTCGAGTTGGATCCGAACGTGGTCGACGCCTACTTCAACCTCTCCCGCCTCTACGAAAAGAAGGGGGAGAAGGTGGCCGCCATTCGCAACCTGAAGGACTACCGGCGCCTCAGCGCACCTCGTTGACGCTCCACTCGATCGTCGCCATCAGCTCCTTGCGGCGCTTCTGCACGTCGACGTCGAGGTACTTCACCGCGTCCTTCATCTTGTCCATCAGACGGAAGGGCTTTCGCTTGCTCTGCTTGACCTGCATCAGCGCATGCACGAGCCACGGGAAGACGGCAGTCACGTCGCAGTGCACGTAGACCGAGCCGGTCTCCACCGCGTCGGCAGACACCTTGCCCCAGGTGTGGCCTTCGCCGGCAGGGCAGCTGGAGAGCGCGCCGTTGTCGACCGGGTCGACGCAGAACTGCACGTCGATGTCGAAACCCGAGGTGGGCACGTTGAGAATTTGGTCGAGCAGCGGCTCGCCCTGGAGCGTGTAGTTCTTCGGCACGCCGCCACCGAGAATCCACACCGCCATGCGCTTGGAGAAGTGGTGCCGGCAGTAGTGCTGGATGGCCGCCATCTCGTAGACGTCTTCGTTGATGTCGAGCTCGAACTTGAACTCAGGGCCCAGCAGCTTCTTGAGCTTCACCACGTTCAGGAAGATCGAGCCATCCTGCACGGCGCCCACGAAGATCGGCACGGCGCGGCGGTAGCAGGTCGACAGGAGCGAGGGCTGCTCGACGCCGAGCTCCTCCTCGATCGCGTTCATGTGCTTGCCCAGCAGGTAGTGGAACTCGGGCGTGGTCATCTTCTTCTGGAAGTCCGCGTGGCGGATGATCGCGGAGAAGAGCCGGTCGGTGTCGAGCAGCACCTCTTCGGCGAAGCCCAGGTCGTAGATGCGAATGATGCGCGCCGTGCGGTACTGAATGTCGCCCGCGTTGGGGTTCACCTCGCGGATGTGGTGTTTCAAGACGCGGTGAGCGTCGTGGTACAGG
>JANODF010000580.1:0-2916 GCA_031412555.1 Archangium sp. | reverse complement strand
CCAGGCCGCGTACCAGGACTTCGGCACCAACACCTGGCCCCTCATCTTCACGCGCAACGTGAAGAAGGTGACCTACCTGCTGGGCCGATTCCTGGGCGCGTACTTTTTTTCCTGCGTGCTCTTCCTGGCCATCGCCGCGGGCATGTTGCTGGGCGCGTTGGTCGCGCAGGGTGCGGCCGCGTTTCACTTGATCGAAGCCGCGCAGATCGGGCCGCACCGGCTCGACGTGTATCTCTGGCCGTACGTGGTCAGCGTGTGGCCGATGCTCTTCGTGACCGGCGCGCTGTTCTTCTCGTTGGCCGCGTTGAGCCGGCAGATGGCGCCCGTCTACGTCGGCGTGGTGGTGCTGGTGCTCGGCTATCTGGTGCTCAGCACGGCCATCGGCGACGTGCAGAACCGCACGATCGGCGCGCTGGCGGATCCGTTCGGCTTCATCACCTTCGACGTGGTCACCCGCTACTGGACGCCGGCTGAGCGCAACCGCGACCTGGTGCCGCTCAACGGCCTGATGCTGCTCAACAAGCTCCTCTGGACGGCCGTCGGAGCCCTGCTCCTGGCGCTCACCGTCAACCGGTTTCGCACCACGGTCGAAGAGCAGCGCGGCAAGCGGATCGCGGTGGAAGAAGCGCCGAAGAGCCTGGGCGCATTGCCTGCGACACGATCGACCCCCACCACGGGCGGCTGGTGGCACACCGTCTTCGCCACCGCGTGGCTGCACTTCCGCGACATCACCCGCAGCGCCGTCTTCTGGTCGTTCGTGGCTGCCGGGCTGTTGTTCGTGTTGATCGTCGTGCTGGTGGCCGGAGAGATCTTCGGCACCGCCACGCTCCCGGTGACCTGGCAGGTGCTGGAGATGGCTGGCGGCACCTTCGGCGGCTTTGTGATCATCACCCTTACCTTCTACGCAGGCGAGCTGGTGTGGAAAGAACGCGACGCGCAAGTGGCCGACATCATCGATGCCTCGCGCGTGCCCACCTGGGTGCCGTTCCTCTCGAAGCTCTTCGCGCTGGTGCTGGTCACCGCCTCCCTGCAACTGGTCATCGGAGGCGCCGCGCTCGCCTCCCAGCTGGGGCGTGGCTTCTTCGACATTCAGTGGGGCCTCTACGCGATGGAGCTGATCGTCTTCGGCCTCCTGCAAGACGTGCTCATCGCGGTGCTCGCGCTGGTGGTGCAGATCCTGGTCAATCAGAAGTACCTCGGCCACGGCGTGATGGTTCTCTACTTCGTCAGCCAGATCGCCTTCGGCATCCTGGGCGTGGAGGAGCGGCTGCTCCGCTTCAACTCAGAGCCGCGCATCACCTTCTCCGACATGAACGGCTACGGGCATTGGTTGCCTGCCTCGCTGCTCTACCGCGGCTACTGGTGGTCGATCGCCACCGTGCTGGTGGTGATCGCCTTCCTGCTGGCGGTGCGCGGGCGTGAAGCGAGCGTGCGTCAGCGCAGGGCCCTGGCCATGGGTCGTTTCACCACCCCGTGGAAAGCCGCCCTCGGTCTCGCTGTGATCTCGGCGGTGTCGCTCGGCAGCTACCTCTTCTACGAGACGCACATTCGTCATCCGTACCGCACCGCCAAAGACGGAGAGAAGCAGCAGGCGGGGTACGAAAAGGGGTGGAAGTCGTGGGCCAACAAAGCCACGCCACGCATCGTCGATGCCGACGTGAACTTCGACATCTACCCCGACGCGTCACCTCCGCGGTTGGAAGCGCGCGGCACGTACGTGCTGGAGAACAAGACCAACGAAGCGATCAGCGAGGTGATGTTGAACCTCTCCGACGACGCGAAGATCGAAGCGTTGGCGATCGGCACGGTGAACACGCCGAAACAAAAGGTGGATGAGTTCAGCCTGCAGATCTTCGCGCTCGAGCCGCCGCTGCAACCCGGTGAAAAGCGCCCGCTCACCTTCACGATGATCTTCAGCGCAGACCCGATCGTGCATGGCTCTCGCCGGCAGGACGTGGTGGGCAACGGCACCTTCTTCAACAACTTCAACCTGCCCAGCGTGGGCTATCTGGAAGACGCCGAGCTCTCCGAAGACGGAGACCGCAAGTCGTACGACCTGCCACCCAGGGAGCGCATGCTCGACCGCGACGATCCCAAAGGTCTCGAGCGCAACTACATCCGCTCCGATTCGGACTTCATCGGCTTTCGCACCACGGTGAGCACCTCGGCCGATCAGATCGCGGTCGCGCCCGGCACCTTGATGAAGGAGTGGACGGAGAACGGCCGCCGCTTCTTCCGCTACGAGATGAACCAGCCCATCTTGAACTTCTTCTCGGTGCTCTCCGCCCGCTACGTCGTGAAAGAAGACGTGTGGAACGACACGAAGCTGCAGATTTTTTACGAAGCGAAACACCCGTACAACATCGACCGCATGATGCTGGGCATGAAGGACGCGCTGGCGTACTGCTCGGAGAACTTCGGGCCGTATCAGCACCAGCAAGCCCGCATCCTCGAGTTCCCCCGCTACCAGACCTTCGCGCAGAGCTTCCCCAACACCATTCCGTACTCGGAGGGCCTCGGCTTCATCGCGCGCGTACGCGAGGGCAACGCCGAGGATCTCGACTACCCGTACTACGTGACCGCGCACGAGATCGCGCACCAGTGGTGGGCCCATCAGGTGGTGGGGGGTGACGTGCAAGGCGCGACGGTCACCAGCGAGTCGATGGCGCAGTACGCCGCGTTGATGGTGATGAAGAAGAAGTACGGCCCCGAGAAGATGCGCCGCTTCCTCAAGTTCGAGCTTGATCGGTACTTGATCGGCCGCGCCCTGGAGCGGAAGAAGGAGCTGCCGCTCTCGCGCGTGGAGAACCAGCAGTACATCCACTACCAGAAGGGCAGTCTGGTCATGTACTGGCTGCAGGATCTCGTCGGTGAAGAGGTAAACAACCGCGGCCACAAGAAGTACGACGAGGCGGT
>JANODF010000579.1:0-3697 GCA_031412555.1 Archangium sp. | reverse complement strand
TGCTCCGGTGAGCGGTGTCGGTGTGGAGGTGGGCGTGCGCGGTTACGGGGTCATTCTCAGCCTGGTCTTGGTGGCTGCGAGCTCGAGAGCCGCTGCACCGCATATACCCGCACTCAATCACGACGGCTCTGACTATTCGCGTTCGGCCACCGCGGCGCGCGCTCGAGTTGCCCGCGCCTTCTTCGAGACCCACGCGGACCAGTACGATTTCTTGGTCGTCTTCCCGACCTTTGACGCCGACTTCGGTCCGGACGTCGCCGGTCTCCATTCGAGTGTCAGCAATGCGGTAGTCGGCATTGGATCAGTCGTCGGCTCGAATGCGGCAGTGTTCGGGAGCGCTGGTCGCCTCAAGGGTTACATCGACATTGATGCGTTGATGCCCAACTCAGTCACCCGCTCGCTCGAGGGGGTGATGGGCGTACTCGGCCACGAGATTGCGCATCAGTGGTCTGGCCGCGCGAAGGTGATGTTGCCGGGTGCGATGACCCCGACTGACGATCTGCTGGGGCAGGATGGGGCGCATTGGAGCTTCTTCCTCGATTCGAACGCGTCGCTTCTCTACGGGTCGAAATGGCAGCCCAATGGCAACGGCACGTTCACCGCGGTCGAGTCGCGGCGGCGCTACTCCGAACTTGATCTCTATCTGATGGGGTTTCTCTCTCCGGCCGAAGTCGCACCTTTCACGCTCTTGCGGCCGACCGCCCCGGGTCATGCCGCGACTGATCTGACGCCACCTGATGGCACCGTGATTTCGGCGACGGCAAACTCGGTACAGATTTCGAATGTCATCGCGGCGATCGGGCCCCGGGCGCCCTCGGCCGCTGCCGCACAGCATGAATTCAGGGCGGCCTTCATGCTGCTTCTGCCTCAGGGGGCGTTACCCACCCAGGCGCAGCTCGATTTCGTCGATGCAGCGCGCCGCCAATTCTCGAATGAATTCTTCTTCCTGACGCGCGGCCGTGGCGTCATGGAGACCGAACTCGTCGAGGTTGCTCCAACCGGCGTCTCGACGAACCCTTCGATCACCCGCGGTCTGGCCGCACTCCTTGCACTACAGAAGCCGAGTGGGGCGTGGGCGGATGCAACCGCCACTGCGACTCGGGAAACGGCAACGGCGCTCGAAGCGCTGACGGCCTTCGCCGCACGACCTGATGCCGTCGCGGCCGCAGTCAGGGGTGGCGCTTGGCTCCAACAGAGCTCATCGCTCACCACGGACATGGCGGGCCGGCGACTCTCAGGCATCGTGGCGGCTCATGGTCAGGTGGCTGCGGCGACGGGGGCGCTCGATACATTCGGCGCTCCCTGGACAACCGCCGTTGGCCCCGCGCCGGGCTACTCCGCCACCGTCATCGACACAGTCCTCGCTGCCCAAGGCCTGCTTCGAGCGGGCAGGGCACCAGAGACACTGATTGACCTCAAGACCTGGTTGCTGGGCCAACAGCGGGTCGATGGTGGCTGGTCACTGACGCCAGGGGGCCCCAGCCGGCTCGAGCCCACGGGTTTGGCCTTGCAGTTTCTCCACCGCTTCGGTGCGTTGGACGCTTCGGCAACGCAGTCGGTGTCGCGCGGGTTCGCCTTTGTCCGAGCGCACCGCGGCAGCGATGGGTCGTTCAGCGACGACGTCACTTCTGCCAGTGCCACGGCGCATGCGGTCTTGTGCCTGGCCGAGTGGCAACAGCTCACCGCGAACGAGGCCTCGACTGCCTCAGCTTTTCTGTTCTCTCAGCAACGGCTCGATGGTTCCTGGGCCGGGTCTGCCTACCAAACGGCTGAGGCCCTGAAGGCGCTTCGGGCTGCGTTGTCGATCAACGTCTCGGTGGCCAGTGCCGACATCACCCTCTCTTCGCCCGCCGTCGCTGAAGGAGAACCCGTGGTGGCCAGGGTGCTCGTGCGGAACACTGGCATGTCGGCGGCGACGGCTGTCGCAGTGCAGGCTTTCGACTCCGACGGTGTCGAACTTGGACCTCCAGAGATCATCCCTTCGATTCAGGCTGGCTCAGCGCAGAGCGCTACCCTGCGGCTCGATACGCGCTCACATGCCGGGTCCAACCTGGCGTTCGTGGTCGTCGACCCCGCTGGCACCCTCGAGGAGTCCCGGGAGGACGACAATCGGGCCAGGGTTGCGCTGCTCATCAGGTCTCCATCCGTGTTGCCTGACCTCTTCGTGGCTCAGGGCTCGGTGGCGTCGGTGCCTGCTGAACTGCGCGGCCCATCCGTACTCCGCGTCACCGCGATCATTGGGAACTCGGGCCTCACCGCCGCGCAAGATGCGGTGGTCAACCTGGTCTTCAACGGGGTCATCGTGGGCGCCTCGATCGTCTCGGTGGCGCCGCAGAGCACGACGACGGTCTCGCTGTCTGCTCCAGCCGCAACGGGCCCCGTGACTGCCGCCTTCGTCGTCGACCCCCAGGGGCTCATCGAGGAAGCCGAGGAGACCAACAACAACTCGAGCGTGCTCGTGCCCGTTGTAAATGCCGTGGACCTGGGCGTGGCAAGCCTGAGCGCAGCACCCGTGTCGATGCAGCAGGGGGCCGATCTCGTGCTCTCGTATTCGATCGACAACCTCGGCACCCTCGACGCGAACGCTGCGGTCTCCATCTCCATCATCGATGGGATGGGGGCCGTGATCGCCACCGTGCCAGCGGCCAGTGCGCCAGTCTCGGTGGGCGGGTCGTTGACCTCGAGCGCGACTTGGCGCGCCAATTCGTCAGGTGCGTTGACGGCTCGGCTCCACGTGAGCGCGGTGGGGGACTCAGTTCCCAACAACGACCGGCGCGAAGTTCCGTTTCTGGTCCAGCCGTCGACGCTTTCGAATCTGTCGGTTCGTGTGGCCGACCTCGTGGCAGTCCCCAGCCCTTTGCTCGAGGCGCAACCCGGGGCCGTGACCGCAACGGTGAGCAACACAGGTGGAGCCGCGGGGCCTTTCGCCGTCGAGTTGTATCGGGGCGACCCTGCTGCCGGTGGCACGCTCCTCAAGCGCGAAGTCGTAGCGGGTTTGGCTGCTCAGGGCCGAGTTGACGTCAACGCCGCCATCTCTTCGATAGGCAACTCGCCGCTCGTCATTCTGGTCGTCGTCGATGCCAACGCCCAGGTCGACGAGTTCGACGAGGACGACAATCGCGCCGTCGCCACTTTTTCGCCGGCTTCGATCGCGGATCTCGAGTTGAGCGACGCCGACGTTCGACCGCAAACCACCTTTCCCCGGGTGGGCGAATTGCTGCCTGTCTCCGTATCGGTCTTCAACAAGGGTGGGCAAGCCGCACAAAATGTGTCGGTTGACCTCTACCTGGGACCTGCGACGGGCCCGCCGATCGCTTCCACTTCGTTGCCGACGGTGGCTTCTCAGTCTCGGGTCGATGCTTCTCTCCACGTTCCCACCGCGGGCCTTGCTGGCAGCGTCACCCTCACCGCGGTCGTGAACCGGGGGCGCACGCAGCCTGAATCTCGGTACGACAACAACTCCGCCCAACGTACGCTCGTGGTGCAGGATGGTGCGGTCGCGCTTTCCAACCCCTTTTTCTCTCCCAACGGCGACGGAACCAAGGACTCCACTGACGTGATGGCACGGTTGGACCCCGGCCAGTCGTTGTCGGTGGAGATTACGGACGGCACGGGACGGGTGGTGCGCTCCCTCTCTGCCGGCCCCAGCGTCGCGAACATCACCTGGGACGGCCGCAATGCCGAGGGGCTGGTCGTC
>JANODF010000578.1:0-5170 GCA_031412555.1 Archangium sp. | reverse complement strand
CGGCCGAGCGCAGCGCATCGAGTCGAGTAGCGTCGTGGTCCCGATCAACTCGAGGACTCCATCGACACCGTCCGGCATCAGCTTCCGCACCTCGCCGGCGATCTGGCCCGTGTCGATGACATATCGGTGTCACCTTCGCAGCGATCAACTCCCGCGTGATCGCCGCCGCCTTGGCCGCGAGATGTTCGACCACGCCTTCGCGCCGTTCCGAAAATGCCGTCACCGTCGCCGGCCCCGCCAGTTGGGCCTTCGCGAACCGGGCCCCCCGCAGCTGAAGCGCACTGATGAACGGCTCGAGTGAAGGCGGTAACTCCGAACTCAACGCGAGCGGGAGCATCAACTCGCCGGCCAGCTCCGGCAGGTATGGAACATCTTGTTGCAGTGACACCTGCAGCGCTTCGGCCAGTGAAAGCGGCAGGCTACCGATGCCGGTCGTCGCACACGCGGGCAGCAGACTCAGTGCGTCACGAGGGCTCATCGGCACAAGTCTAGCCGGGGCGAAAAGTCGCGCTACGCTCGCCCTCATGGTGGTTCGGCAGTTTCTCGCGGCGTTGCTGATGCTCACCGGATCGACTGCCAGCGCACAGGTCGACGTGAAGGCAGCGCTGCCCGTGCTGCTCAAGGTGCTGACCTACGACGTCAACTTCGACGCGCGTGGAGCGGGTCCCTTCGTGCTCCTCGTCGTCTCAGAACCCTCGCAATCACCCGATCGCACCGCGCTCATCGCGAGCCTGAAGGACTCCAGCGTCACCGAGGTCAAGAAGCGCCCGCTCAAGTACATCGCAGTCGACTTCCGCGACGAGAACCAGCTGCAGGCGGAGATCGACAAGCACAAGGCCTCGGCCCTGCTGGTGGTGCCCGGCGCTTCAGCGGCGACCGTCAAGGCCCTGTGGGAGATCTCGCAAGACAACCAGCTCTACGCGCTCGCTCTCGATGCCGAGACGGTGCAGTCGTCGTTCCCGCTCGGCGTGAGCATGGTGGGCGACAAGCCGCAGATCATCATCAACGAGAAGTCATCGAAGGCGGTCGGTGCACGCTTCGAGACCGTGGTGCTGCGCATGGCGAAGGTCATTCAGTGACCCAAAGCCCCCTGGGGCGACGGCGTTCGGTGGTCAAACAGCGTCGAGCGCGGCCTTCAACTTCTGACCTTTGGCGCGGTCGACCATCATCACGTAGGCGATCTTTCCCTCGAGCACGCGGCGGTAGTCGGGCACCTTGTCGCGGTTCTGCGCCTCGAGGCCGGTCTTCTTTGCCTGGTGAAGGATCGCGCGCAGCCGCTTGAGCTCGTCACGGGGCACGCCGGGCTTCTCGTTCACCACGATGCCGGTGACGTCTTGCCGGCCACCCCGCCCCTGCGCGCGGCCCTTCTTCGGGTTGAGCGCGAACCCTTCGTCCTGCACCACGTGGCGGATGCTCGCGTGCACGAAGCCCAGCTCACCGCGCGTGAAGGTCATCTTCGAGAAGGAGAGATCGTCGGCGTAACGGGTGTAGACCCAGCCCTTCTTCGCGAGCCGGCCGCGCAGGCGGCGATCGAGCTTGCGGGAGATCGCGTTGGCGATGAGCGGACTGGTCGGCGCCCCTTGCGGCAGACAGCGTTCACCGACGGCCACCCACCACTCCGCCCCTTCGAAGCTCACCTTGCGGCGCGGTGCTTCGGTGCACAACAGACCGAGCACCGTGGCGACCGCGGGTGAGAACCCGAACGATTGAAAGAGCCCACGCACGCGGCGGTACGAGATGGTGGGGAAGAAGTTCTTCAGATCCACGTTGAGCACCACACCCTGCCCCACGTGCGGCGTGGCGTTGGTGACGGTGCTGCGGCCCTTCACGAAGCCGTGCGCTTCAGCCTCGAGCGGGATCTTCTCGAGCACCAGGTCGAGCACCTTGCGCTGCGTCGCCTTGAGCAACGCGTGCGGCGCCGAGAGCAGCCGCTTGCCGCCCGAACGTTTCTCGATCTCGAAGTAGACGTAGTGCGTCTTGCGAGTGGCTTCGGCGTGAAAGCACAACCACCGCAGCTGCTTGATGGTGAGGTTCAGGCCCTTCGCCACGTCGGCCGGCGTGCTCCACAACGGCAGGCCGAGCTTCTGGAGTGACTCCACGTCGATGCGACGGTCGGTGAGCCCGCGAGAGACACCGCGACCCAGGAAGATGATGTCTTCCGCGCGGCGCTTCGCCACGCCTTCGACACGCGCGAGCTCTTTGGCCTCCGAAGCCTGCTTGCGTTCTTCGCGCTTCTTGCGCTTCGCCTCGCGGATCTGCTCGATCGCGTCATCCGCCGTCTTCGCGGCAGCAGCGGTGGCGAGCCGATCGGCGTCGTGGAAACGCAGCCAGAGATCACCCACCCGGTGGATCTCGGCGATCTGCACCTCGGTGAGCAGCCCGCGCAGAATGAGCCCGCGATCGATGAGCGCGGTGCGTTCGTCACTCTGCGGCGGAATCGTGTCGACCCGGCCAATCCACGCCGTGCGGTACGGGTTGATCTTCACCGCGCGTTTTCGCAGCTCGTCGGCCGACAGCCCGAGGATCTCCGGGTTTGCCTGGTAGCTGTTGATCACCAGCGGCGCCGCGGGCGGAGGCGGCGCGACCCGCACCGGCGGAGGCTGTTGTTGCCGCTGCTGGGTATTCACCACCGGCGGGGGCGCGACCACGCCGAAGCGCCAGGTGCCCGCGACGAGCGAGTAACCGAGGCCCGGCAACAACTCCGTGCACAGGCGGCCCACCAGGGTGGCCACGGTCATGAAGTCCGGAGAGTTCGTGCGCGTGATCTCGGCTGCGATCTCCATCGAGTTGAACGGCTGCTTCTTCGCGGCCCGCGCGTGGATCGAAGCGCGAATGCGCTGCTCCTGCGAGAGCCCCGAGCCGACCACGCCCACCACGTTCGGCGGCGGCACCACCAGCGGTGGCGAGCTCACCGGGCCGAAGGTGCCCCCCGAGTCCTGCGCGTAGCCCAGCGGGAGCAACAGGCCATCTTTGAACAACCGGTGCACCGTGTCGCTGGCCAGACGCAGATCATCGGCGGTGCGGTGCGGATCGTTCGCGGTCACCTCATTGGCGATGTCGAGCGCGGTGAAGCGCTCCTTGCGCGCCACCCGGCCCAGCATCGCGTCGCGCACGAGGTTCTGCTGCGCGGTGCCCCCGCCGCCGAACATGCGTTTGACCTGATCCCAGAACGACACGCTTCTTTCACTCCTTCAGGGAGAACCTGACCACCGACTTCTACCTCTGGACCACGTCCGATAACCCAGGGGCCGACCTGAGCTGTCGCGATGAAAACCACGTTGTCTTGGTCGTCGCGAAGCGACTCGTGACAGCTCGGGTCGGCCCAAAAAGAACATCGGGCGTGGGGTCGAATGGATGAGACGGCGCCACCCTGGCGGAACACCAGGGCATGACGGGCTCGGTGGTCAGGTCCTCCCTGCAGGCGTGAAAATCATCAGTGCAACAGCTCCTTCTTTGCAGAATCCGTCGAGAGAATCTCGGCGTTCTCGAACAGCTTGAGCGCGATCAGGTGACGGCACGGCCCCTTCTTGAGCCGGAATTGGCGGAAGTGATCGCAGCTGCAGGTGGCCTTGGAGAACCCACCGTCGGCATCGAACACCGCCTCGCAGCGGGAGCCCACGCGCGCACCTTCGGGCTTCACCTGCGCGATGAGCAACTGCCTGGCTTTGGGCAACACTTCGCGGCGTTCCAGCGTGACGCCTCCGCGTTTGTACGTGTCGATGCCGGCGGTCAGCTCGGGTGACGGCGGGCCCAGCACACTCTCGGAGAGCGCGACCGGCATCACCTCGCGGAAACGGTACTGCTTTGCGGCGAAGTCGAAGATCACCTGACCTTGCTGGGAGAGGTGGTGCAGCGAGCCGATCAACGCGGGCCGGGAGATCTCCACCAGGCGGGAGAGTTCATCGAAGCTGCTCAGGTGCTGCTTCTTGAGGTGCTCCAGAATGCGCGCACTGGCTCGCAGGTCGGCCACGAACGCCCCCGAGAGCAGCTCGAGATTCCCGCCGCTGGTCCAGTCGTTGGTGGTCCACCCGGAGAGACCGAGCACGAAGCGCATGTCGCCCAGGTGCGCGGTCCAGATCGAAGGCAGGCCCGAGCCGAGCAGCTGCACGGTGAACTTCTCCGCGATGGGGAGCAGCCGCGCGAGCACGCCCAGACGCCGCCGGCCCCAGACCTTGATGATCTCGGGTTTCTCACCCACGTACGGCAGGCCGTGACTCTCCACGCGAACGCCCCACGGCTGCAGCACCATCGAGGGCGCTTTGCCGGGGGTGAGCTGGAACTCGATCGAACGCGGGCCCGCTTTTTCCCGATTGCGCTTGAGATGCGCCAGCAGCGAATAAACCGCGTCGACGCTCAGCTCGACCTCGCGTGACGGCAGGGCCATCGCCGCGGAGAGCTGACCGAAACCCTTGAGCCAGCTGGGAGGGAGATCGATCTTCTCTTCCCGGTAGGTGCCGGCGCTCTCGACCTTCACCTCGAAGCCAGTGGGATCCACCAGCAGGCGCGTCTCGCGGTACGTGCGCAACGTCTGGAAGTGTTCGTAGAGCGCGATGGAGTAGTCGACGTTGGTGGTGCCCAGGCCCGAGGCCGCGCTGCCTTCGAAGGCGTCTCGATCGACGAAGAGACAGCCGTAGCTCGACTCGTCTTTGGCGAAACACTCGAAGAAGACGGTGTCGGGAGCGACGGTGACCACGGGGTCGCAGGGCACCAACGCGCGGAACAGCTCCGGATCGTTGCGCATGAGCTCGGTGGCCCACTGCCGGCGCGCGGTCCAGTAGACGTGGTGCATCTTCTGGAAGTCCTGCTGCAGATTCGCCGGCGGCGCTTCGCCCTGAATCTTCTCGATCTCGCGGCGTTTCTCGACGTCGATGATCGACGCGCGCAGGTCGTCTTCCTGGCGGGTCTGCTCGGTCTTCCACGCCTCGTAGACCGCCTTGTCGCGCTTCTTGAAACGGAAGTCGCCGATCACCACGTCGTGCAGCGCGCTCATCGCCTCGCGGAAACGCAGCGGGTTCTTCAGCCGCTGATCGAAGAACACCTTCGGGCGAGCGAGGTTGGGCTGAAACGAGAGCGCAGAGCCGACCATCCCGGACGAGCCGAGGTATTTGAGATCGAGCTTCACGACTTCTTTCCCTCTCCCTTCGGGAGAGGGTCAGGGCGAGGGCGGAAC
>JANODF010000577.1:0-3763 GCA_031412555.1 Archangium sp. | reverse complement strand
AACTGGTGCACCGGCTGTCTGACGGTCATCGCGAACGAGCAGGTCAAAGACGGCACCTGCGAGCGCTGCGGCTCGAAGGTGCTCGACCGCGAGCAGCCGGAGTGGGCCTTCCGCATCACCAAGTACTCTCAGGCCCTGCTGGACGGCCTGGACACCTTGAAGGAGTGGCCCGATCGCATCACCGCCGCCCAGCGCAACTGGATCGGCAAGAGCGAAGGCGTGGAGGCTGACTTCGGCCTCGAAGGCAGCGCGGAGAAGATCCGCGTGTTCACCACCCGCGTCGACACCATCTTCGGCTGCACCTACGTGGTGCTGGCGCCCGATCACCGCGTGGTGCGCAGCATCACCACCGCCGATCAGAAGGCCGACGTCGACGCGTTCGTGGCGAAGATGGCCGCGAAGTCGAAGACCGAGCGCACCGAAGAAGGCGCTGAGAAAGAAGGCGTGTTCACCGGCGCGTACGCGCTCAACCCGTTCACCGGCGCGAAGGTGCCGGTGTGGATCGCGAACTTCGTGCTGTCTGACTACGGCACGGGCGCTGTGATGAGCGTGCCGGCGCACGACGCGCGCGACTTCGACTTCGCTCGCAAGTACGCGCTGCCGATTCGGGTGGTGATCACCCCCGCGAAGATCGTTCAGCGTGAAGAGGCCACCGCACCGGCGGCGTACACCGAAGACGGCCTGCTGGCTGACTCCGGCGAGTACACCGGCAAGACGTCGGCTGAAGCGCGCAAGGTGATGTCGGCGTGGTTGGTGGAGCAGAAGAAGGGCGCTCCGATGACCACCTGGCGCCAGAAGGATTGGGGCTTCAGCCGCCAGCGCTACTGGGGCACGCCGATCCCGATCGTCTACTGCGAGAAGTGCGATCCCGAGAAGAAGGGCATCCCCGTTCCGTACGAGCAGCTGCCCGTGCGCCTGCCCGACATCGAAGTGGAGAAGGTGCTCACCGGTACCGGTGAACCGCCGCTCGCCAAGGTGCCTGGCTTCGTCAACACCACGTGCCCGAAGTGCAGCGGCCCCGCGCGGCGTGAGGCGGAGACGATGGACACCTTCGTCGACTCCACCTGGTACTACGCGCGGTATCTCTCGCCGCAGTTCGATACCGCTCCGTTCGACGCGGCCGTGGCGAAGAAGTACCTGCCGGTCGACATCTACGTGGGCGGTCCTGAACACGCGACGATGCACCTGCTGTACTTCAGGTTCTGGACGCGGGTGATGAAGGAGCTGGGCCTCTCGCCGGTCGACGAGCCGGTCACGCGGTTGATCACCCAGGGCATCGTGAACGGTCACGATGGCCTCAAGATGAGCAAGCGCGCCGGCAACGGCGTGGCTCCGTCTGATCTCGTGAAGGAGTTCGGCGCCGATACCGCGCGGGCCTACGTGTTGTTCGCAGGTCCTCCGGAGCGCGACTTCGACTGGAACCAGAAGAGCGTCGAGGGCTCGTTCCGTTTCTTGAGGCGCGTGTGGGCGCTGGGCGCGACGCATGAGCGCCAAGTGAAGGGCGCGAAGTGGGACGGCCCGTTCGAGGGCAAGGCGCTGGAGATCCGCAAGGCGGCGCACAAGGCGCTCAAGCGCATCACCGATGCGATCGAGCGGTTGTCCTTCAACACGGCCATCGCTGGATCGATGGAGTACGTGAACGAGCTCTACCTGGTGAAGGAAGTCACCACCCAGGCCGAGAAGGCCGCCATGAACGAGGCCATTCAGCTGCTGGCCACGATGCTGGTGCCGTTCGTGCCGCACTTCGCCAATGAGCTGGCGGAGGGCTACGGCAGCACCTCGCCCCTCGAAGAGCAGAGCTGGCCTGCGTACGATCCGAGCCTCGTCGTCGACGACGTCATCTCGTACGGCGTGCAGGTGATGGGCAAGCTGCGCGCGGAGATCCAGGCGCCGGCGACCGCGATGGAAGCGGAGGTGCGTGCCATCGCCGAGGCTGACCCGAAGGTACAGGCGGCGCTCGCGGGCAAGACGGTGAAGAAGTTCGTCTTCGTGCACAAGAAGATCGTCAGCTTCGTCGTCGGATGAGAACTCTCACTCTCTCTCTGTCTCCCTCTCCCCGAGGGGGAGAGGGTCGGGGAGAGGGCTTACCGCCTCTCCTTGTCCTCCTTCTCCTCACCCTCGCCAGTTGCGGGTACCGCTTCACGGCGCCGAACGCCTCGCTCCCCGTGCGTTCAGCGCACGTGCCGTTCTTCGTCAACCGCACCGCCGAACCGGCCGCTGAGATGGCCTTCACGCAAGCCGCACGAGATCAGCTCGAGCGAGCCGGGCGCCTCGGTGGGCCCGATGCGGAAGGTGTGCTCGAAGGCACGCTCCTCGCGGTGAGCAGTGGACCGTTTCTCACCGCGCCTGCACTGCCGCGTCAGCCGGTGTTTCGGATGTCGGCGACCATCTCGTTGACCCTCAAGAAGGGTGGGGTGACGGTCGGCAGCACCACCGTCGCGGTCTCCGAAGAATTCCCCTCGGGCGCCGACGTGCTGCTGACCGAGTCGAACAGGGCTGCCGCGCTTCGCCGCATTGCCGATGCCGCGGTTCGCGAAGGGTTCGAGCGTCTGCAGACAGAGCGGTAAACCCTCTCCCCTCGGGGAGAGGAGCTCGGGGGCCTCAGGCTCAGGGGGTTGATGCCTTCACGGAGGAACCGCAGCCGAGGTCGCCGAGAAGCCCGCGCGTGAAGTGATGGCGCTGATGTCGACCGCTTCGAATTGACTGCTGCTGACCGACTGCACTTCCGAGAACACCGACGTCGACCAGTTCGCCGACGGAATGCCCTGGATGTACATCGAGGACCCGCCATCCGAGAGGTACATGCCGTACGTCTTGAGCGCCTGCAGGATCGCCTTCGACTGCGTGCTGTAGTTCGACGGAATCACGTAGCTGGCCTTGAGCCGGAACAGCTGACCCATCTGCGGATTGTTCGTGCTCGTCGAACCGCCGGCGAAGTGCGTCGCAGGCCATACGTAGCTCCTGCGAATCGATCCCGAAGGAATGGTGAAGCGCAGCGCGTGCCGAATCGCTCCGGCCGAAGCTTCATCGGGCCGCAGCAGCAACGGAAGAATTGGAAAGCCCGCCGCGTCGGCCGAGGTCCAACTCGCGGGCCGCAGCGCGTTCGAGTTGAGATCGAACGTCGCAGTGCCGAAGAAGTGCCACGGACCGGGCGAGGTGTACGCGTGGTACGCCTCCCAGAGACGGCAGCTGTTTGAGTCGAGCACCAGCATGTGGTGGTCACCGTACGGCGCGTTCGGCCCATCCATCACGAGGCCGCCTTCCACGAGCGGGTTCGTGGGAATCGGGAACTGCGGCATCGGGGCTGAAGCCGCGAGGCAGGGTGAGACGATCGTGTGCGCCGAGCCCGTTGCGCAGTCGGACTCTTCACTCGGATCCCAATCGAGACCGGGGTCGCCTGCGAGGTACGCGAAGGTCGACCAGGTGAGGGTCGAGCCGTTCACCACGTTGTACGGGATGCCGTAGTAGTCAGCCGCGCTCTGCGTTTCTTGCCGGCCCAGGTCGAGGTGGATGTTGCGCACGCCGACCACCGACATGAACGCAGTCGATGACGGGTGTACGGGCAGGGTGTCGATCGGGGTGTTGAAGATGTGATTGGCGGGGAGAATCGTGCAACCCGCGATCGACGGCAGCGTGTTGGCTGATCCACCGCCCCCTCCAGTCGCGGTTCCTCCACCTGTCGCGGTTCCGCCGCCACCTGTGCCCGCATCATTGCCGGCAACGACGGGCGCACCGCACGACGCCAGAACGATGCAACTCAACG
>JANODF010000576.1:0-2595 GCA_031412555.1 Archangium sp. | reverse complement strand
GCGGCGTCGTCGGCGTGCGCTGCGGCAACACCATCCTCGGGGAGTACACCTACAACACGCCCGCCAAGTCGGCGCGCAGCCGCATGCTCGACGGGGTGCAGACGCCCACGCCCGCGTTCGCCGTCGAAGCGAACTACTGCGACACGCCCCCGGGCGCGTTGTACTTCGGCAACAACGCCGGCACCCCCGGCAGCGCCAACCCCACCTGCATTCCTGAAGCGACCACGGGCACCTGCATCGAAGACGGCGGCATGCGCGCCATCACTTCGCCCAACGCAGGCGACGTGATCATCACCGAGGTGATGGCCGACCCGAGCGGTACGGACACCACCACCGAGTGGTTCGAAGTGCTGGCGCGCGCGCCGGTCGACTTGAACGATCTCACCGTCTACACCAGCACCAGCAACGCCCGGCTCACCAGCGGCACCTGTCTGGCGGTGCAGCCCGGTGAGTACGTGCTGCTGGCGCGATCCTCCGACTCGTTCGTCAACGGAGACCTGCCCACGCCGCGCATCGTCTACTCGGGCCCCTCGTTCGCCAACGGCGTCAACCAGCGCATCGGTTTGTCGCGTGGCGACGCGGGCATCGACGAGATCGCGCTGAGCCCCTCCGTCGGCGGCAAGTCGTGGTCGCTCGACCCCACCCTGCTCGACCCGCTCGCCAACGACACCCCTGGCAACTTCTGCCTCGCGCCCAACAAGTGGCACGCAGACGGCGGCGGCGACTTCGGCTCACCCGGCACGGTGAACGACGCCTGCGTGGCGCCCGGCAGCTGCTTCGACACCAGCACCAGCATGAACCGGCCGGCGCGGCCGCCTCCTGACGGAGACCTGCTGATCACCGAGTGGATGTCGGACCCCGGCGCCCTGGGCGCGGCCAACGGCGAGTACTTCGAGTTCCTCGCCAAGAGCGCGTTCGACTTGAACGGCGTGCGGTACCGCTTCGGCCTGGGCACCACCACGCCCCCGCTGATCGTCACTTCGATCAACTGCCTGCCGGCGACGCCGAATCAGTACTTCCTCATCGGCCGCAACAACAACACGGCGATGAACGGCAACCTGCCCCCGTTGGTGGCCACCACCACCAGCGCGCTCACCTCGACCACCGTGGTGACGCTCTTCAACCCCGATGGCGGCACCGCTGACGTGGTGACCACCACGGGCGGGGCCGCGGGTGTCTCGGAGCAGGTGAACCCGAACTTCCTCACCCCGGCCGACAACGACACCAACCACTGCGTGACGCCCACGGGCACGGTGTACGGCACCAGCGGCAATCGCGGCACGCCGGGCATCGCCAACGTCTCCTGCCCGTGAAACAGGCGGCGCTGGTGGTGATGGTGCTCTTGGGGTG
The DNA here is from genome assembly GCA_031412555.1 of Archangium sp. Lineage (GTDB taxonomy): Bacteria > Myxococcota > Myxococcia > Myxococcales > Myxococcaceae > Archangium_A. The sequence continues at coordinate 1,245 of JANODF010000576.1, read as the reverse complement.
TTCAGCCCCCGCTCCCGAGAGCAAGTGTGGCCCTTCGACGGCGCAGGTGGACTTCGTGATCGACGGAGACACGCTCGCGCTGCTCGATGGCTCGCGCGTACGCCTGCTGCTGGTCGACACGCCGGAGACCACGCAGGGCAAAAACGACTGCTACGGCGAGCAGGCGAAGGCGTTCACCGTCTCGCGGGTGGCCGGCAAGACCATCAACCTCGCGTACGACGAAGGCAGCTGCACCGATCGGTTCGGCCGCACCCTGGCGTACGTGACGGTCGACGGAGTGGAAGTGAACGCCGACTTGGCGAAGCAGGGCCTCGCCTGTTTCCTCTACGTCTCGCCCGGCGGGAAGGCCCGTGAGGAAGAGTTCGCCACCTACGAAGCGGAAGCCCAGACCAACCGAACCGGCATGTGGGGTGCGTGTACCGACATCCCCTGCAGCAAGTGACCTGATGCGGAGCCTGCTGCTCCTGGTGCTGCTGACGCTCACCGCCTGCCTGCCCGCAGCGCGGCGCGCCTTGAGAGCCGATGAGCTGTTGCAGGAGCACTACCAACACGAGCCGATTCAGGGGCAGACGCGCGCGTCGGTCCAAGGCGTGGTGCAGTCGCTCCCGCAGGTCACCTCGCTGGGCTGTCTGTCGGCGCTGCAGCCCTGCCAGGCGCCGACACTGCCGAACACCGACCTCTGCCTCCGGTGGGGCGAGAGCACCGGCTGCCACACCACGGAGGACACGCCTTCGGGTGTGCTGGTGCGGCCCTTCACGCCTCGGCCCCTCAACCCAAGACCCTTCGATTCAGTCGACCGCTGGCTGTACTCCCACCTCGACGAGGGCTTCGACGCCGTCGTCAAACGAGCCGAGGCGCAGGCCGACGACGAGATCCTTCTGACTGAGGAGCGCCCCGTGTCGGCGCAGACGTTCTGGGCGCAGGCGCGAGCGGTGGTGAGGGTGCCAGCGCTGCGCCTGGGCCTGCAGGTTCAAGGCGGCTACCGGCGTTGGCTCAGCCAATATCTGCTCGTCTCGGTGGGCGGCGGGTACGAGCGCCACGCGGCAGGGGCGCTCGGGGTGTCGTTCATTCGAGACGCGGCGTTGATCACCGCGCGGCTGGAGTTCTCCAGCTACCAGCCCGATGTTCAAGCAAAGCTGCTCTCGCTCCCCGTGGTGGCCGGCTACGCGGGGCTGACGGCCGTGCTCGGCCTGAGCGGCGAAGGCTGGAGCACGCGCACCTTCATCGGCTTCAGCTCGCTGGTGC
>JANODF010000575.1:0-7028 GCA_031412555.1 Archangium sp. | reverse complement strand
CGATCGGTGAAGGCCTCGTCACCCAGCGTCGAGTCCTCCAGCTTGAGAACGGTCATCTGGGTCTTCGTGCCGGACTGGAGGTTCTCCATCACCGACTCCGCCGCCAGCACGCGCTCCTTGAACTGCTTCAGCTTGAGCGTGCGGTAACGCTTGAGTGGCTTGCCCGACTTGTCGGAGTACTCGACCTGCATCGGCACCCAGGTCTGTTTGTCGACGAACATCTTCACCTGGCCGTAGGGCGACGACTCGTCACCTTTGCCCTCGAGCACGAAACAATCGCGCCCTTCGATCTTCGAATCTTCCAGGCGCTTCGTGTCTTCGTCGCGCGTGCCGTTCGAGCCGATGTCGGCGTAGGAGAAATCGGTGTCCATGAACGCCTTGCCGCGATCGCTCTTCGCCACCTTCCGAACGCGCTTGAGCTTGGGAAGATAGAGCGAGACGTCGTCGCCCTGCCCCTGCTCGCCGGCGATGGTGAGCACCGCCACACCCGACACACCCGCGGGCGCGGAGAACCGGGCGAGCGCGTGGCTCTTGCCGTTGATGGTCTTGGAGGTCGAAGTGAGCACCTGCTCCTTCGACTTCCCATCGGCCGCGATGGACACGAGCTTCATCTCGGCGGTCAGCCCCACCAGGTTGAGGGCGCCGCGCTCGCGCGACTTCTTCGAGATCTCGGCAGCGGTCTCTTCCGCGAACGCGGCGGAGGCGACCAACGACACGATCAGCAACGTGACTCGCATGGTGCGTGAAGGCCTATCTGAACTCCGGCAACGTGGCGCGCAACTTCGTCTCTGCATCCTTGAGCCGCTCATCCTGCGGCGCCGCCACCCTCGCCTGCCCCAACCGCTCGAGCGCACGACGCGGGTGGCCTCGGGCCAATTCACACCGCGCATCGGCCTCGAGCGCCTGCGCGTCGTCCGGGCTGTAGGTCAACGCGGCCTGACTGGCTTCGCACGCATGGTCGACTTCACCGGAGACCAGGAACGCGCGGGCCAGCGCCACCCGGTACGGCACGATCGCCGGAGCACCACGCACCGCGGCCTGCAGCGCTTCCGCCGCCGCCGGCCCTTCTCCCTGCTCGAGCAGCGCCAGACCCAGCCGGGCCAACGCGTCGGGCGAGTTGGGAAAGAGCAGGGCTTCGCCGCGCACCAGGCGCAGCGCGCGCGGCTCGGTGAAACGCAGCCCCGCCACCATCCACTCCGCCACCTGCGCATAACGGGGGAAACCCTGCGGCCACTCCGCCACCAGTTGATAGACGAGCGTTCCGCGCGGCACGAAGAACACCATCAACCTGCGCACCCCGCCGGTCTCTTTGATCGTCACCCGCACGCGCAGGCCATCGCGGTCGGCCACCCGCCACGCTTCAGCGGGCTCCGCGTGCACCGAGAGCACCTCGTCACCCAGATCGCGGGGGTTGAGGCGCTGCTGCACGAATCGCCGCGCGGCCTCGTTCACGTCGGCCCCCTCCGGCATCTCCACCGCTTCGGCGGCAAAACTCGCCCGGCCCGCACTCGACAGGCCGTTGAACCAGGCGATGGAGCCCAGCGGATCCGCCCCGCTCACCCAGCCCGAAGGCACCGGCATGGTGAGCCCGAAGGCCTCCGAGCGCTCCACCCGAACCCGCGGGAGGAACTGCCCAAAGAAAAGAGGTTCACCCAGGAAGATCACGGTCAACACCGCCAACGAAGGCGCCGCTCGCACCGCGGGCTCCCACCAGAGCGGCCGCGCATCGGCCAACAGCCGGGGCCGCATCAACGCGCCGGTGGCGATGCCCGCGAGCAGGCCACCCACGTGCGCCCAGTTGTCCACGCCTTGCGAGGTGATGCCGATCAGCAGCAGGCCCAGCACGGTGGGAATGGCCGCGTCGCCCAGCAGGCTCCGGTACGACGGAGGAAGCAGGCTGCGGTACTTGAGCCCGAACGCCAACACCCCGCCCAGACAACCGAACACCATGCCCGACGCGCCCACGGTGATGGCGTCGTTCAGAAAGAGAGAGGTGGTCATGGTGGCGATGCCGGTGAAGACCAGCAGCCAGAGGTAATCGAGCGTGCGGTAGGTGTTCTCCAGCACCCCGCCCACGTTGAAGAGCACGAACATGTTCAGCCCGATGTGCAGGGCGTCGTGGTGGAGGAAGTTGGCGGTGAACAGTCGCCACACCTCGCCCAGGTCGAAGATGAGCGGCCCCACCTTGGCCCCACTGCGCACCATCGCGTCGAGGCCCAATTCGCCGTTTTCAGCCGTGGCGAGAAAGACGGCCACATTGATGAGGATCAGCCCCGAAGTGAGCCAGGGGAAGCGGCTGACCGAAAAAGCGCGTCGAAAATAGGCCCGGCGGGGCTGGTGGAGCCGCTGGTAGAGCTCCAGTTCACAGGCCGGAATGAAGTGGTCACCGGTCACCGCCGGCAGGCGCACGAGGCTCTGCGGAGAGATTTCTCCCTGCTGAAGACGGGCCTCGAACTCAGTCAGATCGAGGTCTTCGTCCCCAGCGTCGGTGCGCAGTGTGACAGGGCCGGCCATTCGTCCGATGGAACTGTAGTCGAAGCACCCCTGCCATGATCACGCTGTCGATCTCCAGAACGATGTGGAAACGTTCGGGTTTCGGCCGCCATGATTGGTGTGCGGATCCATACAGTGATGGTAGAAAGGTCCGGCGTGTTGAAGCTGATCATCGAAGACGACGAAGGCCGGAAGACCGTCGTTCCCTTTGTGAGGGACGAGATCACCATCGGTCGTCAAGAGGGGAACACCATCCGCCTGACGGAGCGGAACGTGTCACGTCGCCATGCGCGGCTGATGCGGAACAACGGTCACGTGTTGATCGAAGATCTCGGGAGCTACAACGGGATCAGGATCAACGGCGACCGGATCTCCGGCCAGGTGCAGGTCGCTGACGGCGATCTGATTCAGATCGGCGACTACGATCTGGCCCTCCAGGCGGAAGAAGGGAAGCAGGCCACCGCTCCCACCGTGCCGCTCGAGGCGCCCACCCGAAAGCTCCCCGATCCCGGCGCCACCATGCCGGCGCTGCCCGCGGTCGAGTCACCGCAAGAAGCAGCAGATGAAGACGTTCGCGACGCCGAAGAAGGTGAAGTCGGCAGCGATACGCCTCCGTCGATCCCCAAACACCAGTCGACCGCGGTCATTCGCATCGATCAGATCGAGGGCAACCGCAAACGCGCGGTGGCCGAGATCGACTCGACCGAAGCGCCCCGCCTGGTCGTGCTCAACACCGACTTCGCCGGCCGCGAGTTCGTCTGCAACCGCACCGAGATGAAGATCGGGCGCACCGACGACAACGACATCGCGCTCGATCACCGTTCGCTCTCTCGCACCCACTGCAAAGTGGTGCGGGAAGAGACGGGTGAGTGGCGCGTGGTCGACATGCAGTCCGCCAACGGCCTGATGGTCAACGGCGAGTCGTACGCGCAGGTCACCCTGCGCCCCGGCGACGTCATCGAGCTGGGCCACGTGAAGCTGAAGTTCGTGGGCCCCGGCGAGCAGGTGAACATTCCGCCCAGCACCTCCTCGAGCGTCACCGCGGAAGCCGATACCGCCGTGGCCTCGAAGACGCCGCTCATCGCCGTCGCCGTCGCCCTGCTGGTCGTCATCATCGGTGGTGGCGGCTACATGGTGTGGAAGAGCAGCCAGGATCCGGTCACCGTCCCGCCGAAGGACAAGCCGGTGAAGGACCCCATCGCGGTGAAGAACCCTCCCGAGGCGAAGCCCGACCTCGAGGCGCTCAAGATGGAGGCGCTCGCCAAGCTGGCCGATGCCCGCCAGGGCGCCACCGAGCTCGACTGGAACAAGGCCGAAGCGCTCGCCAAAGAAGCGACCGTCGAAGGCACGCTCATCGCCGAAGCGAAGACGTTCTTGCAGCAGCTCGAGAGTGAGAAGCCCAACCGCAACGCGCTGGAGCAGGCCGGAAAGCTGCTCGACGCCGGCTCGTTGGAGAAGGCCAAGAACCAGCTCGACTCGGCCTCTGGCACCAAGCTGCTCCGCGCGAAGTACGACGAGCTCGAGTCGCGCCGCGCCAAGCTGGTGTCCGACAAGGTGGCCGCGAAGGTCGACCCGCCCACCAAGGTGGAGCCTCCGGTGGTGAAGGTCGATCCGCCGCCCAAGGTGGACCCGGTGGTGAAGGTCGAGCCGCCCAAGGTGCCCAACGCGAAGATGGCCGAGGCGGAAGCGCTCTCCAAAGAAGCGGCCGACGAGAAGAAGGCTCGCAACTTCGAGAAGTCGGCGATGCTGCTCGAGCGCTGCATCAAGGTCGCGCCCACCTACCACCCCTGCTACCGGCAGCTCGGCAGCGTGTACGCCTACATTGCTGGCCGTGACGGCAGCGCCAACGACATGGAAAAGGCTCGCAAGAACTACGAGCGATTCCTCCAGGTCGCTCCACCCGACGACGAGTACGTGCAGAGGGTGAAAGCCATCCTCGACGCGGCGAAGAACCCGTAGTCCCTCCTCCACCCCAGGACCCCTCCGTGCGCGGCTCTCAACAGATCCGAATCCTTGTCGTGGACGACGAGTCCGATAACGCTGAACTTTTCAAGGCCCTCTTGATCAAGGAGGGCTACCTCGTCACCGCCCTGCTGGATCCGACGAAGGTGATCGCGACCCTCAAGGAGGGGAACTTCCACCTGGTCATCCTCGACATGATGATGCCCAAGCTGTCGGGCACCGAGGTCCTGGAGCAGATCCGCGAGCTCGACGACGACGTCGCCGTCATCGTGGCCACCGGCTTCCCCACCGTGGAGACCGCCGTCGCGAGCCTCAAGCTCGCTGCCAGCGACTACGTGAAGAAGCCCATCGACCCGGTGAACTTCATCGAGACGGTGAAGCGGGTGCTCGAGAAGAAGGGCATCACGCGCGATCCCGAGGCCGAGCTGCACCGCACCATCGGCCGCTTCATTCGTGAAGGCCGCACGCGTCAGAACCTGACGCTCAAGCAACTGGCTCGCCGCACGGGCCTGTCGGTCTCGTTGCTCTCGCAGATCGAACGAGCCGAATCATCGGCGTCGATCTCCTCGCTCTATCGGATCGCCACCGCGCTCCGAGTGCGCATGAGCGAACTGTTCGCCGACGTCTGAGCTGCCCAAAACAACGACAAACAAGAACAAGAGCCTCCCTCTCCCTCTGGGAGAGGGTCGGGGTGAGGGTCACGACCCTCTGAACTTCGGAGGCCGCCGAGCCAGCAGCGCCTCCTTGCCCTCCCGGGCATCGTCACTGTTGAACGAGACCCGCCGCAGCGCTTCATACGCAGCCAGGTCCTGTTCACTCGCTTCAGCAATCAACTCAAAACCCCGCTTCATCCCCCGCACCGCCAACGGAGCGAGCGCCGCGATCTCCGTACACAACCGGATCGCCTCAGCCTCCGCGTTCTCCGCCAACACATCGAGCAAACCCAGCCGCGCCGCCTCCTCCGCCCCCACCGGCCGCGCCGTCAAAAACATGCGCCGCGCCGCCTGCTCGCCCACGCGCGAGGCGACCCGCTGCAGCCCCTTGAGCGCGTACACCACGCCCAGCTTCGCCGGCGGCATCGAGAACCGCGCCAGCCCATTCCCCACCCGAAAATCGCACGCGGCCGCCAGCTCACACCCGGCCCCGACCGCCGGCCCCGTCACCAACGCGACGCTCGGAGCCGGATGTCGCGCGAGCCGGTCGAACACCTCGCCCATGCGCACCTCGGGCAACGGGCGGCCTTCCGGAAAACCCGTGAGCGCCATGAGGTCGTAGCCCGACGAGAACACGCTGCCCTGAGCCCGCAACAACCACGCGCGCACGCCCACCTCTTTGGTGAGCACATGCTCGAGCGCATCGAGAAAATCAGCGTCGAGCGCGTTCTTCTTTTCGGGGTGGGAGATGGTCAGCGAGCGAACGCCCTCAGCGACTTCAACGACCTGCAGCGAGGCTGGCATGAAGCACCCCGTAGCAGCCTTGGGCTCCGGTTGGGCTGTGCTATGCGCGCGGGCGAAATGTCGAAGCGCCGCGCGACCCTGCAAGCCGTTCCCATCGCGGAGGTGGTGAACCTCCACGACGCCCGTCTCTCGCGCCGGGTGGACAACTACCGCGCCCGGCTCGACCGGGTGCTCAAGGCGAACAAGCGCGCGGTCACCCGCCTCTTCTCCACCGGGCTGTTGTTCACCAAACACGGCACCCGGGCGGGGCGCGACCTGCTGCTGGCGCACGAACACCTGCTGAGGGTGGTCACGCTCATCGAGCGCCTGGGCAACGAAGGTGACGTGCCCGCGCCCCGCCGCGCCGACGAGATCGACGCGATCTTCTTCGAGCTCGATCAGCTGCTCGATCGCACCAGCGAGTTGACCGAGCACACCGCGGCGCTGCTCGAGGAACTGGGGAAAGACTGATGATCCTCGTCTACGCGCGCATCTACGGGCAGGCGTTCGTGAACGCGTTGGCGGCGATCGGCCGCAACCTGTGGACGCTCGTGTTGCCGATGGGTTTGGTCTTCGCCTTCATCGCCCTGGGTATGGCGGTCTCGCCCATGGGGTACGCAGGCGGCTTCGTGATGTCGCTCGCCCGCAGCGCCGTGTTGAGCGTCTACACGTACTTCGTCGCGCAAATCGTCGCCAAGAACCGGGTCGGCGTGGCCGATCTGCGCACCAGCATCGGCGCCTACTTCTGGACGTGGATCAACGTCTTCTTCGCCATCTGGATCATCAGCCTGCTGCTGGGGCCGATGATGCTGACCGCCGAGAGCCGGCAGCTGCGCGACGCGTTGGTGATGTTGAGCCTGGTGGTGTTCAACGCAGCGCCCGAGGTGATCTACATCAAGGGCACCAGCGGCTTCATCGAGACGGCGCAGCGCAGCTTCAGCTTCCTGCAGGAGAACTGGATCGAGTGGTTCATTCCCAACGCGCTGATCCTGGGCGTGATCTGGCTGATGATCGACGGCACCATTCCGCTGCGCGCTCTACCCATGCCCGCCGTGACGGTGCCGGTACTGCTGGGCGTGTTGCTGCACGTGGTGGTGGTCTTCCGCGGGTTCCTCTTCGAGGCGCTCGATGGGAGCA
>JANODF010000574.1:0-14413 GCA_031412555.1 Archangium sp. | reverse complement strand
CTTCAAGTTCGTCAGCGTTTGTTCGAGCGAGAACCGCTCGACCGGTGACTGCTTCAGGAAAGCATTGAGCGTGCCGATGACCTGGATGGCCCGATCGACACGGGGGTTGGAGCCCGCCTGGTAGGCCCCAACGTCAATCAGATCGGTCGCTTCGCGGTACGCAGAGAGCACATCGCGCACGGTGGAGGCCTGCTCGCGATGCGTCACGGACGTGACGTCCGACATGCACCGGCTCACGGACGCCAGAACATCGACGGCGGGAAAATGACCGGCGTTGGCGAGGCGGCGCGACAGCACGATGTGACCGTCGAGCGCGGCGCGGGCGCAGTCGGTCACCGGGTCGGCCATGTCGTCGCCTTCGGCCAGCACCGTGTAGAGCGCGGTGATGCTGCCCTGGCCTGCGTCGTTGCCCGCGCGCTCGACGAGCCGGGGCAGTGCGGCGAACACCGAAGGCGGGTAGCCCTTCGAGGTGGGCGGCTCCCCGGCGGCGAGGCCAATTTCACGCTGCGCCATGGCGATGCGCGAGAGCGAGTCGATGAGCAGCAGAACGCGTTTGCCCTTCGCGCGGAAGTACTCGGCCACGGCGGTGGCCGCCATGCCGGCGCGCACGCGCACCAGGGGCGGCTCGTCACCGGTCGCCACCACCACCACGCTGCGGGCCAGGCCCTCGGGCCCCAGGTCGCGCTCGACGAACTCACGCACTTCGCGGCCGCGCTCACCGATGAGCCCGACCACGATCACCTCGGCCTTCGCGTGCCGGGCGATCATCCCGAGCAGCACCGACTTGCCCACACCCGGGCCGGCCATCACCCCCACGCGCTGGCCTTCACCGAGCGTCAGACACGCGTCGAGCGCCTTCACGCCCAGCACCATCGGCTTGTCGATGCGCCTCCGCTGCATCGCGGGGGGCGGGGCCGCGGTGAGCTTCACCCGATCACGCAGCGAGAGCGCAGCACCGCCGTCGATGGGCTGCATGCGCGCGTCGACCACCCGGCCCAGCAGCGCTTCACCGACCGTCAGCTCACCGGCCGCCGCCCGGGGAATCACCACGCAGCCTTCGCGAATGCCCTCCATCTCGCCGAAGGGCACCAGGAGTGCCGTGGGGCCGTTGAAGCCGACCACCTCGGCCTGAAACACCCGGCCGTCGTCGTCGATGATCTCGCAGGCGGTGCCCAGGGCGACGCGGGGCAACGAGGCCTCGAGCACCAGGCCCGTCGCGCGCACGATGCGGCCCTGCACCACCACGGGCTCGGCGCGATCGAGGTTCTTCTTGAGACGATCCAGGTCGAGGCCGCTCACGACTGAGATCCGTCGAGCTGGCGCACCAGCTCTTCGAAGCGCGTGGCGAGGCGGCCATCGATGGTGTGTGAGTCGGTGTCGACCATGACGTCTCCTGAGGTGAGAGAAACGTCGGCGACGAGCTCGATCTTGCCGAGGCTGAAGTCAGAGATCGCGTCGTCTCGGAAACGTTCGATGTCCGCGGGGCAGAGCCGAACGCGGGTGACGTGGTCTTCACCCGCGCGGCGGATGGCGCTCTTGATGAGGCTGAAGATGCCATCGAGGTTTGCGGACAACTCCTTCTCGAGGATGCGGCGGGCGATCAGTATGCCCAGCTCGAGCGAGTCGCTGCGGGCCTGCTCTGCGAGGCGTTCGCCCTGGTTCTTGAGCGCGAGCACCGCGGCGTGCAGCTTCTGTTCGGCGGCCGGGGAGAAGGCAGGTACGAAGACGGGTGGCGGGAGTTCACTCTCGACTTCGCTCTCGAGGACTCCGTTCGCCCCGAGAGCAGTCGAGGGGCTACTTGCCGCCCGAGCCAGAAGTACTCCCTCGACTGCTCTCGGGAGGACCGGTTCGGAGGGTGCGGTGGGCCCTTGCGCAACCGGCGCCCACGACACCGCCCTGATGCGTGCCGGATCGACGTGCGCAATCTTCAGCGCCTCGTTCGGCACATCCTTCGTGCCCTCCATGAAGAACGGTTTCCTCATGGCTCAGAGCATCTTGTCGGTCGGGCGAACGATGGTGATGCGACCCTTTTCTGCGGCCTCGATCGCCACCTTCGCGATCTCTGCCTGCGCACCCTCGACCTCCGAGAGCTTCACCGGGCCCATCGCCGTCAGATCGTCCTGGAGCAGCTCTCCAGCACGCGTCGACATGTTCTTGAGGAACTTCTCGCGCAGCTCCGGAGAGCCTCCCTTGAGCGCCACCGTGACCTGCTTCATGTCGAGGTCCTTCATCAGGCTCTGGAGATCGCGATCCGACAAGCGCGTCAGATCCTCGAACGTGAAGAGCTTGCTGCGCAGTTCGTTGGCGAGATTCGGATCGTCCCGCTCGATGGCCGCGAGGATCTCGGTCTGCTGAGGCGCCGGGCTGCGGCGCAGGATCTCGAGTGCCGCGATGCGGCCATCGACCCGGCGCATGCCTTCAGCCACCAGCGAGCTGAGTTCACCCGCGAGCGCGGTGCGCACTTCACGAAGCACCTCGGGCGCCACGGCCTCGACCACGGCCATGCGGCGAACCACCTGGGGCCGCATCGCCAGGGGCAACCGATCCATCACGAGGGCGGCGCGCTCCGCGGTCAACGAGCTGAGCACCAGCGCGATGGTCTGCGGCTGCTCACGCGCGAGAATCATTCCCAGCGACTCGGCGTCGGCGGTCGCCACGGGCCCGAGCAACTCCTCGGGCACGTGAGAAGGGGGCTGCGCGTCGAAGGTGCGCTTGACGGCATCGGGCCCGAGCATGTCGGTGGCCAGCTTGCGGAGCATCGCGTCGCCGCCGAGAGCATCGACACCGGCCTCCTGCATCGAGTCGCAGAACACGGTGAGCGACTGGGGAATCGCGGTCGGCCCCATGCGCTTGATCTCGCGAGCGCCCAGGGCGATCTGCCGCACCTCGAGCTCGGTCATCTTCTGAAAGAGCGCCGAAGCCGTCTCAGGCCCCAGCCCCATCAGCAGGGCCGCCACTCGTTTCGCGCCCGGCCCACCCTTTTCGATCCACGGGAGAGGCTCTTCCACCTTGGGGTCAGCCACGTTCCACTTCCTTCTCGAGATCTGCGCTCAACCACGCCCGCACCAGCATCACCGCGCGATCCGGGTCTTCTCTCACCAGCGCCCGCGCCTTCTCCCGGAGGTCGGCCAACGGGTCGACCAGCAGCGGCAGCGCCGGCTTCTTGATCTCCGTCACCACGCCGTCGAGCGCGTTCTGCCGGGCCTCGAGCGAGCCGACGGTGGCGCCGGGCATCAGCACCAGCGCTTCGGAGCTCTGCTTCGCTTTCGCGCCGCGGCGGGCGAGGAAGAAGGCGAGGGCGGCCAGGGCGAGAATGCCGCACGCCACCGCCACGTAGACCCACGCGGGCGTCGTCGCAGCCACCTTCACCTCGGGCGTCTCGACGCTGCGGCCGAACGCCTGGCTGGTGATCTCGAACTGATCGCCGCGCGCGTCGTCGAAGCCCACCGCCTTGCGCGCCAGCTCACCGAGCTTCGCGACCTCTTCAGCGGTGCGCGCCTTGCCTTCGAGCCCGTCGACGATCACCGCGACGGAGATCTTGGTGAGGCGGGGCAGCTTGGCCACCGTCTGCGTGGTGGTCTTGGTGATCTCGAAGTTGCGCGTGAGATCCGAGCTGGTCGAGTTGCCCTGCTGCGTGGGCGCGTTCATCTGGGGCGTGGGCGCCAGGGGGATGTTCGCCTGCGCGCCCGCCACGCCGACCGGCGTGTTCGTCTGGTTCGAGCTGTTGCCCGCGGTGGTGCGCTCGCTGCGCATCGCCACCTGGTCGGGGTCGTAGACTTCGCTGTTCTGATTGACGGTGGAGTTGTCGACGTTCGCGGTCACCTTGGCGATGACCGAACCCGCGCCGACGACGGGCTCGAGCAGCGTGATGATGCGCTGCTCGAACTCACGCTCGAGCTTGCGCTGGTAGGAGGCTTCGGGAGAGTCCCACGCGGAGTCCGCCGAGAGCACCGCGCCTCGGCCATCCATCACGGTGACCGAGTCGGCCGACAGCCCGGGAGCCGCCGAAGAGACGAGGTGGCGGATACCGGCCAGCTCCCGTTCAGCCAGCGTGCGGCCGGGCTGAAGCACCACCACCACCGCCGCCGCCGCCTTCTTGTCTTCGTTGCGGTACAGGCCGTGCTCGCCCATCGAGACCGTCACCCGCGCGCTGCGCACACCGGAGAAGCTGCCGATGGTGCGCGCCAGCTCGCCTTCGATGGCCCGGCGCAGATTGACCTTCTGGGTGAACTCGCTGACGCCCAGGTCACCGCTGTTGAAGAGCTCGAAGCCGACGCCGCCCGCGCGGGGCAGCCCCGACTTCGCGAGGAGAATGCGCGTGTCGTAGACCTTGTCGGCAGGCACCGCGAGGGCCGTGCCGTTGGCCTCGATGCGAAACGGAATGCCCGAGTCCTTCAGCACGCCGGTCGCCTCGGTCGAGTCTTCCTGCGTGAGGTTGGTGAAGGCGTACTGGTACTCGCCGCTGCGGGCGAAGCCGGCGACGCCGATGGCCAGGGCGACCGCCAGACCGACGCCCGCGATGAGCGCCATCCGCAAGCCGGCGGGCATCGCCTGGAACCGCGCGGGAAGTTCACGGAGCTGCTTGAGGAGGGTTTCCATGGCTTAGACCGGCATCCGCATCACTTCGTTGTAGGCATCGAGGATCTTGTTCCTGACCTTCATCGCGACCTTCATCGAGATGTCGGCCTTCTCCAGCGCCAGCATCGTCTCGTGCAGGTTGCCTTCGCCGCCGGCCAGCTTCTGCGCCTCGACGTCTGCTTCGCTCTGCATCGCATCGACCTTCTCGATGGCCGACTTGAGCGTCGCGCCGAAACCTTCGCCGTCGACCTGCTCGGCCTTGCCGATGTCAGAGGCAGCGCTGCCCGGGTTCTCAATGGTGTTGAGTGAAAGGGGCTTCATCAGTTACCTCGAGATGTCCATCGCGCGCTGAGCCATGCTCTTGAGCGTCTCGACGGCGGTGGCGTTCGCTTCGTAGCTGCGCGACGCGGTGAGCAAGTTGACCGACTCGTGGAGCGGGTTGACGTTCGGGAAGGTGACGAACCCGTCGCCATCCGAGTCGGGGTGGCCAGGCAGGTAGACCTTCTTGCCGGGGCTGGGGTCTTCGACGATCTGCGTGACCGCCACGCCTTGCGCGACACCCGCTTCACCCGACGCGCCACCGAGCTCGGCCTCGAAAGGCACCGCGGTGAGCACGGGATCGCGGCGGTGATAGGGCTGCCCATCGGGGCCACGCGTCGACTCGGCGTTGGCGAGGTTGCTGGAGGCGAGGTTGACGCGCGTGCGCTGTGCCGAGAGCGCCGAACCACTGATGCGAAGAGCACTGAGAAAATCAGCCACGGTGAACCTCCAGGTAAGAAAGCTGCTGCACTTCTCTCCCTCTCCCCGAGGGGGAGAGGGTCGGGGTGAGGGGCCTCACCACGCTCACCCGACCCCATCCGTCGCCACGTAGCGGAGCAGGGCCATCTTCTTGCCCACCGCCTTCGCCGCCGCGCCGTAGAGCAGCGAGTTGCGCGCCAGCTCGACCATCGTCTTGTCGAGATCCACGCCGTTGCCATCGAGGCCGCCCTGCAGCTCCTCCGACACACGCACGAACGCCGCGTTGTCGGTGCCCATCGGAGCCGGGTTGTTCACCGGCAGAAAACCCTCCCGCGACGCGACCGCCACCGGCGCGCCCGACTCAGCCGACTTCCCGTTCTCCGCGGCGGCCAGCGCCTTGTCGAAGTCGAGCTCGCGAGGCGAGAAACCCGGCGTGTCGATGTTGGCCAGGTTGCCGTTGAGCACGTTCTGGCGATCGAGCCGAACGTCGAGAGCCGACTGAAGCTTTCCCATCGTCGTGTCGAAGAGCTTCACGGGGCGGCGACCTCGAGTGATTCGGTGGGCTGCGATTCGGTGTTCAACTTCTGGCGGAGCGTGCGCAGGCCGATGTTGAGAAGGCGGGCGGCGTGGGTGCGGTTGCCCGCGGTGCGGCGGAGCGCCTCTGCAATCGCCAGGCGCTCGAGCTGATCGAGGTTCAAAGGGAGATGCGTGGGGAAGAAGGAGGCATCGACGGGGCGGGCGATGAGCCCGAGCTCTCCACCTTCAATCATCGGGCCACGCGAGCGGATGCTGGCGCGCTCGAGCACGTTCGCCAGCTCACGCACGTTGCCGGGCCAGCGCTGCGACTCGAGCAGGCCGAGTGCTTCGGCGGTGAGCCGCGACGCCTGGCGGCCGAGGTTCTTGCCGGCACGCTGAAGCAGCAGGTCGGCCAGAGGTGCGATGTCTTCTTTCCGATCGCGCAGCGACGGCACGGCGATGGGGAAGACGTCGAGGCGGTAGTACAGGTCGGAGCGCAGCTGACCGCGCCCCACCAGGTCCTGCAGATCGCGGTGCGAGGTGGCGATGACGCGCGAAGCGTGAGCCCCTTCGAGCAGCGCGAGGAGCCGGCCCTGCGTCTCCATGGGGATGCTGCCGATCTCATCGAAGAGCACCGTGCCGCCGTGGCGCAGCGCGGCTTCGACCTGCTCCAGATCGATCGACGCCGACGCGACGACCGTGAACGGGAGCGCCGAACGCGGCGAGTTCTGGTGAATGAAGCGGGCCAGCACCTCTTTGCCGGTCCCGGTTTCACCGGTGAGCAGCACCGTGGTCGGGGCCGAAGCAACGTCGAGCGCAGCGCTCAGCGCGTGACGCATGGAGAGACTGGTGGCGACCAATTCGACGTTCATGGGGCTTTCTCCACGGTTGAAGCTTTGCTGCGCAGTGAGGCTGCACGGGCGAGATCAGTCGACAACGAGACCTGGGCGCTGAGGGCTTCGAGTGCTTCGGTCGAACGCTCGGGAGCCGGCCGCACGATGGCGCGGCGGCCGAGCTGGCGGCGGGCCGAAGTCCACTCGCCCTTGCGGGTGACGGAGCCCAGCTTGCCTTCGGCGTACTCGAGCACCACCGTCGCGCGCACCGGATCACGAGCAGCGACGTAGAGCTTGATGATGCCCAGCAGGTGCGACGAGAGCTCGGCGCCCGGAACGTGCGGCGTGTTGGCTGAGAGAATCGATGCGGCAAACCCCGGCGCGCCGATCTCCGAAGCGGCGCGGGAGGCCGCCTGGTTGAGCGCGTACTCGGCGGGGCCTTTACGGACCTTGTCGGTGAGGAAGGCAGAAAGCGCTGCGACCCGGGCCTCGAGCTCTTTGCTCTGGAGCCCGGCCGCCACGAACTTCTGACAGAGCGCCAGGGCGCTGGTGCAGACATCGCCATCGGTCTCGAAGGCAGTGAGCAGCGCCTGCATGGCCCGAACGTCGCGGCCGGCAGCGAGCTCGCGGCGCACGGTGAGCAACCGCACTTCGCGGGCGAGGTCAGCGGCCAGCAGCCTGGTGTCGGCAGCCCGATCCGAAGTTTCGACGGTGAGGCAGGTGCCCATCAGCTCGCAGCTGCGCAGCTGAGCGAGGCGGCCGATGATGCCCGCGTCAGGCACCCTGGCGTAGTGGGTGAGCGCCGCTTCGACCGCGCCTTCACGGATGGCGAGATCGCCCAGGCGCAGGTGGCACAGGCTCGCGTCGGGACCTTCCAGCCCCTCCATCCAGGCCGCGCGGGCCGCGTCGAGGTTGCCTTCGGCGAGCGCACATTCGCCACGCGCCGCTGCCAGTTTGCCGGGGCACACGTCGGGCAACGAGAGGCTGCGCAGCGACCAGGCGTTCAGCGGCACCAGGGCGAAGTCGAGCCAGCTGACGCCCATCACCTCACGCACTTCGAGAAAGGCGCCGCGTTCATCGTGAGCGAGCTGCGCGAAGACGCGCCGGGTGGTGCAGTGCAGCACCAGCTGTTCACCGCGCCGTTCGCTGGTGGGGCAGAGCCGGGGGCCCTTGGTGCTGATCTTGAGCCCGGTGAGGATCACCTCGGCCAGCATCGGGTCGGTGGTCACCGAAGCGTCCGTCGACTCGGTGACCGAGACGCGCTCCACCGAGACGGTGAAGCCAGTGACCTTGTCTCCCTCCGGGAGAGGGCTGACGTTCAACATCAGGGCGAAGGCGAGGGTGAGCATGGGGTCTCTCGAGGTTCAGGCGGCCTGGGTGTCGCGGCTGCGGCGGCGAAGTTTCTCGACCAGCGTGGTGCGCTGGAGGCCCAGCAGATCTGCGGCGGCCTTGCGGTTGCCACCGGCCTGAGAGAGCGCGGCGCTGATGTAGAGCTCCTCGACGGTGCGCAGCAGGTGGGGCAGGTCGATGGGGAACTTCGGCGCGTTCGCGGCGGCGATGAGCGCCTCGGGCGCGATCGACTGGAGCTCGGCAGTCTGGCTGGGCAGGTGCTCGAAGCCGGCGGGTAACGAAGCCTCACCGTCGAGCGGAAAACGCAGCGGCGCGGCAGGAGGCGAAGGCAGCGGAGGAACGATGGAGAGCACCACTTCGTTCGCGCTCATCGCGGCCTGGCGGATGTGCACGGGCAGATCCGTCACCCGAATGACCGAACCTTCGGTGCACACCGACACGCGCTCGACCAGGTTCTCCAGCTCACGCACGTTGCCGGGCCAGGGGTGCGACTCGATGGCGCGGATGGCGTTCGGCTCGAGGGGGCGGGTCTCGCCGCGCTCCCGCCAGAAGTGCATGAACAGCTTCATGATGTCGCCCTTGCGGTTGCGCAGCGGGGGCAGCTCGAGCGGGCACACCTGCAGGCGGTAGAAGAGGTCGAGGCGAAAGCGGCCCGCTTCGACTTCGGCGGCCAGGTTGCGGTTGGTCGCGACGATCAGGCGGAAGTTGGCGGTGACGCTCTCGGCGCTGCCCACGGGCTCGTAGGTGCGCTCCTGCAGCAGGCGCAGCAGCTTGACCTGCAGCGAGAGGGGCAGCTCGCCGATCTCGTCGAGAAAGAGGGTACCGCCTTCGGCCATCGCCACCCGGCCCTTGCGAGAAGCGAAGGCGCCGGTGAAGGCGCCACGCACGTGACCGAACAGCTCGCTCTCCAGCAGGGTCTCGGGGATCGCGCCGCAGTTGACGGGCACGAAGTGTTTGTCGGCCCGCGCGCTGGTGTCGTGAATGTGACGGGCGAACACCTCTTTGCCCGTGCCGGTCTCGCCCGTGAGGAGCACGTTGGAGTCCGTCGGCGCGATGCGCTGACAGGCCTTGAGCAAGTCGATGAGCGGAGAGTGCTCGTCGTGAATGAGGTTGCTCATCGTGCCGAAGTCACCAGTCAGGTTCGCCGTCGCCAGGTTCATCGTTCGCCCCTCACCGCGGCCCACTTCATGTGGGTGCCGTCGTGTGCAGGGGGCCTGAGCAACCCCCAGGCCAGCGCCAGAATCCCAACGATTCCCGGTCAGTAGCCTGACGCGCCACACCGGTGACCGGGGGTCGGATCCCACCCGCGTTTTGACGGTTCCGAGGCTCGTCGCACGAGATCAGCCGCTTGCTGCGAGGGTGCAGCACGACTCAGCCCGGAGGGTGATTACCCAGGCAAGGGAGGCGGCCGAATTGCATTGGTCCCGTGAAGCCATGAGCCGTCTGCTTCCCCAACGCGTGGAGTCACCCGTCAATGACGACGGCTTCCGTTCGCTGATCGATGAGCTGCCGGTGGGGATGTTGTGGGTCAGTGAGAGCGGCGAGGCGCTGCAGTGGAACAATCCGGCTGAGACGCTGCTGGCATCCGGGGCTGGTCTCCGAATCGAGCAGCTGATCAGCCGGCTCCTCGAGGCGTGCCGTACGACGCGCACCTGTATTCAGTCGGGGCTCGAGGTGTCGGGGGCAGAGCGGGTGCTGGTCTCCGTGGCGCCCGATCGAAGGCCTGACGCGTTCCTGGTGGTGCTGGATCGGCAGAAGCTGGAGAAGGCACGCACCGAGGCTTCGGTGCTGCGGGCGGTGCTCAAGGCGATCTCTTCGAGCACCACGAGGAAGCAGGCGCTGCAGCGGGCGTTGGAGGCGGTTCACTCGGCGTTGAGCGCCACGCACCTGGCGTTCTTCGAGCTTGATCCGATGGGCACCCACTTTCTGTGTGCGGCGTCGTCGGGCCTGACGGAGCACGAGGTCGCTGACGCCACCGCGCTCAAGAATGATCCGAAAGAATCCGTGTTGGCGGTGACGCTGCATCACAACCGGCCGGTCACGTTGCCCGAGCTCAGTGATGCCTGCATTCCCTTCAGGCACGAACGTGGGCTGGCGGCGGTGTTGATGCCGGTGTGCGGGCGCAGCTCGAAGGGCGTGCTGTATCTGTCGACGCGCGAGGGGCTCTCGGAAGGTTTGTTGCGCCTGAGTCACGCGCTGGCCGACGCGATTGGTGCGGTGCTCGATCTGGCGACGCTGGAGCAGGAAGCGAACCGGGCGCGTGAAGTCGCGACGCAGCGGGATCGCCTGGCGACGATTGGCCAGCTGATCGCGGGCGTGGCGCATGAGATCAACAACCCGCTGGCGTTCTTGAAGAGCAACTTGCACTCGCTGCGCGGGGATCTGGATGACCTGAGGGAAGGGCGGTCGACGTCGCCGATGAGCGAGGTAGATGAGATCGTCAGTGAGTCGCTCGAGGGCGTCTCGCGCATCGAGACCATCGTGCAGGCGCTCTAGGGCACGGCGCGGAAGAAGGATGAACGGATTCGGTTCGAGCCGGGCAAGGCAGTGCAGGAGGCAGTGACGATCTTCCGCGGAGCGCACAAGCAGAACGTGGACGTGGTGTGTTCGCTCTCCAGGTTGCCAGAGGTGATGGGGAGCCCGTCGGCGCTGGGGCAGATCACCTTGAACCTGATGCAGAACGGTGTCGACGCGATGGCGGAGCTGCCGCGGAAGAAGCGCAAGCTCGAGATCACCGCGAAACAGGACGCGACGACCGTGACGATCGCGGTGCGCGACTACGGCACGGGCATTCCGATCGAAGTGCAGAAGCGCATGTACGACGCTTTCTTCACCACGAAGGAACCGGGCAAGGGCACGGGTCTGGGCCTGGCGATCTGCAAAGACATCGCGGAGGGCATGGGCGGCAAGCTGACGTTCACCACCGGGCCCGATGGCACCTGCTTCGAAGTCAGCGTGCCCGTGGACCAGAGCGATTGAACTTCAAGCGGCTGCGAAAGGGACGGCGTTACCTTCGAGTTCGGCAAGATCTGCAGGGATTTCTTCGGCTCTTGTTCTTTCATCTTCATGTGACCACGCTGACGAAACGTCCGTCACCAGTCTGAAATGAACTGCAGTTGCTGCAGCGGTAGCCCCTCGCCTCTGCTGTGAGGGTGTGCTGCCGATGGCACTGCAAACAATACCCAACGCCTTCGACGGCAGGCCACGACCACAAGCCTCGACCGTCTGCTGTCACGAAACGGACCGGCCCGAAGGCCAGCAGTTCCTCGGGAGACGCGCCCGTGACCACTTTTGCGATCTCCACCCAGGTGTCCACTCCGCTCATCTTGAGGTCGTCCATGGTGACGTGACCCACAGAGACAGTGGGGGGCCTCCATTCAGGGCTCCTCGTGGGCCGCAAGACGGATTCGCTCGCCGGCTCGAGTTGGAACACAGCGTCCTCATTGTGGACGAAGCATCGAATTGTCACTCCGTGCCCCTCAGCCCAGGGCAACGGCGTCGGAGCACGCAGGAGATCGATCAGTGGTGCGGAGAGTTCGTCGTACTCGCGTGATGGATTGGCCGAGTGACCGGCCAGCCGCTCAAAACGGACTCTCAGTTGTCCTGATTGAACCCAGCCGCCGCCCAGCGCTGCCGCCTTCAGGTGCAGGAGTCTCTCGGCGACGTCTGGATGCGCCACGGTCTCCGGCGCGATGACATCAAAGTAGCTGAGCACCGTGTTGCCGCCTGGGGGCAGGGTGATGCGCGCTGAGACCAGATTGCCGGGACTCTGCTGCACGACCTGGTCGGATTGCAGTTCCTGGATCGCGAGGGTCGGTTCATGGCGATAGATGAGCGTGTTGATCCCTATCGTCCGATCGGAACGGACCCGTTGAGCCGTTGCATACATCAGCCAGTCCCTACGGAACGCGGAGGCCTCGGTTCACCTGCAATGTCTTCGTCCACGATCCCGTCCGTCCTTCGAGGCTGACCGGGAACGAGCCGGAGCACCACCCGAGAGCGTTCGCTTCGCACGCCGGAGTGGTGACGGGTGGTGGCTTCCGGTGTGTGGAAGATCAGCCGCAGTCGCTCTCCTCCAAGTTGCCGCGCCTCCCGTCGCAAACCTGCCAACTCGACGAACAGGTCCCGTTGATCGTCTTCCTGCACGTCGAAGATCTCGAGCGTGGTGTCTCTCCCTTCGAAGTCGCCCCCCGGACCCTCGTCAGCCCAGCGCACGGGCCGCCCCGTCGCTTGCTTGAACTTCTCAGCGAGCTGGGACCGAAGTGCTGGGGTCATGAGGCCTCGTCCAGAAGTGCCACGAGCGTCTCGGCGTCGAGTACGCACTGCTGGGCCATCCTCGCTGAAACTTCGTCCGCGAAGTAGTCGGCGATCACCCGTTGGGACTCCAGGAACTCGAGTTGGTCACCTTGCTGCGCCGTGAGAACGCGCGCGTTGACCGCGATTTCAGGGAGGGCCTTGTGAGGGAAGTAGGTCCCGCGCTCGGTGCGCTGCGGGTGGACGCCCTTCTCGGTGAGCAGCGCCCAGCAGGCCTGATAGGCGGCATAGTACGCGCGGTTCGTCGCCGCGTTTGGGCAGGGGTCGGCCTCGTTGGCCATCAACAACCGCGCCGCTTCGAGATTCTCAATCGCCTTGCGTTCCAATCAGCCCTCCCCACGTTCGATCCCTGCACCTTAGCCGTGAGCACTGACACTCCTGGCAGCTCCACTTGCTGTAGCTTCCCGCTCCTCGAACAAAGGGCGGGCCGATGCGCGCAGACGCGAACTCAATCTCCACCAATCTGATCAGCCAGATTGTCGCAGCGGCTCACGACTTCGAGTGCGAACTGGAAGGCACGAAGATTCGAGTCGTGGCCAAGGTGGCGAATCCGCCCAGGTGGCCTGCCAGTGCTGGGACACCGCCACCGATCATTGAACTCTCCTGCTCGTGGCCGACCGGTTCCGTCGAGTTGGAGTTCTGTGCTGACCGCTGGCCTCAATCGGGCAAGGTCGCGCTCAAGATCGCCCTCGCAAAGACGCAGGCCCAGATCCTGTGGATGACGCTTCCGAAGATCATCGGCGACCACCCCGATGGGGCTGAGCTTTCGTTCCCTGCCTCGATCACCCCGTTCAAGCGCAAGGGTGACGGAAACATTGATGACCTGACCGACGCGCTCAAAGCGGCCTTCGATCGGTCCGGCATTCCGAAGTGGAAGACGGGCGACTGGCGGGCGCTCGGCTTCATTCGAGCGGCTCGTGAAGATTGCACTCTTGAAGCTGCCCGCTTTCGTTCGCGAGCCTGGACTCATCGAAGGGAAGCCACCCTACGAGTTGCCCCCGCCGTCGGCCCTGGTACTGCCAGCCGGAGCGGCGACCGACGAGGATGAGAAGTTCGCTGGGCTCTCCCCGTTGCCCGGGGGCGTACGCGGGTTGAAGTCCACCGCTGACGAGCTGCTCTCTCGAGTCGGCGATGGGTGCACTCGCGCCGAGCTCGAAGCGCACTTGCGCACTCGGTATGAGGTCACCGGCAAGGCGGCACTGCCGGGCTACATCGGGTTGCTCACCAAACTCGGGCTGATCAATCGCGGCGATCGCGCCCACGTCGGTCGAAGCGGCGAGGGCCCCCAGTTGGGAGTCAGAGCTCGAGTTGAGCGCGGCCGCCATTGCACGGCATGCGGAGCTCAGGCTCGCACCAGAGTTGCTGCAACGTGCGGCGGTCGCCCTGTGTGCGGGCAAACACTTGTTGCTCATCGGCCCGCCTGGAACAGGAAAGACCGAGCTGGCGCTGGCGTTGGGCGAGGCAGCACGCTCGGAGGGCTATTGCCTCGGCACTCACACAGCCACCGCGTCGGCGGACTGGACGACCTTCGATACCGTGGGTGGCTACTCGCTCCAGAAGGACGGCTCTCTGCGCTTCCGCTCGGGAGCACTGTTGCGCGCGCTCGAGCAGAAGAAGTGGCTGGTGGTGGACGAACTGAATCGCGCCGACGTGGACCGCGCGTTCGGTGAATTGATGACCGTCTTGAGCGGCGGTTCGACGGACACTTCTTATGAGACCGACAGCGGACAGCAGATTCGCATCGGGCCCGAAAAGGAGGCCACCCACTATGTGCCTCCTTCGTTCAGGGTGATCGCGACGATGAACACGTGGGACAAGACTTCGCTGTTCAGGCTCTCGTTCGCCGTTCGGCGCCGCTTCGCGATCATCTACGTCGGTTGCCCGCCAGCGACGGACTACGCGGCGCTCCTGACGGCTGCGGCGATGGGGGCGGGGCCCGGTCAGCCTCTTCCCGAGGCCCGTGCATCCCAACTGGCCGTGCTCTTCTCTCCCTCTGGCCTGCTCGCCCAGCGGGAGATCGGCCCTGCCATCGCCCTCGACGTCGTTCGCTACACACGGCGGCGGCAACTGGCAGGTGATGGTCT
>JANODF010000573.1:0-61107 GCA_031412555.1 Archangium sp. | reverse complement strand
TCGCGATGGAGCTGGGCGGACCTGAGGTCGGCCGGGGGTGTGGTGGCCGCGGCATCATTCACGGCTTCGAGACGCTCGAGAAACTCGGCTTCAACGACTGGGGCTTCGACTACGTGCTGCTCGACTTCCTGGGCGACGTGGTGTGCGGGGGCTTCGGTCTGCCGATCGCGCGCGACATGTGCCAGAAGGTCATCGTCGTCGGCTCGAACGACCTCCAGTCGCTGTACGTGGCGAACAACGTCTGCTCGGCGACCCAGTACTTCCGCAAGATGGGTGGGCACGTCGGCGTCGCCGGCATCGTCATCAACAAAGACGACGGCACCGGTGAAGCCAGGGCCTTCGCAGAGCAGGTGGGCATTCCCGTGCTCGCCGCGATTCCGGCCGACGAAGACATTCGGCGCAAGAGCGGCAAGTACGAAATCATCGGCAAGCCCGGCAGCCCCTGGGCGAGCCTGTTCGAAGAGCTCGCCAGCAACGTCGCCACCGCGCCTCCGCTGAGCCCCAAACCGCTGAGCCACGACTCGCTCCTGAGCCTCTTCAAGGGCGACGTGGTGGGCCGCGACGTGGTGCTCCAGCCGGCCACCCTCGCAGACATGTGCGGACCGCAGGTCGCTCACAAGCAGTCACTCGAAGTCATTTACGACGCGAAGGTCTGACATGAGCGCCCCCAACGCCTCGATCGAAGCCGCTGCTGGTTGCCATGACGGCAAGGAACAACTGCGCGCGAAAGCGGCGGCCGCCGGCAAGGCCGAGGTGTTGGCGAAGTACGCGGTGGACTACCCGATGGGGCCGCATGATCAGCCCCAGAGCATGTGCCCCGCGTTCGGCTCGTTGCGCGTGGGCCTGCGCATGCGTCGCACGGCGACCGTGCTCTCCGGCTCGGCGTGCTGCGTCTACGGGCTGACCTTCACCTCTCACTTCTACGGCGCCCGCCGCACCGTCGGCTACGTGCCCTTCAACTCGGAGTCGCTGGTCACCGGCAAGCTCTTCGAAGACCTGCGCGAGGCGGTGCACCAGCTCGCCGACCCCGAGAAGAACGACGCCGTGGTCATCATCAAACTGTGCGTGCCCACCGCTTCGGGGGTGCCGCTGCGGCTGCTGCCCAAGGTGATCAACGGGGTGCGCATCATCGGCGTCGACGTGCCGGGTTTCGGAGTACCGACCCACGCCGAGGCCAAAGACGTGCTCGCCGGCGCCATGCTCGCCTACGCGCGCACCGAAGCCGAAGCCGGGCCCGTGCAGGCGCCTCGCACCGGCCGCGCCGCGCTGCCGACCGTGACGTTGCTCGGTGAGATGTTCCCCGTCGACCCCATCACCATCGGCCGCATGCTCGCGCCGATGCAGCTGGCGGCAGGGCCGTCGGTGCCCACGCGAGAGTGGCGCGAGCTGTACGCGGCGCTCGACTGTGCGGTCGTCGGCGCGGTTCACCCCTTCTACACGGCGTCGGTGCGCGAGTTTCAGGCCGCCGGCCGGCCCATCATCGGCTCTGCGCCGGTCGGCCGTGACGGCACCGCCGCCTGGCTCGAGGCCATCGGCGCTGCGTGCAACGTGCCCCGCGCGCTCATCGACGCCGCGAAGAACGCCACGCTGCCCGCCATCGACGCGGCGCTCACCGCGAGCCCCATCAAGGGCCGCATCACGCTCTCGGGCTACGAAGGCTCGGAGCTGCTGGTCGCCCGCCTGCTCATCGAGAGCGGCGCTGACGTGCGCTACGTGGGCACGGCCTGCCCGAAGACCGCCTGGGCCGAGCACGACCGCGAGTGGCTCGAGCAGAAGGGCGTCAAACTGCAGTTCAGGGCCTCGCTCGAGCAGGACCTCGCCGCGATGCGCGAGTTCCAGCCCGACCTGGTCATCGGCACCACGCCGGTGGTGCAGAAGGCCAAGGAGCACGCGATTCCCGCGCTCTATTTCACCAACCTCATCTCAGCGCGGCCGCTGATGGGCGCGGCGGGTGCAGGCTCGTTGGCGCAGGTCGTCAACGCGGCGCTCGCCAACAAGGGCCGCTTCGAAGAGATGAAGGCGTTCTTCGAAGGCGTCGGCACCGGCCACACCGCAGGCGTCTGGCAAGACCTGCCCCGCGACCGCCCCGAGTTCAAGGCCGCGCAGCTCGCCCGCATCGAACGCCAGCGCAAGTCGGAAGAAGCGGTGGGCGTCTAATGCTGATCCTCGATCACGATCGCGCAGGTGGGTACTGGGGCGCGGTGTATGTCTTTTCTGCCATCAAAGGCTTGCAGGTCATCATCGACGGGCCCGTGGGTTGTGAAAACCTGCCGGTCACCTCGGTGCTGCACTACACCGATGGCCTGCCCCCGCATGAGTTGCCCATCGTGGTGACGGGCCTGGGCGAAGAAGAGCTCGGCCAGAAGGGCACCGAAGGCGCGATGCGGCGGGCCCACAAGGCGCTCGACCCGGGTCTGCCCAGCGTGGTGGTGACCGGCTCCATCGCCGAGATGATCGGCGGCGGCGTCACCCCTGAAGGCACCGGCATCGCGCGGTTCCTGCCGCGCACCATCGACGAAGACCAGTGGCAGAGCGCCAACCGCGCCATGCTCTGGTTGTGGCAGCAGTACGGCCTCAAGAACGGCAAGGCACCCAGGGCGCGCGCGAAGAAGGAAGGCGAGAAGCCGCGCGTCAACATCATCGGGCCCTGCTACGGCTACTTCAACACCTGGTCTGATCTGGCCGAGGTGACCCGGCTCATCGAGGGCATCGGCGCCGAGGTCAACTTGACCTTCCCGCTGGGCAGCCACCTGCTCGACGTTCCGAAGCTCGCAGACGCCGAAGTCAACGTGGTGATGTACCGGGAATACGGCCGGCTGCTGTGTGAAGCGCTCGACAAGCCCTTCCTCCAGGCGCCCATCGGCATTCACAGCACCACCGCCTTCTTGCGGTCGTTGGGCGAGCTGCTCGGCCTCGACCCCGAGCCCTTCATCGAGCGCGAGAAGCACACCACGCTCAAGCCCATGTGGGACCTCTGGCGTTCGGTCACCCAGGACTTCTTCGGCACCGCGTCGTTCGGCATCGTCGCCAACGAGACCTACACCCGAGGGGTCAGGGCGTTCCTGGCCGACGAGCTCGGTTTGCCCTGCCACTTCGCCATCGCACGCACCCCCGGCGCCAAGACAGACAACGAAGCGGTGCGGCACGCGGTGCAAAAGAAGACCCCGCTGGTGCTCTTCGGCTCGTACAACGAGCGCATGTACCTGGCAGAGGTGCAGGGCAAGGCGGTGTACCTGCCCGCCTCGTTCCCCGGCACCGCGATTCGCCGCCACACGGGCACGCCGTTCATGGGCTACTCGGGCGCCTCGTACCTGCTGCAGGAAGTCTGCAACGCGCTCTTCGACGTGTTGTTCAACATTCTTCCGCTCGGCACCGAGCTCGACAAGGTCGACCCCACGCCCGCGCGCTTGCACCAGCAGCTGCCGTGGGACGAAGCGGCCGAGTTGTCGGTCGACGCCGTGCTGCAGACGCTGCCTGTGTTGACTCGAATTTCAGCCGCCAAACACCTGCGCGACGGAGCAGAACGTGCGGCGCGCGAGCAGGGCGCCGAGCGGGTCACCGCCTCTCTGGTGGCGATCGCAGCGCGCAGCGCCACCCTCTCTTCCCAGGGGCTCTCATGAAAGACGTGAAGAAGCCGCTGACCCCCCCGCACGTCGACGCGCTCTGGCTGGCGTCGATCGACGGGCTGAGCTCACCGCTGACGGCTTCGTACCCGTTTTCGTGGGGCGATCTGCGGGGGCTCTTCGACGAGCTGAAGAAGAAATGACTGTGGCCCTCATGGGCTGACTGCAAATTCAGGCGGCTCGTGCAGCCCTGAACGCCGTAAAAATTACGGCAATCCCAGCCGCGCGGGATGGGCGCGGGCAGGTGATGAGGAGGTATGTATGGCAGATGAGAATCAGACGATGTCTGGGTTGACTGAGGCCCAGGCGAAAGAGTTTCACGGCATCTTCGTGACGAGCTTCTTGATCTTCACGGCGGTCGCCGCGGTGGCCCACGTCCTGGTGTGGATGTGGCGGCCCTGGCTCCCGGGCGTGAACGGCTACGGAATGCTCGAGACGGCGCAGGCCACCCTGACGATGTTGAGCTGAGGACTACCATGCACAAGATCTGGACGCTGTTCGACCCGAGACAGGCGCTGGTGGGCCTCTTTGTTTTCCTCTTCTCCCTCGCCGTGGTGATTCATTTCATCCTGTTGAGCACCAACCGTTTCAACTGGATCGAGGGCCCCAACAAGGCCGGCGCGACCCAGATGGGGTTGCCGTCGAAGTAAGCCGTTTCCGCTCGGACAGACCCGGGTCGTGAACGCGGGCTGTCTGGGCGGATGTTGTTTTCCTTCTTTGTCATCTCTGTCTCAAAAACACGCGTTGTCCGGCGATGAATTCGCCAAGGAGGCCTGCACATGGCCCTGTTGAGTTTCGAGAGGCGATACCGCGTGCGCGGTGGGACCCTTCTTGGCGGTGATCTCTTCGACTTCTGGGTCGGCCCGTTCTACGTCGGCTTTTTCGGCGTCACGACCGCCTTCTTCTCGCTGGTGGGCACAGCGCTGATTCTCTGGGGCGCCTCTCAGGGTTCGACCTGGAACCCCTGGCTCATCAACATCGAGCCGCCTGCGCTCAAGTACGGGCTGCGCTTCGCCCCGCTGCGCGAAGGCGGCATCTGGCAGCTGGTGACCATCTGCGCCATCGGGGCCTTCTGCTCCTGGGCGCTCAGACAGGCCGAGATCAGCCGCAAGCTCGGCATGGCGCTGCACATTCCCATCGCCTACAGCGTCGCGATTCTGGCCTACGTCTCGCTGGTCGTGGTGCGGCCGGTGTTGTTGGGCGCCTGGGGCCACGGCTTCCCGTACGGCATCTTCAGTCACCTCGACTGGGTGTCCAACACGGGCTACCAATACCTGCACTTTCACTACAACCCGGCTCACATGATTGCGGTCAGCTTCTTCTTCACGACGACGCTGGCGCTCTCGCTGCACGGCGGGTTGATTCTGTCGGCCGTCAACCCCGCGAAGGGGCAGCCGGTGAAGAGCGCCGAGCATGAAGACTCATTCTTCCGCGATCACATCGGCTACTCCATCGGAGCGCTTGGTATTCACCGCCTCGGGCTGTTCCTCGCTCTGAGCGCCGGTATCTGGAGCGCCATCTGCATCGTCATCAGCGGCCCCTTCTGGACCCGGGGCTGGCCTGATTGGTGGTCCTGGTGGCTCAGCTTGCCCGTCTGGAATTGAAGGAGGCGCACAATGGCTGACTACATGAACATCTTTACGCAGCTGCAGGTCACCGCGCCCCCTCACCCGGGGCCGCCCATTCCCAACAAAGAATTCCGCGTCGGCCGCGGCTTTCTTTCCAGGCTCATCGGCTGGTTCGGCAACGCGCAGGTGGGCCCGGTGTACCTGGGCCCGCTGGGCATCGTCTCGTTGATCTGCGGCTTCATCGCCTTCGAGATCATCGGGCTCAACATGTGGGCCTCGGTCAACTGGGACTTGAGCGAGTTCATTCGCCAGTTGCCCTGGCTGGCGCTCGAGCCGCCCGCGCCGTCGGGGGGCCTGTCCATTCCCAAGCTCAACGAAGGCGGCTGGTGGCTGATGGCCGGCTTCTTCCTCAGCGCGGCCATCGTCTTGTGGTGGGTGCGCACGTACCGCCGCGCGCGCGCGCACGGCATGGGCACGCACGTCGCGTGGGCCTTCGCGGCGGCCATCTGGCTCTACCTGGTGCTCGGCTTCTTCCGCCCGCTGCTGATGGGCAGCTGGGGTGAAGCGGTGCCCTTCGGCATCTTCCCGCACCTCGATTGGACGGCGGCGTTGTCGATTCGCTACGGCAACCTCTTCTACAACCCCTTCCACGCGCTCTCGATCGTCTTCCTCTATGGCTCGACGCTGCTCTTCGCCATGCACGGCGCGACGGTGCTGGCGCTCTCTCACCTGGGTGGTGAACGCGAGGTCAGCCAGGTGGTCGACCGCGGCACGGCCGCTGAGCGCGGCGCGCTCTTCTGGCGGTGGACGATGGGCTTCAACGCCACCTTCGAGTCGATTCACCGCTGGGCCTGGTGGTTCGCGGTGTTGTGCCCCCTGACGGGTGGCATCGGCATCTTGTTGACCGGGACTGCGGTCGACAACTGGTACCTGTGGGCGGTCAAACACGACTTCGCGCCGTCGTATGCGCAGACCTACAAGGTGCTGCCCGACCCGGCGACGTTGCCTGAGAACAGCAAGTTCGAGGTGGTCAAGTGAGCCTCTTTCTCAAGGCCTCGGGTGCGTTTCTGGTGCTGCTGCTGACCGCGGGCGTGGTGCTCGCGTTCGAGCGCACCTCTTCGTTTCAGATGGGGTACCCGGGCACGGGCATGGATCTGGTCGCCACGAACAAGGAGCTCGAGGCGAAGGTGAAGGCCAACACCGTTCCTGCATCGCTTCCCCCGGCCTCGACCGATGGGCAGCGCTCCGTCGACGCGTACAAGAACGTGCAGGTGTTGGGTCACCTGTCGACGGGTGACTTCACCCGCCTGATGACGGCGATGACCCTGTGGGTCGCCCCGGAGCAGGGGTGTGCGTATTGCCACGCACCCGTCAAAGACGCCAACGGCAACCCGGCGAAGGACGAAGACGGCTACATCATCGCCGACTCGAACAACCTGCACTCCGACGATCTGTATACAAAAAAGGTCGCGCGGAAGATGTTGCAGATGACGATGCGCATCAACGGTGAGTGGAAACAGCACGTCCAGGCCACGGGCGTCACCTGCTACACCTGCCATCGCGGCAACCCGGTGCCCCCCTACATCTGGTTCAACGGCGCGACTGAAGAGACGCGCCCGATGATGGGCATGCGGGGCGCTCAGAATGCGCCAGCGCCTCGAGTGGGGCTCGCGTCACTGCCCTCCAATTCGTTCGAGACGTACCTGCGGGGTGACTCGAATCTCTCGAACATCCGGGTCATCTCCAAGACGGCCTTGCCCGTCGAGGGCGCGAACCCGATGACGACCAAACAGACCGAGCAGACCTACGGCCTGATGATGCACATGTCGAACTCGCTGGGCGTCAATTGCACGTACTGCCACAACACCCGCTCGATGGCCGCGTGGGAGGCCAGCCCCGCGACGCGCACCACCGCCTGGTACGGCATTCGAATGGTTCGTGAATTGAACCGCGACTACCTCGAGCCGCTGCGCGACACCTACCCCGCCAACCGGCACGGGCCGACGGGCGATGCCCCCAAGGCGAACTGCACGACCTGTCATCAGGGCGCGTACAAGCCGCTGCTGGGGGTGAGCATGCTCAAGGACTACCGCGTGCTGGCCGAGGCCCAGCCGCAGCCTGAAAAAACCGTGGCTCCGCCTCCACTCGACGCACCAGCCCCCGTGCCCCCTGCGCCGTAAGCGGGGGCGCTCAGCTGACGTGGGCGACGATCAACTGCGTGAGCATCGGCCTTCGGGTCGGTGCCACGCGGGCCCGGGCAAACCCAGCGTCTGCCACGAGCTGGAGCAGCGCCTTTCGGGTGCGGGGCCGGCCTTGCCCCATCGCGTAGAGGTACAGGCCGAAGTAGGCATCGCCCATCGCCTCGGCACCCGGAGTTCCCGCCATGGGTTCAGCGAGGAGCAGCACCCCTCCAGGTCCCAGCGCCGCGCGTGCGGCCTTCAGAATCTCGAGCGCCTGCGCGTCATCGTGATCGTGCACCACCCGCACCAGCGAGACCACGTCGGCCCCCGGGGGCAGCGGGGTGGTGAAGAGATCGCCGCCGCACACCTCGACGCGATCGCCCAGGCCCTGCGCTGCCAGCCGCGCCCGCGCCCGCTCGGCCACGGGTGGCAAATCGAACAGGGTGAGCTTGAGCTGCGGGGTGCGCGCGGCCGCTTGCACGAAGGCGCCCGCTCCGCCGGCGAGGTCGAGCAGGTGTTGGTGACGCTGCAGCGGGTAGGCGTCGAGAATGTCGTCTGCGATGAGCGACATCGAGCCCGCCATCAGCTCGCTGTACTCGGCGACTTGCGCCGGGGTGGAGTGGTCGTTGCCCCCGTGGCCCGAGTAGCTCCAGAACCGTCGCAGCTCGGTGTCGGGCGCCTCGTGGGACAGCAGGCCCACGGGGTCGACGAGATCGCGGTAGAGCATGCCGTGGTGGAGCACCATCTGCGCGACCGCAGGCGTGGCGACCAGCGAGGCGCCGTGAATGCCCAGGCCGTAGCGGCCCTGCGATCTCCGCTCGGCCAGCTTGAGCGCCGCGGCCGCGTCGAGCAGCCGCCGCGCCCCCTCGAGGTGCAGCCCCAGCCGGGGCGCCAACTCGAGCAACGTCTGGGGGCCCTCGGCCAGAAACTCGAACAGGCGCAGCCGCACCCCGGCAAAGAGCACCTGCGAGTAGACGAAGCCGGCGCACAACTCGAAGAGCGCCGCGGCGCGGCGCCGGGCGACCCAGCGGAAGATCGGCAGTCGTACCGCCCACCAATGAAACCGGGGGTGCGTCAGCAACCAGTTGCGAGTTCGAAACCACCGGTCGGACAGCGACACCGTGCCGACTGCGGGGGCCGACGGTTCAGGGGGGCTCATGCGCGCATCGTTTCGCGTCGTTCCCGCGCCGAGGTCAATTGCAAACTGCGCGGCTGGAGAAGCCAATGACTCAGGGGGCAGAAGACCCTGGAAGGGGGCCTGCGCCTCTCCAGGGAGGCCTCGGCTTCGACCGTGCGGTGCCGCCCGGAGGCTACGCGTGGTGGTACATCGACGCCCTCAGTGACGACGGCGCCGACGCGCTGACGGTGATTGGCTTCGTGGGCAGCGTGTTCTCGCCGTACTACGCGTGGGCCGGCCGCAAAGACCCCGAGCACCACTCGGCTCTCAACGTGGCGCTCTACCGCGCTCGGGGGGGCCGTTGGTCGATGACCGAGCGAGGGCGCTCCGCGCTTCGTCGCAGCGCCCAGACCCTTCAGATCGGGCCCAGCGCGCTGCGTTCGACCGGCGAGGGCCTGCACGTCGACATCGACGAGTGGTGCTGCCCGGTTCCACGGCGGCTTCGAGGGCGCGTCGGCGTGTTCCCCGAGGTGCTCGGCGGCGACCCGATGCTCCTGTCGCGCTCAGGTCAACATCACTGGTGGCCCATCGCCCCGCGCGCCCGCGTCGAGGTGTCGTTCGACGACCCTCGGGTGCGCTGGTCTGGCACCGGGTACCTCGACTCGAACTGGGGGGCGGCGCCCCTCGAAGACGACTTCGAGTCGTGGGCCTGGTGCAGAGCCCCCCTGGCCCGCGGCGCCACCGTGCTCTACGACGTGAAGCCGCGCCGGGCGGCGCCGTCGTCGATGGCGCTTCGTTTCGGGCCCGGGGGCATCGAGCGGTACGAGGGCCCTGGCGTGGCGCCGTTGCCGCGCTCGTGGTTCGGCATCGAGCGGTCGACCCGCAGTGAAGGTGAGGCGAGGCTCGTCAGAACGCTCACCGACGCTCCGTTCTACGCACGCTCGGTCGTGCGCAGCGAGCTGTGCGGCGAGAAGGTGGTCGGCGTGCACGAGAGCCTCCAACTCGACCGGTTCGACACCACCTGGGCCCGGCTGATGTTGCCCTTTCGCATGCCCCGGAGGGTCCAGTGGCCCTGATGCGACGTGCGAAAAACCTGCAAACCGCGAAGCCCTGCCTATTATTCGCCCCCGGAAACGTCGGGCGTTCCCTGTTTTTTTCCGTTGGTTGGAGGTTCACATGAAGCGAGACGAGAAGTTTGACCGGCGACAGACCTTGAAGGTTTTCGGCCTGGCGGCCGGCGGCGCCCTTGTGTTTCAGGGGTGCAAAGAAGAGGTCAAGCCGCCGCCTGCGGCCCCGCCTGCTGCGGCGCCCCCTGCAGTGGCGGCCAAGCCGCCGGAGCCTGCTGCCGCCCCGCCCCCTGCTGAGCCGGCAGCGCCAGCCCCTTCCGAGCCGGTCGCGGCCGCTGACGGTGCGGCGGGAGACCTCAACTGCAAAGACAAGGCGCCCATCGACGAGGCGTCGAAGAGCCTGCGTCGCGCGCTGCAGTACAAGGAGAAGTCGGCCGAGGCGGGCAAGAACTGCGCTGGCTGCGCGCAGTTCGAGGCGGCCAAGTACGGCGCCTGCGGCGGGTGCAAGCTCTTCACGGGCGCGGTCAACCCGGGCGGGCACTGCTTGAGCTACGCCCCCAAGGCCTGAGGTTTCGTTGAAGGGACAGCCGGTCCTCCTGCGTGGGGGGCCGGCTTCGTCGTCGATTTCACCGTTCGCAGTCGAGATGCCGGTGACGGAGACGAATTCCTATTCCCGCCACGCCGGGTCGCTCCCCTCACCTCGCAGGCCTCGCAGGGGAGGACCCTGCCGGTTAGCATCGCGCTCGCCATGAACGATCGCGACTTCAGGCGGCTGATTCGGCGGGCGGTGCTCGGCGTGTCGGCGGCGCCTCTCGTTTGGCTGCCTGGCTGCGGGCGGAGCGAGCAGCAGTTCTTCGAGTTCGAGCCCAATGCGAGCGTCATTCGCAGCCGCGACGCGGGCACTCGAGACCCGGGCGTCGATGCCGGAAGACCGGAGGACGGCGGCTGGAAGATCCTCTGGAGCGAGTGCCTCTACTGGCCAGTTCCGACGAGCGTCGGGTCGTTCCACGTGGATGGTGGGGCCATGCTGGCGCCCGACGCCTGCCTCCAACTGTGTGGTCGAGACTTCCTGGGTGAGTCGATCGACGAGTGCACGCCTGCCAGCGCCTGGGAGCTCGTCTGCTGGGCAAAGCAGTGCAACATCGGGCGACTCGCTGACGGCATCCGGACGCACTCGGAGGGCTCAGGTCTCGGCCGCACGTTCGCTGACATGGCCGCGCACGAAGCGGCTGCGGTCGTCGCGTTCGAGCAACTCGCGATCGAACTCGAACAGCATTCGCTCCCCGAGGCGCTGCGACGTGGAGCACGGCGCGCGGCTCACGAAGAGCGTCGTCACACTCGCATCGTCGGCGCGCTCTCCCGTCTCCACGGTGGGCAGTTTTCGATCAGCCGCGCACGCTCGACCCAGGTGCGGTCACTCGAGGCCATCGCGCTCGACAACGCCGCCGAAGGCTGCGCGCGGGAGACGTTCGGCGCGATGGTCGGCCTCTATCAATCGATGCACGCTCGTGATCCATCGGTGCGCGCGGTGCTGGCTTCGGTCGCGGAGGACGAAATCGGCCACGGATGCTGGTCGTGGTCGCTTCACGAGCAATTGTCTTCACGTCTCTCCGTCAGCGCGCGACGAAAGCTGCGCGCAGCACGTGACAGCGCGCTTCACACTTTGACCGAAGGCGTGCTGACAGGGCACTCCGCCTCAGATCGCCTCGCTCTCGGGCTGCCCGACGAAGAGCGCCTCGAGCGGATGGCTGCGACGCTTCGTGATTCGCTCTCCGTCTGACTTCGTCTCGCGAAGAAGTCGGGTCTGGCATTTCACCGGGAGGCTGAGCTGCAGGTCGCGAGGCGCTCGGCCAGCGCGCGGTGCGCTTCTGGCGGTAGATCGCTGGTGACGAGGAAGTGCTCAGTCTTGATCGACCCCACCTCGTCACCGCCGTGAAGCGTGCGCTCGAAGTGAGCGCAGCTGCTGCTCACCAGCCTCAACGACAGCGCTGCAGCATCGACTTCTCGAGCTGCAGCGCCTGCACGCCAAAGGTGCCTGGGTCAGCGGTGCGCTGCCACGTCGAAGCGATCGGCGTGCATCACCTTCGCCCACGCGGCGACGAAGTCGTGCACGAATTTCTCCTGGCCGTCGTCCTGGGCGTAGAGCTCGGCATACGCGCGCAGCACCGAGTTCGAGCCGAACACCAAATCGACGCGAGTGGCCGTCCACTTCACCGAGCCCGAGCTGCGCTCCCGAACCTCGTACAGCCCGTCGCGCGTCGGCACCCACTGGGAGCGCATGTCGGTCAGGTTCACGAAGAAGTCGGTGCTCAGCACGCCAGGCCGGGCGGTGAAGACACCCTGTTTCGTGCCGCCGTGGTTGGTGCCCAGCACTCGCATGCCGCCCACCAGCGCCGTCATCTCGGGCGCGGTGAGGCCCATCAACTGCGTGCGGTCGAGCAACAGTTCTTCAGCGCTGACGGCGAAGTCGGCCTTGAGCCAGTTTCGAAAGCCGTCGTGAATCGGCTCGAGCACGTCGAAGGACTCAGCGTCGGTGTGCTCTGCCGACGCGTCGCCGCGGCCTGGCGTGAAGGGCACGGTGACGTTCACACCCGCAGCGTGCGCGGCCTGCTCGACGCCCACGTTGCCGCCCAGCACGATGACGTCGGCGAGGCTGGCGCCCGTCGCAGCCGCGATGGGCTCGAGCACGCCCAACACACGCTGGAGCCGCTCGGGCTCATTGCCGGCCCAGTCTTTTTGCGGCGCCAGGCGAAGGCGCGCCCCGTTCGCGCCGCCGCGTTTGTCAGAGCCGCGGAAGGTGCGGGCGCTGTCCCACGCGGTGGTGACGAGGTCGCTGATGCCCAGGCCGCTCTTCCCGATGCGGGCCTTCACGTCGGCCACGTCGTAGTCGGTGCTCCCGGCGGGCACCGGGTCTTGCCAGACGAGGTCTTCTTTCGGCACGTCGGGGCCGAGGTAGCGGGCCCTCGGGCCCAGGTCGCGATGCGTCAGCTTGAACCACGCGCGCGCGAAGACTTCGGAGAAGTACGCCGGGTCTTTGTGAAAGCGCTCGGAGATTTTCCGGTACGCGGGGTCTTTCACCATCGCCATGTCGGCGTCGGTCATGATGGGGTTTCGGCGCACCGACGGGTCATGCGCGTCGACGGGCTTGTCCTCGTCCTTGATGCCGATGGGCTCCCACTGCCAGGCGCCGGCGGGGCTCTTCTCGAGCTCCCACTCGTAGGAGAACAGCATGTGGAAGTAGCCGCCGTCCCACCGGGTGGGGTGGGTGGTCCACGCGCCCTCGAGGCCGCTGGTGATGGCGTTGGTGCCCGCGCCCTTCGGGTTCTTCCACCCGAGGCCCTGCTCTGAAATGTCGGCGCCTTCAGGCTCGGGCCCCAGCGCGCCAGCGTCGCCGTTGCCGTGGGCCTTGCCGACGGTGTGGCCCCCGGCCGTCAGCGCCACCGTCTCTTCGTCATTCATCGCCATGCGCGCGAACGTCAGCCGCACGTCGCGCGCGGTGGCCAGCGGGTCGGGCTTGCCGTCGACGCCCTGCGGGTTGACGTAGATGAGGCCCATCTGCACGGCGGCCAGCGGGTTGGCGAGCGACTCGCGCACGGCCTTGTCGTCGTAGCGCACGCTGCCCAGCCACGCTTGCTCAGCGCCCCAGTACGCGTCTTTCTGCGGGTGCCAGATGTCTTGGCGGCCGAAGGCGAAGCCGAAGGTCTTCAGCCCCATCGACTCGTACGCGATGGTGCCGGCGAGAATGATGAGGTCGGCCCAGCTGACGTGGTTGCCGTACTTCTTCTTGAGGGGCCACAGGAGCCGCCGCGCCTTGTCGAGGTTGCCGTTGTCGGGCCACGAGTTGAGGGGTGCGAAGCGCAGGTTGCCGGTGCCGCCACCGCCGCGCCCGTCGGCGATTCGGTAGGTGCCCGCCGCGTGCCAGGCCATGCGAATCATCAGGCCGCCGTAGTGGCCCCAGTCAGCCGGCCACCAGGGCTGGCTGTCGGTCATCAGCGCGGTGAGGTCTTTCTTGAGCGCGGCGACGTCGAGCTGGGCAAAGGCCTTGCGGTAGTCGAAGTCGGGCCCCAGCGGGTTCGTCTTCGTGTCGTGCTGGTGGAGAATGTCGAGGTTCAGCGCCTTGGGCCACCAGGCCGTGGGTGAGGCGCCGGCCGTGGTGTGGCCGCCGTGCATGACGGGGCACTTTGCTTTCGAGTCGCTCATGCGGTGTTCCTTCGGGGTGCGAGGTGGCGCGGAGAATAGGTCTGATTGGGCAGGAAATCCGTCACGGGTCATCACGAGCGCCTCAGTGTAGCGGGTGGTGACCGGGTGCCCATGACCTCACAGGTCATGGCGTCGATGACCTCGAGCGGGCATTGATGACGCACCTCGATTCGCCCGGAGCTCTTGAAACATGCGCCTCGCCGCCCTCGTCGCCGTGCTCGTCACCTTCACCGTCTGGAGCCTCATCATCGTCGCGCCCGAAGGGCTGCCGGGGTTGTTTGCGCTGTTGTCCGACAAGCCGTGGGGCCAGCAGGTCTTCGTGGACCTGTGCATTTCCCTGAGCGTCGCCTGGACGTGGCTCGTCGCCGAAGCGAAGGCGCGTGGCATCGCGGCGTGGCCCTACCTCGTCGCGACGCCTTTCGTGGGCAGCATCGCCCTGCTGGCATTTCTGATTCACAGGGAACTCAAGCTTCGTCGCAGCGCGGTGGTCGCGGGCGAGCGGCCTGCCCGCCTCCGGTGAATGAGGCAACATGAAGCCCGTGGAGGAACGAGCTCATCACGCAGCGCAGCGGTTGTGGCTTCACGCGGCGAAGCGGGCTGGCAAGGCCTTGCCGGTCGTGCCCGAGGTGCCGGCGCTCCCGAAACTCTCGATGCGGCACATTGCGTGGGCGCTGATTCACTTTGCCGAGCTGCTCGAGGGGAGGGTCCCTCTGGCAGAGCGCATCGAATGGACCCATCAACTGAGGCAGGCGCGTGAAAAGCTCACGGCGTCTCGAGATGAAGTCGGGTCTCGCGGAATCCTCGGCAGGGTCGAGCCAGCGCAGACGTGGGCTCAAGTCGCGGCGCTGATTCACGAGGCAAGCCATCGAGCGGTCGCCTCGCCGAGCTTGGCGCTGGTGGCGCAGCGGGCCGCGACGGCGTCTGCGTTCACCCAGCTGCGCCGAGATGCGCCGTCGCGCGCGGCGGCGAACGTCGACATTCAGCTGGGCTTTCAGCGGCTCGAGGCAGGCTTCTGGCTGGCGGCCGCCAGGGCTCGGCTGGATTCGTCGCATGCGCACCTCGAGCAGGCGAAGGGCCGATGGGGCGGAGCGGCGCTGGCGCTCTTCGAGGACGCCGCGCAGCGATGGTGGCTGGTCTCTTTGCAGCCCGGTGATTCGGTCACGGTTCAGGAAGGCACCCGCGACGACCTGCTCGCGTCGGTGCCAGACGCCAGCTTCGCTCGAGCGGTGAACGCAGTCCTCGCTGAGCAAGCCTGAGCGTTGAGGTTGGTGGGTTTGTTCCTTCGATGAATTCGCCGGCGAAAGTGCGCTGCGCTGTTTTGATCACCCTCGTTTCTGAGTCTTCAGCTTCTGACCCATGCGCCGCTTCAGGTCGTAGAGATGCGCGGGGAAGGAAGCCGCCAGGAAGAGCACCACCAGCTCGGAAGCGCCGCCCACCAGCGCCACCCGAAGCGCCAACATCAAGAAGACGCCAGCCAACACCGGGCCCACCAGCTCGGCAGGGGAAAGCGGGGCGCCTCGCGCGCGTCTCCACAGCGCGAGCAGCACCACCTCGAGCGCGACGATGAGCAGCACGAGGTCGATGGGCTGCCCGGTCGCAAGCCAGCGGCCCAACCCCTCGCTCATGCGGTGCCGAAGCCGAAGAGGTGCGCCATGTCTTTGAAGAAGATGCGGACGTGTGCGGCGGGCTTGGCCTTCACCAGCTCTTTGTTCATGTACGCCTGCCACGTCAGCTGCTGCACGTCGGGGTCTTTGCACATGGTGACGAAACGCTCGCGGCGCTTGTCGTTGGCGTACCAGAAGTACTGCATGATCCCGAGAATCCAGAACACGCGGCCGTGCGCCTTCATGAAGCTCGAGCGGGCGCGCTTGAGCGCCGAGGCCTTGCCGGTCTCGAAGAACACGAGCCCCGCCTTCGCCGCGACCTCACCGCCGACCATCGCGTAGTAGATGCCCTCGCCTGATGCAGGGGCGACCACACCCGCAGCGTCACCGGCGAGCACCACGTCTTTGCCGTTGTCCCACCGCGAGAGCGGCTTCATCGGAATGGGGGCGCCTTCGCGGCGAAGCAACTTCGCCCCGCTCAGGCCCGCCTTGGCGCGCAGGTCGGTGACCGACTGGCGCAGCGAGAAGCCTTTCTGCGCGCTGCCAGAGCCGACGCTGACCGTCTTCCCGTGGGGGAAGACCCAGCCGTAGAAGTCGGGCGAGATGGAGCCGTTGTAGACCACGTCACACCGCGCACCGTCGAAGCCGGTAGCCGGTGCGGGGGCCTCGATGATCTCGTGGTACGCGAAGACGACCTTGGTGCCCTTCGCGTTGACCTCCTGCCGGGCAACCTTCGAGAGCGCTCCATCGGCGCCAATCACCAGGCGGGTGGCGACTGAACGCTCCACACCCTCGGCATCGGTGAAGTGCACGTGCGTACCGCCGGCGTCGCGGCTGATGCGCTCGTAGGCGCCCTTCTGCCGAACCGCGCCGTGAGTCGCCGCGCGCTCCCGGAGGAACTCGTCGAACGCGTCCCGATCCACCATGCCGACGAAGCCGCCCTCGACGGGCATGTCGACCTCTTTGTCGCTGGGGGCCACCATGCGCGCCGCGCGGATTTTGGCGCAGAGGAGCGCGTCGGGGATCTCGAAGTCGCGAATGAGCCGCGGAGGAATCGCCCCACCACACGGCTTGGGGCGGCCGGCCTTGTCGAGCAGCATCACCGACTTGCCGGCCCTGGCGAGAATATCGGCGGCCGTCGAACCGGCAGGCCCACCACCCACCACCACCACATCGAACGCCTGCTCAGCCATGTGCATTCTCCCGCTCGAGGACTTCAAAGAGACGACGACTTCAAGGTGACAAGAGGGCGCGCATCGCGAACGCGCTCGCCATCATTCCCGACACGTACAAAGCGGTACCCGTCGCGTTGTAGAGCGGCGCTCGTTTGCGAGGGTTGCGCAGCAACATGGGCATCAGGGCCAGCTGGCCCACGAGCACCCCCAACACGATGCCGGCCTCGATGGGCCGGCCTTCTTTGACGAGCAACGCCACCACCACGACCTGAGGCAGCGCCATCACCGCGCAGGCCAGCGCGGCTGCGTTGTCCACGCCCAGCTGCACCGGGAGCGTGAGGATGCCCAGCTGGCGATCGCCTTCGACCGCCTTGAAGTCGTTGAGCACCATGATGCCGAAAGCCCCGATGCTGTAGAGCAGGGCGAGGGCGGTGATGCGGTTGTCGGGCAGCTGCGCCGTCAAGGCTGCCGCGCCGGTGAACCAGGGGAGCCCCTCGTAACAGAGCCCCACCGCCGTATTGCCGAACCACCCGTTGAGCTTCAGGCGCAGCGGCGGCGCGCTGTACGCCCAGGCGATCGCCAACCCCACCACCGTGGCAGCGAGCACCCAGACACCCAGGGCCGCTCCGACCGCCAATGACAGACAGGTCCACACCACGGCGAGGCCCAGCCCCCAACGGCCCGGCACCCGCCCGCTGGGAATGGGGCGCTGCGGCTCGTTGATGGCGTCGACGTGGCGATCGAACCAGTCGTTGGCCGCCTGGCTGGTGCCACAGACCAACGGCCCGGCCAGCAAGACGGCGCCTGCGATGCGCAGCCAGTTGTCGAGAATCGGCACGCCCGCCGACACCACCCCGCAGGCCAGCGCCCACATCGCCGCGAACCAGGTCACCGGCTTGAGGAGCTCGAGCAGGGCTCGCGGCCGGGGCCACGCAGCGACGGTGTCCCGATCTGCGCTGGCCACGGTGTCAGCCGCTTTGGTCATCACCGGGCGCACCGTACACCTGGGTTGTCAAAGTGTGAAGCTGGATTTACGTCAAGCGTGCTTGACACTTTGAAAACGGGCTGCCTAAGGTGGTGGGGCCTGGCGGTGCTGGCTCGGCGCTCGATTCGTGAAAGCCCCTGAATGACTGATCGCAAACGAGTGCAGCTGTACACCGCAGAACAGCGCGCCCGGCGCGACGCGACCAGGTGGACACTCGTGCAGGGCCTGCTGGCGCCGTTTCAGTTCCTGGTCTTCTTGATCAGCCTGGCGCTGGTGCTCCGCACGCTGCTCACGGCTGAGGGCGAGCTCGCCGCGTCAACCTCGGTGGTCGTCAAGACCATCGTGCTCTACGTCATCATGGTGACCGGGGCGATCTGGGAGAAGCGGGTCTTCGGCCGCTACCTCTTCGCGCCCGCCTTCTACTGGGAAGACATGTTCAGCATGGCGGTGCTGGCCCTGCACACCGCCTGGTTGTGGGCCCACTTCACGGGGCAGCTGGGCACGGAGGGGCAGCTGTGGCTCGCGCTGGCGGCCTACGGCAGCTACCTCATCAACGCGACCCAGTTCGTCTTGAAGCTGCGCGCGGCGCGGCTCGATCTCAAAGCCGGCGTCTCGTTGACCGGCCTTTCGGGAGCCTCGACCCCGTGACCGCGCTCCCTGTCGACAGCCGCCCGATTTTGCGCGAGCGCGGGCAGCACGAAGTGTTTTGCGGCCTGACGGGCATCGTCTGGCTGCACCGCAAGATTCAAGACGCCTTCTTTCTCGTGGTGGGCTCGCGCACCTGCGCGCATCTGATTCAGTCGGCTGCCGGCGTGATGATCTTCGCCGAGCCCCGCTTCGCGACCGCGATTCTTCAAGACAAGGACCTCGCGGGCCTGACCGATGCCAACGAAGAGCTCGATCGCGTGGTCTCGCGGCTGGTCGCGCGCCGCCCCGACATCAAGCTGCTCTTCCTGGTGGGCTCGTGCCCCTCTGAGGTCATCAAGCTCGATCTCTCGCGCGCCGCGCTGCGCCTCTCGAAGGTCTTGAGCCCGAAGGTTCGGGTGCTCAACTACTCGGGCAGCGGCATCGAGACGACCTTCACCCAGGGCGAAGATGCGTGCCTCGCCTCGATGGTGCCCGAGCTGCCCCAGGCGCTCGAAGGTCCGCC
Organism: Archangium sp.; assembly: GCA_031412555.1. Taxonomy (GTDB): domain Bacteria; phylum Myxococcota; class Myxococcia; order Myxococcales; family Myxococcaceae; genus Archangium_A. Next base: position 42,438 of record JANODF010000573.1, on the reverse strand, counting down.
CGGGTTGATGGTGGTCGGTGCGCTGCCTGACGTGGTGGAAGACCAGTTTCAGCGGCTGTTCGATGCGCTCTCGATTCCGGTGCAGTTCTTCCCCCCGCGCCGCTCGACGGCGATGCCTTCGCTGACGCCCTCGACCCGCTTTCTGCTGGCCCAGCCGTTCCTCGCCACGACGGCCCGCGCCCTCGAAGAGCGGGGCGCCCAACGCCTCTCGGCCCCGTTTCCTTTCGGCGTCGAGGGCACCACCGCGTGGCTCCTGGCAGCGGCGCGCGCGTTCGGTGTGTCAGACGAGAAGCTCGCCCAGGTGGTCGCCCCCGCTGAGCTGCGCGCTCGCACTGCGCTGACCCAGGCGCGCGCGAAGCTGGCCGGCAAGCGCATCTTCTTCTTCCCCGATTCGCAGCTCGAAGTGCCGCTCGCCCGATTCCTCTCCCGAGAGCTGCAGATGGAGCTCGTCGAGGTGGGCACGCCCTTCCTGCACCAGGAGCACATGGCGCCCGAGCTCGCGATGCTCCCTGAAGGCGTGGTCGTCAGCGAAGGGCAAGACCTCGAACGTCAGCTCGATCGCTGCCGCGCCGCGCGCCCTGATCTCGTGGTGTGCGGCCTGGGCCTCGCCAATCCGCTCGAGGTCGAGGGCTTCTCGACCAAGTGGTCCATCGAGTTGGTCTTCACTCCCATCCACGGGTACGAGCAGGCCGGAGATCTCGCCGAGCTCTTCGCCCGCCCGCTCGTGCGGCGCACCCGGCTGGCGGTCTGATCCGATGCAACTGACTGTCTGGACCTACGAAGGCCCGCCGCACGTCGGCGCCATGCGCGTGGCCACCGCGATGCGCGGCGTGCACTACGTGTTGCACGCGCCTCAGGGCGACACCTACGCCGACCTGCTCTTCACGATGATCGAGCGCCGGCAAGAGCGCCCGCCCGTCACGTACACGACCTTCCAGGCGCGAGACCTGGGCAAGGACACCGCGGAAATCTTCAAGCGCGCTGCGCTCGAGGCCTACGACCGCTTCAAGCCTGATCTGCTCCTCGTGGGCGCCTCGTGCACCGCCGAGCTGATTCAAGACGACCCCGGCGGCATCGCCCAGACCATCGGCATTCCGGTGCCCGTGGTGCCGGTCGAGTTCTCGGCCTACCAGCACAAGGAAAACCACGGCGCCTCCGAGACGCTCTACAAGCTGGTGCGCGCCTGCACGCTGGGTGTCGCGAAGAAGACCGAGCGCCTGCCCGGGCCTCCGCGCTGCAACATTCTCGGGCCCACCGCGCTCGGCTTTCGCCACCGCGATGACGTGACCGAAATCACCCGGCTGCTCGGTCAACTGGGCGTGACCGTCAACGTGGTCGCGCCGTTGGGTGCGAGCCCCGCCGACTTGAAGCGTCTGCCCGACGCCGACTTCAACGTGGTGCTGTACCGCGAGCTGGGCGAGACCGCCGCGCGCTACCTCACCAAGACCTTCGGCATGCCCTGCGTGAACACCGTGCCGCTGGGCGTCGGTGCAACGCGCGACTTCATCAACGAGATCGCCGCCCTGACCGGCCTCGACCCCGCGCCCGTGCTGGCCCAGGCCCAGAGCCGGCTGCCCTGGTACTCGCGTTCGGTCGACTCGACGTACCTGACCGGCAAGCGGGTCTTCATCTTCGGTGACGCCACGCACGTGCTCGCCGCCGCCCGCATCGCCACCGAGGAGCTCGGCTTCACGGTGGTGGGCCTGGGCACCTACAGCCGCGAGCTCGCGCGTGACGTGCGCGCTGCCGCGGCCCGCTACGGCGTCGAGGCGCTGATCAGCGAAGACCACCTCGAAATCGAAGAGACCATCGCGAAGCTGCAGCCCGAGCTGGTGCTGGGCACCCAGATGGAGCGCCACACCGCCAAACGCCTCGGCCTCCCCTGCGCAGTCATCTCGGCGCCCGTGCACGTGCAGGACTACCCCGCGCGCTACTCGCCCCAGATGGGCTTCGAAGGCGCCAACGTGCTCTTCGACACCTGGGTGCACCCGCTGATGATGGGCCTCGAGGAGCACCTGCTCTCGATGTTCCGCGAAGACTTCGAGTTCAGCGCCGGCGCCGCCCCTTCTCATCTGGGCTCGCACGTCGCGCGCCCGGTCGAAGCCGTCGAGCCCGCGCCGGTTGCACCGGTGGTGGCTCCCGTGGCGCCGGTCGAGAAGGCCGTCGAAGCACCCGTGGCGGCCGCCGTGCCCGCGGTGACGAGCTGGACGCAAGAAGCAGAGAAAGAGTTGAAGAAGATTCCGTTCTTCGTTCGAGGGAAGGCACGCCGGAACACCGAGCGTTTCGCCTCCGAGCGCGGCCTCACCAGCATCACCCTCGAGACGCTCTACGATGCCAAAGCCCACTTCCGCAGCTGAAGGCGCACCCTTGAAGTTCGTGCTCCTCACGCTCGACAGCCATGTCGGCAGCGCGGTGGCGCGCGCGCGTGAGCAACTGGCGGCTGAGCTGCCGGGGCTCGACCTGCGCTTTCACGCCGCGACGGGCTTCAGCGATCCGAAGGCCGAAGCCGCGTGCTGCGCCGACATCGCTTCAGCCGACATCGTCTTCGCCAACATGTTGTTCCTCGAGGACCACATCCGCTCCGTGCTCCCGGCGATCCAGGCGCGGCGTGACCACTGCGACGCGATGGTCTGCGCCATGTCAGCGGGCGAGGTGATGAAGGAGACGCGGCTGGGCAGCTTCCGCATGGACGGCTCGTCGAAGGGCCCCCTGGCGCTGCTGAAGAAATTGCGCGGCAACAGCAACACCAAGGGCGGCTCGAAAGACGGCGGCGCCAAGCAGCTCAAGTCGCTCAAGCTGCTGCCCAAGCTGCTGCGCTTCATTCCCGGCACGGCCCAGGACGTCAGGGCCTACCTGCTGACGCTGAGCTACTGGCTGTCGGGCTCGAGCGACAACATCGCCGACCTCGTCCGGTTGCTGGTCAGCCGCTACGCCGACGGGCCGCGCAAGGGGCTGCGCAAGCAGACGACGCCCGCGCCGCCCCGCGAATACCCCGAGACGGGCCTGTACCACCCGAAGCTGGCCGAGCGCATGACCGAGTCGTTGGCGGCGCTGCCGAAGCCCGAGGTCGTCACCGGCACCGTGGGCCTGCTGTTGATGCGCTCGTACGTGTTGTCGAACGACTCGGCCCACTACGACGCGGTCATCGAACACTTCGAGCGCCGTGGGCTGCGCGTCATCCCCGCGTACGCCGCGGGCCTCGACTCGCGCCCCGCCATCGAGCAGTTCTTCCTCGACGGGCAGAAGGTGCTCGTCGACGCCGTGGTGTCGTTGACTGGTTTTTCCCTCGTCGGGGGCCCGGCGTTCAACGACGCGAAGGCCGGCGAAGAGATGTTGGCGCGGCTCGACGTTCCCTACGTGGCCGTGCAGCCGCTCGAGTTCCAGAGCGTGGAGCAGTGGCGTGACTCGAACGCGGGCCTGACCCCGGTCGAGGCCACCATCATGTTGGCCATCCCCGAGCTCGACGGCGCGACGGGGCCGATGGTCTTCGGCGGCCGCCCGGCGATCTCCCCTGACGGCGGGCCTGCTCAGATGATGGGCATCGACGAGCGGGTGAACATGTTGGCCGCGCGCGTCGAGAAGCTCATCGCGCTGCGCAAGGTCGCCGTGGCCGAGCGCCGTGTCGGCATCGTCATCTTCAACTTCCCGCCCAACGGCGGCGCGACGGGCACCGCGGCGTACCTCTCGGTCTTCGAGTCGCTCTTCCGCACCCTCCAGGCGCTCAAGGCCGAGGGCTACACGGTCGAGGTGCCTGCCTCGGTCGACGCGCTGCGCGAGCTGGTGCTGGTCGGCAACTCGGCCCGCTACGGCACCGATGCCAACGTGCTCGAGCGCATTTCCGTCGAGACGTACGTGCGCGGTGAGAAGTACCTCGGTGAAATCGAGAAGCAGTGGGGCCCTGCGCCCGGCAAACACCAGAGCGACGGCGCGTCGATCTTCGTGCTCGGGGCGCGCTTCGGGAACGTGGTCATCGGGGTGCAGCCTGCGTTCGGCTACGAAGGCGACCCGATGCGCCTGCTGTTCGAGGCGGGCTTCGCGCCGACGCACGCCTTCGCTGCTTTCTACCGGTGGCTGCGCGAAGACTTCAAAGCCCACACCGCGCTGCACTTCGGCACGCACGGCGCCCTCGAGTTCATGCCCGGCAAGCAGACCGCGCTGTCCGACACCTGCTGGCCGGACCGGTTGATCGGCGATCTGCCCAACCTCTATCTCTACGCGGCCAACAACCCGTCAGAGGGCACCATCGCGCGCCGCCGTTCGGCTGCGACGTTGATCAGCTACCTCACGCCGCCCGTCACCCAGGCCGGCCTGTACCGTGGCCTCGTGGGGCTGCGGGAGTCGATCGAACGCCTCCGCCAGCTCGCTCCGGCCGACGCGGAACGCGCCAGGCTGGTGCCCGCGATTCAGGCGCAGGCGGTCGAGCTCGAGCTCGTCAAGGCCGAGCCCGTGTGGACCGAAACGGCCACCTCCGAAATCGAGCAGCTCACCAAGAAGCTCGTCGAGCTCGAGCAGACGCTCATCCCCTGCGGGCTCCACGTGCTGGGTGAGCCCATGCCCGCGCCCGCGCGCCACGACTACCTGACCGCCATCGCTGAGGGCACGCCCATCTCGCGCCCGCCGGCCGCGGCCATCGAGGCGCTGGTCGCCGGGCGCACCGCTCACCAGGCGCTCGACGCGGGCGGCCTCAAGCGCACCGAAGAGAACACCCGGCTCTTCGAAGAGCTCGCCGTCACCAACAAGCTGCTCTCGGAAGACCACGAGCTGCCCTCGCTGCTTCGCGCGCTGGGTGGTGGTTTCATCCGGCCGGCGCCCGGTGGCGATCTGCTGCGCAACCCCGCGGTGCTGCCCACGGGCCGCAACCTGCACGGCTTCGACCCCTTCGCCATTCCCAGCGCGTTCGCGGTGCTCGACGGCGCGCAGCAGGCCGCGCGACTGCTGGCCCGTCATCTCTCCGAAGGGCACCCGCTCCCCGAGTCGGTCGCGCTGGTGTTGTGGGGCGCCGACAACCTGAAGTCCGGCGGCGGGCCGATTGGCCAGGCGCTGGCGTTGCTGGGCGCGCGGCCACGCATCGCAAGCAACGGCCGCCAGTGCGGTGCCCACCTCATTACCCACGAAGAGCACGGCCGGCCGCGCATCGACGTGCTCATCACCCTCTCGGGCATCTTCCGCGACCTGCTGCCGTTGCAGACCCGCCTGCTGGCCGAAGCGGCCTACCTCGCGGCGGAAGCGCAGGAGCCCCTCGAGCAGAACTTCGTGCGCCGTCACTCACTGGCCTACCAGGCCCAACACGGCTGCGACCTCGAGACCGCGGCGCTGCGGGTGTTCAGCAATGGCGACGGCGCCTACGGCTCGAACGTCAACCAGCTCATCGACAGCGGAGCCTGGCAAGACGAAGACGAGCTCGCCGAGACCTACTCGCGCCGCAAGAGCTTCGCCTACGGGCGCAAGGGCGGGCCGGTGCAGCACAAGGCGCTGCTCAAGAGCGTGCTGTCGGGCGTTCAGCTCGCGTACCAGAACCTCGAGTCGGTCGAGCTGGGCGTCACCACCGTCGACCACTACTTCGACACGCTGGGCGGCATCGGGCGCGCCGTGAAGCGCGAGCGCGGTGAGACGCTGCCCGTGTACATCGGCGACCAGACGCGCGGCGACGGCGTGGTGCGCACCTTGACCGAGCAGGTCTCGCTCGAGACCCGCACCCGCTCGCTCAACCCGAAGTGGGCCGAAGAGATGCTCAAGCACGGCGCCGAAGGCGTGCGGCAAATCGAAACCCAGGTGACCAACACCTTCGGCTGGTCGGCCACCACGGGCCAGGTCGAGCCGTGGGTCTACCGCGAGCTGACCGAGACCTACGTGCTCGACCCCGTGATGCGCGAGCGCCTCGCGAAGTTGAACCCCAAGGCGTCGGTGAAGCTGGCCAACCGGCTGCTCGAGGCCAGCGAGCGCAACTACTGGAAGCCCGACGACGCGACGCTCGAAGCGCTGCGCAACGCCGGTGATGAACTCGAAGACCGCCTTGAAGGCGTCAACCCTTGAACTGCCTGGAGCTCCACCATGAGTGATGTCATTCGCAATACCCGCCCAGGCGATGGCGAGGGCAGTGTGCAGTTTCACCCGACCGCGCCGGTCGATCTCTCGGCCACCAAGGTCTTCGCCGTGTACGGCAAAGGCGGCATCGGCAAGAGCACCACCTCGTCGAACCTCTCGGTCGCCTTCAGCAAGCTGGGCAAGCGCGTGCTGCAGATCGGCTGCGACCCCAAGCACGACTCGACCTTCACGCTCACCAAGCGGCTGCAGCCGACGGTCATCGACGTGCTGGCCGGCGTCGAGTTCCACCCGGAAGAGCTGCGCCCCGAGGACTACGTGGTCGAGGGCTACAACGGCGTGTTGTGCGTCGAAGCGGGCGGGCCTCCCGCGGGCACCGGCTGTGGCGGCTACGTGGTGGGCCAGACGGTCAAGCTGCTCAAGGAGCACCACCTCCTCGAAGACACCGACGTGGTCATCTTCGACGTGCTGGGCGACGTGGTGTGTGGCGGCTTCGCAGCGCCCCTGCAGCACGCCCAGCGCGCGCTCATCGTGGCGGCCAACGACTTCGACTCCATCTTCGCGATGAACCGCATCATCGCGGCCATCGAGGCCAAGTCGAAGAACTACGCGGTGCGCCTGGGCGGCGTCATCGCCAACCGCAGCGCGAACACCGATGAGATCGACCGCTTCGGCAAACACATCGGGCTCGAGCGCCTGGCGCACTTCCCCGACCTCGACGTCATTCGCCGCAGCCGCCTCAAGAAGTCGACGCTCTTCGAGATGGAGAGCACCCCTGAGCTCGAGGCCGTGAAGACCGAATACATGCAGCTGGCCGCGCGCCTCTACGCCGGCACCGAGCCCAACCTCGCCCGCTCCATGAAGGACCGGGAGATCTTCGACTTCCTCGGGTACGAGTGATGGAGACCACCAGCTACCTCGCGCGCCGCGACAAGCTCGAGAAGTACTTCGATCGCACCGCCGCCGATGCGTGGGCCAGGCTCACCGCCGAAGGGCCGGTCAGCCGCATTCGGGCCACCGTGCGCGCCGGGCGAGACCGCATGCGCGCGACGCTGCTGAGCTACCTGCCCGACGACTTGACGGGGCAGCGGGTGCTCGACGCTGGCTGCGGTACGGGCGCGTTGGCGGTCGAAGCGGCGCGCCGCGGTGCTCACGTGGTGGCCATCGACCTCTCGCCGACGCTGGTGAACCTGGCGCGCGAGCGCATGCCGGTCATCGAGGGGCCGGGCCGCATCGAGTTCCGCGCGAGCGACATGCTCGACCCTTCGTTGGGCCGCTTCGATTGGATCGTCGCGATGGACTCGCTCATCCACTACCCGCAGCACGACAAGGTGGAGCTCATCGCCCGGCTGGCCTCGCGGGCCGACCGCGGCATGGTGTTCACCTTCGCGCCCAGAACGATGCTCCTCTCGCTGATGTTGCTGGCGGGCAGGCTGTTCCCCAAGGCCGATGGGTCGCCTGACATCGAGCCCATTCGCGAGACCACCCTGCGCGCGCTGCTGACCGCCCACCCGGCGCTCGGCGGCTTTCGAAGCGGGCGCACGCACCGCGTCGACTCCATGTTCTACAAATCGGTCGCCTATGAGCTGACCCGCGCGGCTTCGCTCCCATGAAACGACCGCGCTCACTCAAAGAATTCTGGATGAGCCTGGGGCCTTCGGTGCTGCCCTTCGCCGACGCCGCCACCCCCGAGCTGCCGCTCTCGCGGTTGCTGCGGTTGGCGTTGTTCCAGATTTCAGTGGGCCTGGGCCTGGTGCTGCTCAACGGCACGCTCAACCGGGTGATGATCATCGAGCTCGAGATTCCCGCAGCGCTGGTGGCCGCCATGGCCGCGCTGCCGGTGCTCTTCGCGCCGCTGCGCGCGTTGATTGGCTTCCGCTCGGACCACCACCGCTCGGTGCTCGGCTGGCGGCGCACCCCCTACATCTGGATGGGCTCGCTCATTCAGTTCGGCGGCCTGGCCATCATGCCCTTCGCCTTGCTGGTGCTCTCGGGCACCGGTGAGATCAAGGTGCCGTACGTCGGTGAAATCGCCGCCGCGCTCTCGTTTCTGATGGTGGGCGTCGGCCTGCACACCGCGCAGACCGCCGGCGTCGCGCTGGCCACCGACCTCGCGCCGGAGGGCAGCCGCCCCCGCGTGGTGGCGCTGCTCTACGTGATGCTGCTGGTGGGCATGGTGCTCGCGTCGCTCACCTTCGGGGCGCTGCTGCGCGACTTCACCCACCTCAAGCTCATCAAAATCATCCAGGGCGCGGCGGTCGTCACCATGGTGCTCAACATGGTCGCGTTGTGGAAGCAGGAGCCCCGGCGCCCGATGACGTCTGCCGCGCCCGACGAAGCGGCCCCGACGTTCCGCGCGACGATGAAGGAGTTCCTCACCGGTGGGCCCGCCGCGCGGTTGCTGGTGGCGGTCGGCCTGGGCGGCGCCGGCTTCAACATGCAGGACATTCTGCTCGAGCCCTACGGCGCCGAGATTCTCCAGCTGCCCGTCTCGGCGACCACCTCGCTGACCGCGTTGATGGCCGGGGGCACCCTGGTGGGCTTGTTCATCGCCGCCCGCTGGCTCAACCGGGGCAGCGACCCGCATCAACTCGCGGCCCTGGGCTCGCTCATCGGCATCGCGGGCTTCAGCGGGGTGATCTTCAGCTCCGCACTCGGTTCGCTCCAGCTGTTCCTCGCAGGCATCGCGTTGATTGGCCTGGGCGGCGGCTGGTTCTCGGTGGGCACGCTGACCGCGTCGATGGCGCTGTCCGAGCGGGGCCAGAGCGGGCTGGCGATCGGCGCCTGGGGCGCGGTGCAAGCGACCGTGACGGGCCTGGGCGTGGTGATGGGCGGCGCGCTGCGCGACCTCATCTCGAGGCTCGCCACCGAAGGCGCGCTGGGCCCGGGTCTGACCTCGCCCGCCGTCGGCTACAGCTTCGTCTATCACCTCGAGCTCTACCTGCTGTTCGGCACCCTCGTCGCGCTGGGGCCGCTGGTTCGCCGGGGCCCGAACAAGTCACCTTCCCGTTTTGGTCTGGCCGAACTTCCCTCCTGAAAGAGAACCTCTCATGTCCACCTCCCTCACCAGCTCCATCGACGTCGCGCAGGTCGTTCTCTACGCGTTCTGGGTCTTCTTCTTCGGCCTCATCTACTGGCTGCGAATGGAAGACCGGCGCGAGGGCTACCCCCTCGAGTCAGACAACCCGCGCCGCATCGGGGCGGACAACCAGATTCTCATTCCCAAGCCCAAGGTCTTCAACCTGCTCGAGGGTGGCACCTATGCCGCGCCTGACTTCAAGCGCGACGTGAGGGAGTTCCCCCTCGAGCGCACGGCCAACGCCGCGGGCGCCGCGTCACAGCCGGTGGGCGACCCGATGCTCTCGGGCGTGGGGCCCGCCGCGTATGCGCAGCGTCACGACGTGCCTGAGCGCACCCTCGATGGCCGGGATCAAGTCGTGCCCATGCGGGTCGACTCCGAGATGGCCGTCTTCGCCGGCCCCGACCCGCGCGGTTGGCAGGTCATCGGCGGCGACGGCAAGGCCGCGGGCACCGTCAAGGACATCTGGGTCGATCGCGCCGACGTGCTCGTGCGCTACCTCGAGGTCGAGCTCAGCCAGGACTCCGGCGGCACGGGCACCCGGCTCATTCCCATGCCGATGCTGCAGCTGCGGCGCGACTCGAAGCGGGTCGAGGTCTCGGCCATCTTCGCCAAACACTTCGCCCAGGTGCCCACCCTCAAGAACGCCGATCGGGTGACGGTGATGGAAGAAGAACTCGTCTCGGCCTTCTATGCCGGTGGCCGCCTCTACGCCGAGCCGCGCCGTCTGGGGCCGCTGCTGTGAGCGCGCACGATTCAGAGCTCGAGGCGGTGCCCGGTCTGCCGAGCGCCCTGCCTGAGGGTGAGAAGCTGCTCTGGCAAGGCCGCCCGCAATGGAAGGCGCTGGCCCGCAGCACCTTCAAGGCCGACTGGGTCGCCGCCTGGTTGGGGCTGTTCGTCGCCGTTCGGCTGGTGGTCGGTCTGCAGCGAGGTGAAGGCGCTGCGGCCTTCAGCGCCGCGGCCGTGGGGCTGCTGCTCGGCACGGCCTGCCTGGGCATCATCGCGGTGCTCGCCCTCGGCTACGCGCGCGCCACGGTGTATTCCATCACCAGCCAGCGGGTGGTGCTGCGCATCGGGGTCGCTTTCCCCTTGAACGTCAACCTCCCCTTCAAGCGGTTGGCCTCGGCTGATCTGCTCCCCCGGGGCCAGGGCGTGGGCGACATCGTGCTGCGCCTCGCGGGGCCCGACAGCATCGCGCTGCTCTACCTCTGGCCTCACAACCACGGCTTCCACTTCGCCCGCCCCCAGCCGACCCTGCTGTGCATCGCCGGGGCTGAGCAGGCCGCGGCGACGCTTCGGCAGGCGGTCGCGACCTGGTCGGCCACCGTGGGCGCGCCCGTCGTGCTGGGTGCTGCGGTGACGCCTGCGCCGGCCCCCGCCGAGCCGGCGTTGACTCAGCTCGACACCGCACCCGGAAACTGAAGAGGAGCCACCATGTCTTCGCACCACGAACAGAAGATTCCCCGCGGCGTGCTGACGGGCGCGGCGCTCCTCATCGGCCTGACGTTCGTGGTGGCGGCCCTGGGCCGTCACCAGCTGCGCGAGACGGCCACCCAGCCGCAAGCTGCGCCCCTCGAGTCTCTCGAGCTCTCGTTCGTCGACCAACCCGGTGGCGGCCTGGCAGTCATCGAGCGCAGCACCGGGCGCACCGCCACGGTGCTCCAGCCGACCACCAATGGCTTCGTGCGTGGTGTGTTGCGCGGCATGTTTCGTGAGCGGAAGCTCGAGTCGATGGGGCGCGACGCGGTCTTCACGTTGGCCCGGCACAGCGATGGCCACATGAGCCTCGAAGATCAACAGACCCACCGGCGGATCGACTTGAACGCCTTCGGGCCCGACAACACCACCGCGTTCGCTGCGATTCTCGACGCGGGCCGGCAGGTGCGGCGATGAGCTTCGAGGTCGACTGCACCGTGCGCGTCTCGCACACCTTCGAAGATCTCTCGGCGCACGTCGAGCTCGACGGCAACCCGGCCATTCACCCCGGCGACGTGGTGCGGGTTCATGGCGCGCCCCTGCGGCCCGCCTACGGCACCGTGCAGCTCGAGCGGCGCCGCGCCACGGTGACCCGCGCCTCGTGGGCCCGGCGTGCCTGGGTTCGCCTCACCGGCGATCTCGACTGCCTGAGCCTGTTCGACTTCGGCTTCACCGAAGAGGAGACCTGATGAACGCCCTGAACGATCTCGACATCGAGCTGCCCCCGGTCACGCGGAGGAACGCGCCCAACGCGACCACGCTCCAGGCGCAGCAGACCACCACGCTGAGCCCGCGCTTCTACACGACCAACTTCAAAGAGCTCGACGCGATGTCGGTCGAGCCCGTGCGCGCCCAGTGGGATGCGTTGATGGCCGAGTTCGCAGCCGACAAGAACCTGCGGCACTTCAAGCGCAATGACGGCTGGGCCTTCGACCCGCAGAGCCTGGCGCCGGCCCTGCGCAAGGAGTTCCTCGACTTCCTGGTCAGCTCGTTGACCGCCGAGTTCTCGGGCTGCGTGCTGTACGCCGAGGCGAAGAAGCGCGGCACGAACAAAGACCTCTGCGCGCTCTTCAAATACATGGCCCGCGACGAGGCCCGGCACGCGGGCTTCATCAACGACTGCCTGCAGGACTTTCAGGTCGACGTCGACCTGGGCTTTCTGGTCAAGGCCAAGAAGTACACGTTCTTCTCGCCGAAGTTCATTCTCTACGCGACGTACCTGTCGGAGAAGATCGGCTACGCGCGCTACATCGCCATCTACCGGCACCTCGAGCAGCACCCCGAGAAACGCTTTCACCCGATCTTCAGCTGGTTCCAGGAGTGGTGCAACGACGAGTACCGGCACGGCGAGGCGTTGGCGTTGATGATGCGCGCCAACCCCGGCCTGCTCAAAGGGCTCAACCGGTTCTGGATCCGCTTCTTTCAGGTCGCGGTGTTCTCCACCATGTACGTGCGCGACCACGACCGGCCGCAGATGCATGAGGCGCTGGGGCTCGACCCCGAGCAGTACGGCCTCAAGGTCTTCCGCATCACCAGTGAGATCTGCAAGCAGGTCTTCCCGCTGCTCGTCGACATCGAGAGCCCCCGGTTCCTCAAGCACCTGCGCACGCTGCGCGCGCTGGCCACCGGTATCGCCGCCGCGAAGAAGCAGGGTGGGGTGTGGGGCGCGCTCAAGACCCTGGGCCTGCAGGCCGCCACCGTGCTCGAGATGGGCAAGCTGATGTTGCTGCCGACGCGCGAGAACGTGCTCCCCGAGACGACGCTCAAGTCGCCCGCCTGGTGACCCTTCGTGACGAACGTGCTCGCTCCCGCGTTGATCGTCGTGGCCACCTGGTGGCTGAGCACGGGCCTGGTGCTGGGCCTGGTGTGGCGCGGGCCCGCTGCGCGCCGCGGCACGATGGTGTTGGCGACGCTCATCGCCGGTGCGGGCGTGGCGGGCGTGGTGTTCAGCCGGCTCGAAGACACGACGCGCGGCGTGTACGTGGGGTTTGCTTCAGCGCTGGCCATCTGGGCCTGGCACGAGCTTTCGTTTCTGCTGGGCGTGGTGACCGGGCCCTGGCGTCAGGCCTGCCCCCCTGATGCCCGCGGGTGGCGCCGCTTCAGCATCGCCACCCAGGCCGTCATTCACCATGAGCTGGCGCTTGCGGGGACCTTGCTGGGGCTCGTCGGCTTGACGTGGGGTCAGACCAATCAGGTCGCCACGGCCACCTTCGCGGCGCTGTGGGCGATGCGCCTGTCGACCAAGCTCAACATCTTCTTCGGGGTTCGAAATCTGACCGAAGAGTTCATTCCCCAGCACCTGCAGTACCTGCGGTCGTTCTTTCGTTCGGGGGGCAACAGCCGGCTGTTGCCGCTCTCGTTGATCGCGGGGGCGGCGCTCACCCTGGGCGTGCTCAGCCACGCCCTGGGCGCCGACTTGACCGAAGCGGGCCGGCTGGGCTCGCTGGTGGTGGGCGCGCTGCTGGCGCTGGGCGTGCTCGAGCACGTGTTCCTCGCGGTGCCCCTGCGGGAAGCCGCGCTCTGGCGATGGGTGATGCGCGCTCCAACGACCCCGGCGGGTCCGCCGTGAACGCACATTTTTCGACCCTGACGCAATGCAGAATGACTTGCGACCCGTTATCCACGAAAAAACTGCCTTTTTTTGGGGGTGTTCTTCCATGGCACGCATCGAGCGACGTCCGCAGGGCCAGCAGCGACCGTCGTCCGAACCCTCGGGTGGGCTCGTCGAGACCATCGAACGGGAGATCATCCCCCGACTGGTGCTGGCGCACCGCCCCATCGGCGAAGAAGTGTGCGCCGGCGCGCGGTTACCGCCCACCCCTGAAGAGATCGTCGCATTCGCGAAGGTCGCGATGACGCAAGATCTCGACGCCGCGTTGGCCCAGGTCGATGCGTTGGCGCAGGCGGGGCTCGGTCTCGAGTCGATCTTGATGGATCTGGTGGCCCCCACGGCCCGCGTGCTCGGCGAGCAGTGGGACGAAGACCTCATCACCTTCGTGCAGGTGACGGCAGGGTTGGGGCTGCTCCAGAAACTGGTGCACGTGCTCGGGCCCAGCTTCGCCCCCGACAGCGCGCACCGCGGTCTGTGCGTGCTGGTGGCGGCGCCGCGCGAACAGCACACCCTGGGCCTCTATCTGGTCGGTGAGTTTCTGCGGCGCGCCGGGTGGGGCCTCGAGCTGATGCCCGACCTCCCCGAAGAGGGGCTGCTCGACCTGGTGTCGAGCACCTACGTCGAGATGGTGGGTTTTACGGTCAGCGTGGTGGAGCATCTGCCCGAGCTCGGCCGCACCATCGCGGCGGTGCGTGACTGCTCTCAGAATCGCGATCTGCCCGTCATGGTAGGCGGCGCGATCGACCTCACTGAGTTCGCTCGAATCCACAGCATAGAGCTGGTAGCTTCACCCCGACTGGTGGTCGCATGGCTCGAGAACTGGACGAGGCGCAAATCGAATACCCGGCGGTTGACATGAGCAGTGAACGAGCTTCGTCCTTGGACGCGCATATTTCGTACAGGCCGACGGCCGATACCTGGCGGGGTCTGGTCAAGGCCGCGGTCGATCTCGCCCTGGTGGTCGACCCCGCGGGCACCATTCGTGATGTCTCCGTCGGAGAGAGCGTCGCTGACGTCGAGGGGTGGCCCCGGCTCATCGGCAAGGCCTGGCCGTCGGTCGTCGGCATCGACAGCCGCGCCAAGGCGCACGCGCTGATGAACGCGCCGGGCGGCGGGCGCTCGCGTGAGGTCAACGTCGAGCTCGAAGGCGTCGGCCAATTTCCCTTTCGTTTCAATTCGGTGCGGCTCGACGGCGCGCAGGGCATCTTGATGGTGGGCCGTGATTACCGGCCCGTCGCCGCCCTTCAGCAGCAGATGGTCGCGGTGCAGCAATCGGCTGAGCGCGAGTACGGCCGGCTGCGGCAAGGCGACACCCGCTACCGGTTGTTCTTTCACGTGTGCGCCGAGGCGGTGCTCATTTGTGAGCTCGAGGGGCTTCGGGTGCTCGAGAGCAACCCCTCGGCTGCGGCGCTCTTCGAGGCACCCCCTCAAGACCTGCTGCGCGTCAGCGCCGCTCAGCTGCTCGATGAAGAGAGCGGCAAGGCCCTCGAGGCGATGGTCGCCGCGGTCAGCGCGGGTGCCAAGCCCGCCGAGCTCCAGGTCAAGCTGAAGGACCGCACGAACCCGGTGACGGTGTCGGTGTCGTTGTTCCGCCAGGCCGGCGCCCCCCTGGTGCTCCTGCGGTTGTGGGACACCAGCCAGCGCACCGTCACTCATTCGGCCTCGAGCCGGCGCCTCCAGGCGCTCATTGAGACCATGCCCGACAGCTTCGTGGTGGTCAGTGAAGACCACCGCATCTTGAGCGCCAACCCCGCCTTCTGCGAGATGGTCAGCCAGGCCGGTGAACGGCAGGTCACAGGCGAACCCCTCGAGCGCTGGTTGGGCCGCGCGGCGGTCGACGTGAAGTTGATGTTCGCCAACCTCAAGGAACACGGGTCCATCAAGAACTTCGCCACCATCGTGCGCAACGAGGTCGGCGCCCCGCATGAGGCGATGGTGACGGCGGTCGCGGTGCTCGACGGCAAGATTCCCTGCTACGGGTTTGCGATCCGGCTGACCCACGCACGGCTCTTTCTGGCGCCCTCCACGCTCCCCCGCTCGGTGGAGCAGCTCAAGGAGCTCGTGGGCCGGGTGCCGTTGAAAGACATCGTTCGGGAGTCGGCCGATTTGATCGAGCGCCTGTGCATTCAGGCCGCCCTCGATGTGAGTCAAGACAACCGGGCGTCTGCGGCCCAGTTGCTTGGTTTGAGCCGGCAGGGTCTGTATTCGAAGCTTCGTCGCTACGGCATGGGCTCTGACGAAGTGAGCTGAAGCTTCGGCATCATTTCTTTTCATCTTCTCGTGCAGCGCCGCTGCGCAATCGTTAGCAAGCGGCGCATGCCCCTCGCATTCCCTGCGCTGACTGAAATTCCCGAGGCCTTTCGTCCCGGTTCGCCGCTTCACCAGCAGGAGTATCTGGTGGGGGGCGAGCTGGTGAACTGGAGCGGCCCTCTCAATGAGGTGTTCTCGCCCGTCTCGGTGAAGCAGGAGGATGGCTCCATCAAGCAGCACCTGCTGGGCAGCACGCCCCTGCTGACGAGCAAGGAGTCGCTGGCTGCGCTCGAGGCCGCCGTCAAGGCGTGGGACCTGGGGCGCGGCGCGTGGCCCACCATGCCGGTGGGCGATCGCATCGCGCACGTCGAGCGGTTTCTGGTCGCCATGAAGGAGCGGCGCACCGAGGTGGTGCGGCTGTTGATGTGGGAAATCGGCAAGCCGCTCAAAGACGCTGAAAAGGAGTTCGACCGAACGGTCGACTACATCGTCGACACCATCTCGGCCCTCAAAGACGCGGATCGCCGCTCGTCGGGCTTCGTGCACGAGCAGGGCATCATGGGCCAGGTGCGCCGGGTGCCGCTGGGGGTGGCGCTGTGCATGGGCCCCTACAACTACCCCCTCAACGAGACCTTCAGCACCATGTTCCCCGCGCTGTTGATGGGGAACACCGTCATCTTCAAGCCGGCGAAGTTCGGCGTGCTGCTGGTGCAGCCCCTGCTGAAGGCCTTTCGAGACTGCTTCCCCCCCGGCGTGGTGAACGTCATCTACGGGCGCGGCCGCGAGACCGTCGGCGCGTTGATGGAGAGCGGGAAGGTCGACGTGCTCGCCTTCATCGGCACCAACAAGGGCGCCAGCGACTTGAAGCGCATGCACCCGCGCCCCCATCGGTTCAAGGCGGTGCTCGGCCTCGACGCCAAGAACATCGGCGTGGTCATGGCCGACGCTGACCTCGAAGAGGCCGTCAACGAGTGCCTGCTGGGTTCCTTGAGCTTCAATGGCCAACGCTGCACGGCCATCAAGCTCATCATGGTGCACCGGCAGCTCGCCGAGGCCTTCGTCAAACGGTTCGTCGCCCGGGTCGCAAGCCTCAAGGCTGGCGCGCCCTGGGAAACGGGCGTCACCCTGACGGCGCTGCCCGAGCCTGGCAAGACGCAGTACCTCACCGAGCTGGTGCAAGACGCGACGAAACACGGTGCGCGCGTGATGAACCCGGGCGGCGGTGAAGTCAGCGAGGCCTTCTTCTCGCCCGCAGTGCTCTACCCGGCCAATCGCACCATGCGCGTGTGGAACGAGGAGCAGTTCGGCCCGCTGGTGCCCATCGCGGTCTACGACAACGAGACCGAGGTCATCGACACCATCGTCGAGTCGCCTTTTGGCCAGCAGGTCTCGCTCTTCGGCACCGACCCGGTGAGGTTGGGCCGCGTCATCGATGCGTGCGCGCACCAGGTGGGCCGCATCAACATCAACAGCCAGTGCCAGCGGGGCCCCGACACCTTCCCCTTCAACGGCCGCAAAGACTCCGCCGAAGGCACGCTCTCGGTCACCGATGCGTTGCGGGTCTTCAGCATTCGCACCGTGGTGGCGGCGAAGGCGACCGAGTCGAACAAGAAGGTGGTGCGGGGCATTCTCACCGGCCGCCACTCGTCGTTCCTGAGCACCGACTATCTGCTGTGAGGGGCCCCTCAGTACGAGCGTTTGTCGAGCTTCACCTCGGCCATGATGGTGGCCGCGATCTCTTCGATGGACTTGGTGGTCGACGACAACCAGCGAATCGACTCGCGGCGCATCATCGCCTCGGCGGCTTTCACTTCGGAGCGGCAGTTCTCGAGTGAGGCGTAGACGCTGCCGGGCCGCCGCTCGTGGCGCACCTGCGCGAGCCGCTCGGGCAGAATGGTCAGCCCGAACAGCTTCTCGCGATGGGGTGGCAAGGCTTCAGGCAGCGCGTCGCGCTCGAAGTCTTCGGGAATGAGCGGGTAGTTGGCCGCCTTGAGGCCGAACTGCATCGCCAGGTACAGACTGGTGGGCGTCTTGCCGCTGCGCGAAACGCCCACCAGAATCACGTCGGCTTCGTCGAGGCCCCGGGCCGACTGGCCATCGTCGTGGGCCAGGCTGAAGTTGATGGCCTCGATGCGGCTGGTGTAGGCGTCGGTGTCGCCCATCGTGTGGTACCCGCCGATGGTCTGCTTGGGCGCGATGCCCAGCTCGGCCTCGAGCGGCACCACGAAGGTGGCGAAGAGGTCGAGCACCAGCGCGTGCACCGAGGCCAGCTCGGAAATCACCTCGGGGTTGACCAGCGTGGTGAAGACGATGGGGCGTGCTCCGTCGGCCACCGCGGCCTCGTTGATGCGGCGCACCGCCTCGCGCGCTTTGACCGGGTCGTCGACGAAGGGAATGCGCACCTGCCGGGTTCGCAACCGGTCGAACCGCGTGACGATGGACTGGCCCATGGTCTCGGCCGTGATGCCGGTGCCATCAGAGACGAAGAAGACGGTGCGGTGAATGGGGGTCATTTCGGGTGCACGGTCGGTGCGTGGTAGGCATACCGGGTAATGGCCACCGATTCGACGACGCCCTTCGTGGTTCCGTTTCGTTCGTTGCGCATGACTGACGTCGAGCGGGTCGGAGGGAAGAACGCCAGCCTGGGCGAGATGTTGAGCCAGCTGACCGCGCGCGGCATTCGCGTGCCCGACGGCTTCGCCACCACCGCCGACGCCTTCCGCGCGCTGCTGCGGCAAAACGACCTCGAGGCGCGCATCGCCGCGCGGCTCTCGAGCCTGAACGTCGACGACGTCACCGCGCTGGCGGCCGCGGGGGCCGAGATTCGCGGCTGGGTCGAGCACGCCCCGTTGCCTGCCCGCCTCGAGGCCGAGGTGCGCGCGCACTACCAGACGCTCGCCGGAGGTGAGCCCATCTCGGTGGCGGTGCGCTCGAGCGCGACCGCGGAAGACCTGCCCGAAGCCTCGTTCGCGGGCCAGCAAGAGAGCTTCCTCAACGTGGTGGGCGTCGAGGCGGTGCTCGACCGCATGCGCCACGTCTTCGCCTCGCTCTACAACGACCGCGCCATCGCCTACCGCGTGCACCAGGGCTTCGCGCACGCAGACGTCGCGCTGTCGGCCGGTGTGCAGCGCATGGTGCGCAGCGACCTGGGCGCCTCGGGCGTGCTCTTCACCATGGACACCGAGTCGGGCTTCAAAGAGGTGGTGTTCATCACCTCGAGCTACGGCCTGGGCGAGACGGTGGTGCAGGGCGCGGTCAACCCCGACGAGTTCACGGTGCACAAGCCGATGCTGGCTGCGGGCAAAGCGGCGGTGGTGCGAAGGCGGCTGGGCTCGAAGCAGGTGAAGATGGAGTTCGACACCAGCCCCGGTGGCGCCACCCGCCGCGTGCGCACCATCGACGTGCCGCCCGAGGACCAGCACCGGTTCTCCCTGAACGACGACGAGGTGCTCGAGCTGGCGCGCTTCGGCGTCGCCATCGAGGCCCACTACGGCCGCCCGATGGACATCGAGTGGGGCAAAGACGGGCTCGACGGGCGCCTCTACATTCTGCAGGCGCGGCCCGAGACCGTGAAGTCGCGGGAGCGCTCCGACCAGGTGGAGCGTTTCAAGCTCGAGAGCCCCGGCACGGCGCTCGTCACGGGCCGGGCCATCGGCCAGAAAATCGGCGCCGGTGCCGTGCGCCTGGTGCCCACCGTCAAAGACATGCACCGCGTGCAGCCCGGCGACATTCTGGTCACCGACATGACCGACCCCAACTGGGAGCCGGTGATGAAGCGCGCGTCGGCCATCGTCACCAACCGCGGTGGGCGCACCTGCCACGCGGCCATCATCGCGCGCGAGCTCGGCATTCCGGCGGTGGTGGGCTGCGGCGACGCCACCGAGCTGCTCACCGATGGGCAGCAGGTGACGGTGGCGTGCTCGGAAGGCGACACCGGCCACGTGTACGAGGGGCTGCTCCCCTTCAAGGTCGAGCGCTCGGCGCGCGGCGCGTTGCCGCCCTTGCCGCTCAAGCTCATGATGAACGTCGGCACCCCCGACCTGGCCTTCGAGTTCCAGAGCATTCCCAATGAGGGCGTGGGGCTCGCGCGCATCGAGTTCATCATCAACAACGTCATCGGGGTGCACCCCCGCGCGGTGCTCGACCACCCGAACCTCGCCCCTGCGCTGAAAGAGAAAGTCGAGCTGCTCAGCCGCGGCTACGCCTCACCCCGCGCGTTCTTCGAGCAGAAGCTCGCCGAGGGCGTGGCCACCATCGCGGCGGCCTTCTGGCCCAAGCCCGTCATCGTTCGGTTGAGCGACTTCAAGAGCAACGAGTACCGCAAGCTGGTGGGCGGCGAGCAGTACGAGCCTGAAGAAGAGAACCCGATGCTGGGGTTCCGCGGCGCTTCCCGCTACGTGGCGCCCCAGTTCGTCGAGTGTTTCGCGCTCGAGTGCCGCGCGCTCAAGTTCGTGCGTGAGTCGATGGGCCTGACCAACGTCGAGTTGATGGTGCCCTTCGTGCGCACGTTGAGCGAAGCGCGCCGGGTGACCGAGTCGCTTGCGGCCCACGGCCTCAGCCGCGGGCAGCACGGGCTGCGGCTCATCATGATGTGTGAGATCCCCAGCAACGCGATTCTGGCCGAGCAGTTCCTCGAGTACTTCGATGGGTTTTCCATCGGCTCGAATGATCTGACGCAGCTGACGCTGGGGCTCGATCGCGACTCGGGCCTGGTGGCCGAGGCCTTCGACGAACGCGACGCGGCGGTGAAGTTTCTGCTCTCTCGCGCCATCTCCACGTGCCTCGAGAAGAAGAAGTACATCGGCATCTGCGGTCAGGGCCCCTCGGACCACCTCGACTTCGCGCAGTGGCTGATGAAGGAAGGCATCGAGTCGATGTCACTCAACCCCGACACCGTCATCGACACGTGGAAACGCCTGGCCACGCCCCGAACCACCTGACCTGCGGCGCGTCAGGGGTCGTTGGGCACGGCGAGCTTCTCGAACTGGTTGTGAATCGCGAGGATGGCGATGCCGAAGGCCACCGCCGAGACCAGCACCAGGGTGCTCACCGGGCCGTCGACGCCGAACGAGAGCTTGATGAGAATCGTCGAGATGACGAAGCCCGAGTTGCGCATGATCTTGCTGAACGTGTCGGTGTGCAGGAAAGAGAAGAGCAGCAGCAACACGTCGACCAGAATCAAGACCGTGAAGAACTCATCGAAGAAGATTTTGTTGATGTCGGTCAGCGGCTTGACGACGGGGTGCAGCGCGAAGAAGTTTTCCTCGAGCCAGCTCACCAGGCTGAACAGCGCCATGCCGAAGAAGAGGGGCATCAGACAGGCCGCGATGACCTGCTTGCGGCGAATGAAGCGGCGGGTCGCTTCCGACAGATGCGTCTCCACGAGGCGCCTCAGGTTGAGCCGGTAGTAGACGAAGATGAGCAGAAAGAGCACCAACGTCGCGAGCAGGTCGTAGGTGAACTGAACGTCTGACCCGACCTGAAACCAGTTCTTGGTGAACACCAGGTCGGAGAGGTCTTTGAAGACCTTTCGAATCATGATCAACGTGACGATCTCGTACTGTTTGCCGATGTACGTGCTGGTCGATTTCGGCAGGTGGTAGATCAACAAATACACTTCGTAGATGAGGATGAACGAGAACGGCGTGTAGATGGCTGAGAGCGGGTTGCGCAGCGAGCGCGACTCGGGGGCCACGGTGATGACCGAGAGCTCCACCAACCCAATCAGCGCGAGGTGAACGACGAAGCTGGCCATGGCGATGACCAGAATGACCCGCTCACTGCGCGCCTTCGTCTTGTCGGAGAGCAGCCTCGAATACACGGTGTCGAAAGACGGGGCGAAGGCAGGCACCTGGGGCCAGATAAGAACGGGTGGGGCGAGAAGAGCGGCCATCACCGGTGAAGCACGCTGACGAAGATGGCCAGGCGCAGCTTCAAAACCCGGGGGCTGCTCTTCAGGGCTGCGGTGGCGGGTTGGTGCGCGCCAGGTGACGCCCGAAAAAGTACATCACCAGCGCGTGCACGGGCGCTTGCGACAAGCGGTACACCAGCCACGGCAGCGCGGGCTCGAACCCGTGAATCGCCGCCAGGGTGTGCCGCCGCAAGGAGACCTGCCTGAACTCGAGCCAGCCCGTGACGGTCGTCTTCGAGAGTACGCCACCGACGATGTGAAACTTGTCTCGCGCGGTGTCCGACGCTTCGGCGATGAGCTCCAGCACCAACAACGGCCAGGGAAGACCCAGGAGTGAGAAGGTCACCCGGGGCGAGCCCTCGACCTGGTCGACGCGAATGACGGGGCGAAAGAAGCGCGGCAGCCACGCCATGTAGGCGTTCGAGATGAAGCGCGCGTCACGCTGCGGCAGCGGAGGCAGGCGCTGAATCGAACGCACCGAACGTTGCGCGGGGCCGCTGGCGCTCTTCGGCCGAGGTGCGACCGCCCGGGTGCGCGCGAGGGTCTCTTTCACCATGTCGTCGAAGCGGCGGTAGGTGACGAGGCTCGCGATGGGCTCCACGGGCCGGGGCTGGGGCAGGTCGCATTGCAGGCTGTCGATGAGCGGGCTGATCAGCTCATGCGAGGCGCCCGAAAACAACTGCACCCAGCGCTTCGAGAAGCCCGTCGAGGCGATGGGCACCGGGAGCATGTAACGCCGCTTCCCCAGCACGGCGGCTGTCTTGCGGAGCAGGTCTTCGTAGGTGAGCGCCTCCCCGTTGACGAGGTCGAGGGTCTTCCCCACGAACGCGGGCCCCTGCACCGCGGCCCGGAGCACCGTCACCACGTCGTCGATGAAGATGGCCTGACCCAGGCTCTTGGTCCATCGGGGCAGCACCATCCACGGCAGGCGCTGCACCAGCGCGTGGAGGATCTCGAACGAGCTGCCACCCGGGCCGACCACCATGCCAGCGCGCAGGCAGGTGACGGGAATGCCGGTGGCCTGAAAGACGGCTTCGACTTCCTGCCGGCTCTGCAGATGGGGACTCACGTAGCCCACGTCGGGCACCAGGCCGCCCAGGTAGATGATCTGCTTGATGCCATGACTGACACAGGCGCGCGCGAAGTTGTCGGCGAGCAGCAGGTCGGTGTCGTGGAAGCTCCCCTGGAAGAGCCGCGAGGACGGCATCATCGAGTGCACCAGATAGATGGCCACCTCGACGCCTTCGAGCGCAGCCCGCGTGCTGCTCGCAGAGAAGAGGTCGCAACCGCGCCATTCGACGTGCTCCGAGGGCGGCCGTGGGCTGCGGCCCAGCGCGACCACGTCACAAGCGCCAGCCAGGGCGGGCAGAAGGTGTGTGCCCACGAAACCACTGGCTCCAGCGACGGCGACACGGGGGCGTGGAGAGGGCATCACGCCCGTCTTTGACGAGGAGGGGACTGGCTCGCCACCCAAACTGACGCGCTGCCGCATGCCTCACCGCATTCAACCAGGCCGCGCCGCGTGCTACGGCTGTGAAGGTCATGCTGACCCAGCTCTGCTACGCCAGTGTCGCTGCGATGCCCTTCGATGAGCCCGCCTTGAAGGGCTTGTTGAACGAGGCGCGCGCCAACAACGCGCAAGAAGGCATCACCGGCATCTTGCTCTACGGTGAGGGTCATTTCGTGCAGGTCATCGAGGGCGTGCCCGCCGCGGTCGACGCGCTCTTCGCGAAGATTGCCCGAGACCCCCGGCACCAGCAGGTCTTCGAGGTGTACCGCCAATCGGTGAGCACCCGCGACTTCCCGAACTGGTCGATGGCCTTCGAGCGGCTCTCCGAGGTCAACCCCGCGTTTCTGCGCGACAGCTCGAAGGCGCGCACGTTGGTGACGATGTTCCTCGAGACGATGCGCTGAACGAGCGGCTCATGCGGGTGCGTTTCCGCCCGCATCGGTGAACCCGCGTCGACCGCGCCAGCGTCCACGACGAAAGGTAGGGAAGAGTCGGTGCGCGACGAAAGCGAAGCGTTGAGATCGGCAGTGGATCGGCCGACCATGCGTCCCCATGTCGCCCTTCGTCTTGTGGGTCCTCCATCAGGTCGCGCCGTGCCCCGTTCCGCCCGTGCATTCTCCCGAGGCCATTCAGTTCGCGGTGCAGCGCGATCGTGACCTGGTGACGGCGTTGGATCGCGCGTTGACCTGCCGGCAAGGCGGCGGCGAGTGCGCAGCAGAGGTCACCCAGTGCACCACCACGCTCAAGGGCAATGCCGAGGCCGAGAGCGGCTTCGATGAAGCGCCGTACCTGGCGGATCTCGAGACCCCGTACCGCGGGGAGATCTTCGCGCCGACCCGCATCTGGGTTCCCGGCACGCCCCTCACCGCGACCCGCTGCCCTGCTTCCCTGCTCGCGCTGCGTGACCTGCTGGGTCAGGCCAGCGATCGACAAGCCCGCCGCGCTTCGCTCTCGCGCGAGTACGTCACCTACGTGGGCTGGGCGAAAGACGCGCAGGATCGGTGCTCCACCGGGCCGGCGCTTTCTCCGACGGATCTCCAGGCGCGGACGGCGAGCTCAGCGGTGATCAACGCCGAGCGTGAACGTGCGCT
Source organism: Archangium sp. (assembly GCA_031412555.1). Taxonomy (GTDB): domain Bacteria; phylum Myxococcota; class Myxococcia; order Myxococcales; family Myxococcaceae; genus Archangium_A. The sequence continues at coordinate 18,468 of JANODF010000573.1, read as the reverse complement.
GGCCGCCGAAGCCCGCAGCTTGAGCGCCGCTGCGGAGACCGCGCGCATCACCGCCGAAACGTGGGCGAAGGAGCAGAAGGTTGCCGCTGATCAAGCGCGCGCTCGCGCCGATGCCGCCAAGCAGGAACAGCTCTCCGCTGAAGAGACGGGCCGTCGTGAACGGGAAGCCGCCGAAGCCGCCACCCGCGCTGCCGAGGCCGCTGATAAAGCGCGCGCTGCCGCTGAGCTCGAGGCCGCGCGCACCCGTGATCAAGCCGCCGCCTCACGCAAGCTCGCCGCCGACGCGACGAAACGTCAGCTCTCTGCCGAAGAGCGCACCGCCCGCGAGAAGGCGGCCAGTGAAGATGCCACCCGGGCTGCCGCTGCCGCGCTGAAGTCGGCAGAAGCCGCGGAAGCCGAAGCGAATCGTCAGAAGGAGCAGGCCCAGGCCGCCCGGCGCATCGCGGTCGACGCCACGGAAGCCAAACGCGCCGCCGAGCAGGTCGCCGCCCGCGAGAAGGATGCGGCCGAGGCTGCCGTGCGCACCGCTGAAGAAGCCGTGCGCGCGAAGGAGAAGGCGCAGCAGCAAGCCTCCGCCGATTCCGTGCGCGCCGCCGAGGCGCTCAAGGCCACCGAGCTCGCGCTGGCAGATCAACGCACCGCGGAGGCCGCCGCGAAGACCGCGCGCGAATCGTCGGAAGCCGCCCAGCGCCAACTCGCCGAAGCGCGCCAGGGGCAGACCACCGCGCAGGAGCAGGCCCGGCTGGAGACCGCCAACGCCCAGGCCGCCAAGCTCGCCGCCGAAGAGGCTACCAACAAGAAGGTGCAGGCCGAGGCCGCCGCGGCGCAGGCCGAGACCACCCGTCAGCAGATGGAAGCGTTGGTGAAGCAGGAGCAGGACGCCGCGCAGGAAGCCACCCGCCGCACCGAAGACGCCGCGCGCGGCAAGCTCACGGCGCAGCAGCGGCTCCAGCGCGAGAAGCAGATCAGCGAGGCGGCGAAGAAGACTGCCGAAGAAGCAGCGGCCGCGCAGAAAGAAGCCGAAGCGAAGGTGGAAGCGGAGACCGTCGCCACCCGCGAAGCCCAGCGTCTGGCGGAGGAAGCGAAGGCGGCGCAGCTCTCGGCGCAGGAGCGGGCCGACAAAGAACGCGCTTCTGCCGAGGCGGCGCGTCAGGCGGCGAAGGCGTCGATTCAGGCGAAGCTGGCCGCGGAGGATCAGGTGCAGAAGCAGCGCGCCGCCACCGAAGCGAACAAGCGCCTCATCGAAGAGGCCGCGCTCAAGAAGCTCAGCGCCGAACAACGCGCCAAGCAGGAGCAGGATGCCGCCGCCGATGCCAAACACCGCGCGGAAGCGGCGACTGCTGCACGGGAAGCCGCGGAGAAGCAGCTGGGTGAAGAGCAGGAGCGTGCGCGGGTGGCCCGTTCTGCGGCCGAAGCCTCCGACGTCGCCAGCAAGCAGGCGCAGGAGCGCTACGAAAAGGAGAAGGCGGCCGCTGAGTTGGCCGAGCTCAAGGCGCGTGAAGCCGTGGTTCAGGCCGCTCGTGAGAAAGAAGCGCGCGAGAAGCAGCAGAGCGCCGATGCGAAGGCGGCGGAGGACCGCAAGTTCGTCGACGCGCGCGAGGCGAAGAAGGCCGAGCTGCGCAAACAGAAGCTGACCCTGGTGAGCACCGCCGAGGAGAACTACCAGCAGGCCCTCGAGGTGGCGAACCGCGCGAAGAACGCCGCTTCTGCCGCGGTGGCCCAGAACCCGGGCGGGGCAGGCGAGCTGGTGAAGGTCGCCACCGACACTCAGCTCGCGTTGCAGGCCGCGGATCGCGCTCGCATCGAAGCCCGCCAGAACGCCGACGCCATCTACGTGGACGACAGCGATGAACGCTCGAGTGGCTCGGTGGGCATCACCGCGGGTGCCGGCTTCTTGCGCCTCAACGAAGGCAACATGCTCGGCGCGGCCGGTGGTGGTGCGTTCGGACTGCAGGGTGTGGCGCACCTCGGCTTCTGGTTCACCGCTCCAGCCCGCGGCCTCGCCAACGGCTTCGAGTTGCGGTTGCTGGGCCGGTTGTGGGGTTCGGCGGCCGCGGCGCCCGTCTTCTCCGTCGAGGGGCTGGTGACCGCGCGCTACTTCTTCGGCTTCTTCGGCGTGGGTCTGGCCGGTGACTTCCGCTTCATCGACTGGTCGGCGCAGAGCAAGTTGATCACCGGCCTGGGTCCGTCGGTTTCGGTGGCCTTCATCGACAACCGCACCATGCGCCTGCTGGTGGGCGCGCACTGGACGCCCTTCATCTCGTCAGACTGGGGGCGGATCACCGGCGACATCGAGTTCAGCTACAAGCTGTTCACGCTCTCGGTGGTGGCCGGTCGTGCATCAGACGGTCCGCTCGAAGCGCAACGCAGCGGCTTCTTCGTGGGCGCCTTCGCCGGCATCCGCCTCGCCTGGTAGCCAACCCCCTCTCCCTTCGGGAGAGGGTCGGGGTGAGGGCCGAGTCTGTATTAGAACTCTCTGAGTGATCGACCCGGAACCGCAGGCGACGCTTCACGATCCCGACGACACCGAGTCGGGTCTCAGCGGCGGCAGCACAACCCGCCCCGTGCGGCTGCTCGTCTTTTCCGGCGAGACGATCAGCAGCCATCCGCTCCTGCCGGGCAGCCACCTGATCATCGGCCGCGCGGCCGAGTGTCAGATTCAAGTCGACGTGCCGGCGCTCTCCCGAAAACACGCGGAGATCCGCGGTGGGCCACCGCTCACCGTGGAAGACCTGGGCAGCGCCAATGGCACCCGGCTGCGCGGCGAGAAGCTGACCGCGGGCAATCGCGCCCGCCTGCGCGTGGGCGACGCCATCGAGATGGGCCCGCTCACCATCGTGGTGCAGCGCGACAAAGCCAACGTCGACGCGCGCCCCCGCCGGTTGTGGACTCACGGCTACTTCGAGGGCCGGCTGGAAGAAGAGTGCGCGCGCGCCGAGGCCGCCGGGGTGCAATTCACCGTGCTGCGGCTCAAGCTGCAGGGCACCTCGTCGCCGCAGCTGGTGCAGGAGACGCTCGCCGCCCTGCTCGCCCCCACCGACGTGGTCGCCGCCTACGGCCCGGGTGAATACGAGGTCATGATCTCCGGGAGCAGCCCGCAGCCGCTCATGCAGAAGCTCTCGGCCGCGCTCGACAAACGCGACGCGCACGTGCTGATCGGCGCGGCGATCTACGGCAAAGACGGGCGCGATCCCGACGCGCTGCTCTTCGAGGCCAACCGCCGTGTCGAGCGGGAGCGTGCCACCAGCGAACGCATGGCGTACGGCCAGGTCTCGGTCAAAGGCGTCATCATCGATGATCCGCAGATGCGCGCGCTGCATGCGCTGGTGAAGAAGGTCGCGCAAGGCGACATCTCGGTGCTGCTGCTGGGCGAGACCGGCGTGGGCAAAGAAGTGTTCGCCGAAGCGCTGCACGCCGCTTCACCGCGCGCCGGCAAACCGTTTCAGAAGTTCAACTGCGCGTCGTTCACCGAGACGCTGCTCGAGAGCGAGCTGTTCGGTCACGAGAAGGGCGCGTTCACCGGCGCGGTGAAGGCGAAGCCGGGGCTGATCGAGAGCGCCAATGGCGGCAGCGTGTTGCTCGACGAGGTCGGCGAGATGCCGCTCTCCACGCAGGTGAAGCTGCTGCGGGTGCTCGAGGCACGCGAGGTGATGCGGGTGGGCGACGTGCGCGCGCGGCCCATCGACGTGCGCTTCATCGCGGCCACGCATCGTGACCTCGAGGCGCAGGTGGCGAAGGGGAACTTCAGGCAAGACCTCTTCTTCCGGCTCAACGGCATCTCGCTGGTGATTCCCCCGCTGCGCGAGCGCATCGCCGAGCTGGAGAGCCTCGCCCGTCACTTCATCGCGCGCGCAGCGCGGCAGTTCGGCAAGAGCCCCGAGCCGACCCTCACGCCCGAGGCGCTGGCGCTGTTGCAGAACTACGCGTGGCCGGGAAATTTGCGCGAGCTGCGCAACATGCTGGAGCGCGCGGTGCTGTTGGCCAACGACCGGTTCCTGGGGCCGGATGATCTGCCCCTCGACAAGTTGAGCGCGACGCCGCTCACCCGGCCCGCGGGGGAAGTGCACCCGACGGTGGCGCCCGACGTGGAAGGCGAACGCGCGAAGGTGGTGGCGGCGCTCGACCTGCATGGCGGCAACCAGACGTTGGCGGCGCGTGCGCTGGGAATCTCGAGGCGCACGATGCTCAACCGGCTCGATGCCTACGCCATCCCGCGCCCGCGAAAAGGAAAGTGAGCTCCCTCTCCCGTCGGGAGAGGGTTGGGGTGAGGGTCAAGTCAGCCTGGCGCGACGGAACATCACGAGCGCCAGCAGCAACATCGGCAACGCGCCACCGGTCGAGCACCCGCTGGTCGAGAAGAGCAACGGCTCCCTGTTGACGCCCGCATCGTCACTGCCCGCGTCCTTGCCGGAACCCGCATCGCTGCTGCCCGCGTCGTTCCCGGCCTCCGAACCCGCATCCCGCATTCCGGCGTCGACGCTCGGAAAGACCCCGGAGTCCGGCGGATCGATCATCGTCCCCCCGTCGATCCCCGCATCGACGCCCGAGGCCACGCAGATCCCGAACACGCAGCGTTCACCTGGATCACACACCGACGCCCCCGTGCCCGTGCTGGTGTCGCAGAAAGCGCCGCCCACGCAGACGCCGACGGTGCACGCGTTCGTCCTGCAGGAGGTACCGGTGACGCACTCCTTCGATTCTCCGGTGCGAACAAGCCCACCCAGTGACTCGAAGAACACCGCGCCACCGCCCTGATACAGCGGTGCCCCAATCGCCAGCGTCTTCACCGGGTCGACCGCCAGGCTCGCCCCGAACATCGACCCCGGCGTGGAGATCGAGCTGATCACCGTTCCGGCATCACCGACGAAACGATGCACCCGGTCGAGCGTGGGTTCACCCACCAGCAGCGCGTCGATGCCCGCTCCATACTCGCGCTGAACCGCGAGCGCCGAGCCGAAGCTCGTCTCCGTGCCGGGGAGGATCAACAACGCCGCGCCGGTCGCCGAGTAGATGTACACCTTGCCATCGGCACCGATGGCCACCTCGTCACCCGGTGTCGGGAGCAGGTCGCCCACCGCCAGCGCTTTGCCGAAGCCGGCTGTCGCGTTGGTGAACGCCCCCGCGACGGCCGCCGTCTTGGTGAGCGGATTGTAGGCGTACTGTTGAACCAGCAGCCCGCTTTCATAGCTGACCAGGAACCGGGGGCGCTCCTTCATCCACAGCACCACCGAGCCGAACCCCGCGGTGTTGACCGGGGCCATGCCAATCTTCGCGCCCGAGGATGGATTGAAGAAGTTCACCGTGCCTTCGCCCCCCACCAGCAGCGGCAGCGTGGGTTCATCGGAGCGCGAGAGCGACAGCGTCGGCGCCGGGGTGAGCGCGTTGAACCAGACGCCCGCGCTCTCCTTGCGCACGCCGGCGTCGCCACCGGCCAGCATCAACGCGACGCCGCCCAACCGTTCGCAGGCGACCGTGCGGCCGAGCCCATCGCCGATCGGCTGGGGCATGGTCTGCGCGCCCGAGAGCCACGCGGTGCCCTCGCCCGGTGCGCCCGCCACGAAGCCGTTGCCGGGACACGCCGCGAGCGAGCTACCCAGCAACGAGCCCGGTTCACCGACGAACTGGGGCATGCCGGGGACCGCCTGACGCAGCTGCGCGACCGGGTCAGGTTCACCCGAAGGCGCGCAGCTCACCATTCCTGCACACATCACCGCAGCCCATCGCATGGGGCCGGAGCCTACTCCGCGTTGGGGGGCGGGCGCAGGTGCCCCGGGCTCCGAACAGGAAGCTGGCGTTCAGGTCAGGTTCATCACGTCGGGCCTGCGCCGGTGCATCTCGTCGGAGGTCAGCTGTTCGACCACCGCGCTGATGCTCCAGCGGTTGCCGCCCTCGTCCTGAACGGTCGCCGTGCGGTGTCCGTAGAATTCGTCCTGGGGTGGAGAGATCGAGGTCGCGCCGGCGTCCAGCGCGCGGTGGTACACCGCGTCGACCGTGTCGTCGCCTTCGACGTAGTACGAGATCGAGATGGGCATCGCGTCGAGCCCCGGCCGTGCGTCGCCGATCATCAACACCGAGCCGCTGATCAACACCTCGGCGTGCGCCACGCTGCCGCCGGGCCCTTCGTAACGATCGATCACCTTGCCGCTGAAGGCCTTCTCCAGAAACGAGATGACCTTCGAGGCGTTGGGCACGATGGAGGCGGGGGTCAGGCTGTGGTGGCCTTCGGGTCGTGGATATCCGGCCATGATTCTCTCCTGCAGTAGAAGATTTCCGACTGAGCAGGGCATAACCACCGCCCGGGTTGCGCAACACGGCCCGGCATGAACAGAACGGGTCATGAAGTCGACCGCGGCGAACGACAACCTGCCCGTAGATCCAGCGGCGGTCATCAGCGCCTTGTTGCGCAAGCGGGAGCCGGTCACCGACGAAGCCTTCGACTCCTTGCTCTCTGAGCGGCCCCGCAAGAAGTCGCGCACCTACTGGTCGAGTGTGGAGGCCGCCCAGACCGCCTCGCGCTTGCTTCGTGAAGCCGGGGCCACCCGCGTGCTCGATGCCGGTTCAGGCGTGGGGAAGTTCTGCGCGATCGCCTCGCTCGATTCGGCGCACCGGGTGTGGGGCGTCGAACGCCGCGAGGAGCTGGTGTTCGAGGCGCGGCGGCTCGCCCAGCTGCTCGGCGCGGAGGTGGTGATCACCGAAGGCACGCTCGAGAAGGTCGACGCGAGCGAGTTCGACGGGTTCTATTTCTTCAACCCGTTCGGTGAGTACGTGGCGGCCGACGAAGATCGCTACGACCTCTCGAGCCCCCGGTCGTTCGACGCGTACATCCGCGATGCGCGCCTGGTGGAGCGCTGGTTGCGCCAGGCCCCTCCCGGTACGGCGATGGTCACCTACAACGGGCTGGGCGGCCGCATCCCCGTGTCGTACCGGGTGCGTCACACCACCCACGTGCGCGACGACACCATGCGGTTGTGGGTGAAGGAGAAACCCGACGACTCGCGCGAGGCGTACATCGAGATCGAAGAAGAGCTGATCACCGCCAGCGAGCTCGCCCGCATGGCCGCCGAGAATGGTGCCGGTTTCGCCGACAGCCCGCTGGTGCGCGAGCTCAGCACGCCCGCCGAAGACTGAAACTTCGTGAGGGGCCAGCGGCACCCACACTGCCCCCGAAGACTCGGCCAGAACCGCCCAGCTGCCCGGGATCATTCGGCCGCCTGAAGGTACGCCGGCTGCACTGACTGAACGCGCCCCTCTCTCGGAGCGCGCTTCATGTTCCGACTCACCCTGGTGATCCTCGCCGGCAGCCTCCCCGGGTTCGCCGCCGAGCTCACCGATTCACCGCCGGTCGCACCGCCCGCTTCGCGCCGGTGTGCGCCTGCCATCGCCTGCGCAGCGCCGCTGCCCGCTTCCGAAGGCGTCACCGTGCTGGCGGGCTCCGATGGGCGCGATGGTGATGGCCAGCTGGTGCACGCCGGCCAGATGTCCGTCACCTACCAGCTCGCCCAGAAGGTGCAGTTCAACTTCGTGAGCAACACGCTCGTGCTGCCCGAGGCCACTCCGCGGCACGCCAACGGGGTGCAGCCCGGGCTCAAGCTGTCGCTCCTCGACGAGAGCAGCAGGTTCCCTTCGAACGCCCTCTCGCTGCACCTCACCGTGCCCACCTGGGCCGGCGACCAGACGTGGGACTTCGAAGGCTGGTGGTACTTCTCCAAGACGTTCGCCGCGGTGAAGGCCGACCTGAACGTGATGGTGGCGGTCTCCGATGTGATGGGCCGCCCCGCGCCCCAGGGCCTCACCACCTTGACGATCTCCACCGGGCTTTGGCACGGCGTGGGTCTCTTCGGTGAGGCGTGGGCGACCTGGGGTCAGACCCGAGCGCGGCCCCCCGGCGCGGGCCTGTTCGCCGGGGTGAGCTTCGTGCTGGGCGATGAGTTCGTGCTCGATGCCGGCAGTGAATTCGCGGTGCACCAGAACGGGCCGGTGTTGACCCTCTTCGGTGGGCTGACCTGGAGCCCGCGGCTGCGCACCCCCGCGTCAGAGCGGCCTGAAGTTCCATCGACCCATGTCGTCGGCGATGACCTCACGCCTGGGTCCGAGCTGGTGTCGCTGACGCCTGATCCAGCTGATCTTCCTCTGCGAAAGGAGTCGCTCTTCCACACGGCTGCTTGGTCCAGGTGATGCACAGCAGGGCTGCCACCTCACCTGGAGATTCCTTGAGCGTTTCGAAACCCACCGCACTGCTGGAGCAGCTCGCGTCACTGGTGCTCAGTGTCGATGCCGATGAAGCGGGCCTCGAGTCTCTGCTGCAGGTGCTGACCGAACTCTCCGAGGCGCTCGAGCCCGTCGGTGGCCCGGCCCTCGACACCGTCAGCAAGGCGATCACCCATCTCCACGAGCTGCGCGCCATCGCCCCCCGCGAGGTGCTCCAGCTGGTGAGCGCCGCCGCGGTCTCGTTGCAGCTCGAGCTCAGCCCGTCGGCCGGCCACACCGCGGCGAAGGCCGTCACCCGCGACCAGGACACGCTCGAGCTGGTGCGCGACTTCCTCCAGGAGTCGGGCGACGGCATCTCGGTGGCCGACGAGATTCTGCTCAACATCGAGTCGGCGGGAACCACCAGCGAGAAGGTCAACGCGCTGTTCCGCGTCTTCCACAGCATCAAGGGGGTGGCTGGTTTTCTCGAGCTGACCGAGATCGTCGCGCTCGCGCACTCGACCGAGTCGTTGATGAACGAGGTGCGCGATGCCCGCTGCTCGCTCACCGGCGACGCGCTGGAGCTGGTCTTCAAGGCGACCGCGATGCTTCGCGCGATGTTGGATGATCTCAAACGCGCCTGCGAGGCGGGCGTCGAGCTCCAGTCGCACCCCGACTGCGAAGGCCTGGTCGCGCGGCTCAACGAGTTCCTCGCCGGCATTCCGCCCGAAGGTGAACCTGCACCCGTGGTGGCCCCGGTGGTGGTGGTGGCTCCGGTGCCCAGCGCCGCGCCGGTGGTGGCGGCCATCGCTGCGCCGCGGGCGTCTGCTCCCGAGCCTCAGTTCGAGAAGCTGGAGTCGGCCGCTCCCAGCCCCAGTGCCCCGCGCCCCGCCGGCAAGATGCGCGAGACCGTGAAGGTCGATCTCGAGCGGGTCGACAGCATGGTGGAGATGATCGGCGAGTTGATCATCGTCGAGTCGATGCTCAAACACTCGCGTGACCCCGGCAGCACCTCGGTCTCCATGCGCAACACGCTGGGGCAGCTGGGGAAGATCAGCCGCGACCTGCAGAACGCCGCGATGCGCATGCGCACCGTGCCGGTGAACAACACCTTTCAGAAGATGGCTCGGTTGACCCGCGAAGTCGGCCGCAAGGCGGGCAAAGAAGTGGTGCTGGTCACCCAGGGCGAAGGCACCGAGATGGATCGCGCCATGGTGGAGCGCCTCGAAGATCCGCTCGTGCACATGGTGCGCAACGCCGTGGACCACGGCATCGAGTCACCCGCCGAACGCCTCGCGGCCGGCAAGCAGCCCGGGGGCGTGCTCACCTTGACCGCCAGTCACCAGGGCGGGTCGATCGTCATCGAGCTGAGCGACGACGGGAAGGGGCTGGATCGCGATCGCATCTTGAAGAAGGGCATCGAACGCGGGCTGGTCTCGAACCCCGAAGCGCTCACCGAGCAGGAGATCTTCCAGCTCATCTTCGCGCCTGGTTTCTCCACCGCGCCCAGGGTGACCGACCTCTCGGGCCGCGGCGTGGGCATGGACGTGGTCAAACGCAACGTCGAGGCGATGCGCGGCCGGGTGTTCATCGAGTCGCGGCCCGGCAAGGGCAGCACCTTTCGCCTGGTGCTCCCGCTCACCCTGGCCATCATCGACGGCATGCTCGTGACCGTCGGTCGGGAGCGTTACCTGGTGCCCAGCCTCTCCATCGTCGAGGCGCTGCAGCCCACCCCCGCGATGCTCATGACCATCGGGGAGCGTGACGAGCTGCTCTCGGTGCGGGGGCAGGTGCTCCCCATGCTCCGCCTCTCATCGCTGCTCGGCGTCGCAGACGCCCGCAAGGATCCCACCACCGCCCTGGTGGTGGTGGTGGAGAGCATGGGCAAGCGGGTGGGCCTGCTGGTCGACGAGGTGCTCGCTCAGCAGCAGGTGGTGATCAAGGCGCTCGGCCAGGGCGTGGGCAAAGCCGAGTTCTACTCGGGCGCCGCCATCCTCTCCGACGGCAACGTCGGCCTCATCCTCAACATCGACAAGCTGTGTGGACTCATCTCTTACAAACACCGCGCCGTACCGGGCGCTCAGCATGAGGCACGACCCTGATGAACGCCATCGCTCACCCCACCGCCACCGAAGCCACGCGCGGTACGCCGCTCGCCGGCAAGTACATGACCTTCCGCGTCGGAGGTGAAGAGTACGGCGTGGAGATCCTCAAGGTTCGCGAGCTGATCGGCTTGCTCGACATCACCCGCGTTCCGCATGCGCCTCACGGCGTGCGCGGCGTGGTGAACCTGCGCGGGAAGATCATCCCCGTGGTCGACCTGAGAACCCACCTGGGCATCAGCAGCGACAACGCGGCCGCCCGGCCGGTGATCATCGTGGCCCAGCTGCAGACGCCCTCGGGCCCGGTCACCACCGGCGTGCTGGTCGATCAAGTGCTCGAGGTGCGCAACATCGCCTCCGCGCACATCGAGCCGCCCCCCAGCTTCGGCCGGGAAGACGAAGCGACCCGCTTCATCCTGGGCATCGCCAAGACCGACAAACGAGTCGTGCTGCTGATCGATCTCGATCTCGTGCTGGCTGAAACCAACCTTTCGCTTGTGGCTTGAAGGAACTGAACATGTTCGATGAAATGAAGTTGGGTTCGAAGATCGCGGGTGGCTACGCGCTGGTGTTGCTGGTCACCTCGCTGGTGACGGCCTTCACCCTCTACGAAGTCGCCACGCAGACCGAAGCGGCCAACGAGCTGGCCACCGAGATCGCGCCGCAGGTGCGCATGGCCAACGAGCTCGAGCGCTCCACGCTGAGCGCGATGAAGGAGATGAAGACCTACGAGATGTCGCTCGAGCCGCAGTACCTCGAGGCGGCGATGAAGCACCTCGAGAAGGTCGACACCGGGCTCGCGCAGGCCGACGAACACTTCAAGAAGAACCCGAAGCTCGTCGCGTTCGGTGCGTCGATCGCCAAGGTCGCCGGCCTGGTGCGCGAGTACCGCGGCATGGTCGAGAAGACGAAGACCAACACCAACGAGATTCTCGTGGCTCGCTCCGCGATGAACGCCGCTGCGAAGCGCTTCATGGAAGGTGCACAGAGCTTCGAGCGCCTGAAGCCCGACTCACTTGCGATTCACGAGGTGATGCTGCTGGGCACCGAGACGCGGCTCAACGCGTGGAAGGCGCAGGCGATGGATGACGACAAGGCGCTCGACCTCGCCCTGATGTCGCTCGCCAACACCGAAGCCGAGCTCAACACGTTGCGGAAGGCGACGCGTCAGGAGGAGTTGATCAAGCTCCTCGACGGCTCGAGCGATGGCGCGAAGGAATACGGCGCGCAGATCAGCGCGCTGCAGACCGCCATGAAGGACGGCTCGGAGCTGGGCAAGCTGCGTGCTGCGACGGGTGCGCAGGTCAACGAGGCCGCCAAGGCAGTGGCCGCTGCCGGCGTCGCCGACACCATGGCCGGCACCACCACCATGGCCGCCGCGTTGTCCCGGGTGAAGATGGTCGTGACGATCGGCCTCGTCGTGGCCGTCGTGCTGGGCATCTTCTTGTCGATCCGCGCGACCAGCAGCATCACCGTGCCGATCAACCGCATCATCGCGGGGCTCAGCGGCGCCGGTGAGCAGGTCGCTTCGGCGTCCAGCCAGGTGTCGAGCTCGAGCCAGCAGCTGGCCAACGGCGCCAGCCAGCAGGCCAGCAACCTCGAAGAAGTCTCCAGCTCGCTCGAAGAGGTCACCTCGATGACCCGGCAGAACGCCGACAACGCCCGCAAGGCGAACGGCTCGGCCAAGCTGGCCGCCGAAGCGGCGAACCGGGGCGCGAGCAGCATGGCCCGCATGAGCGAGGCGATGCAGAAGATCCGCAGCTCGGCCACCGAGACCGCGAAGATCGTCAAGACCATCGATGAGATCGCCTTCCAGACCAACCTGCTGGCGCTCAACGCGGCCGTCGAAGCGGCGCGTGCCGGTGAAGCGGGCAAGGGCTTCGCGGTCGTGGCCGAAGAAGTGCGCAACCTCGCTCAGCGCAGCGCTGAAGCGGCGAAGACCACCGCGGCGTTGATCGAAGAAGCGCAGCGCAACGCAGAAGGCGGCGCGGCCATCAGCGAGCAGGTCAACGGCATCCTGCGCGAGATCGTCTCGGGCGCCGGCGAAGTCACCGCGTTGGTCGCCGACGTGGCCACCGCCAGCGAGCAGCAGACCTCCGGCGTCACGCAGATCAACACCGCGGTCAGCCAGATGGATCGCATCACCCAGTCGAACGCCGCCAACGCCGAAGAGTCGGCCTCTGCCAGCGAGGAGCTCTCGGCCCAGGCCATCGAGCTCAACGAGATGGTGGAGCAGCTCGGCCGCATGGTGAACGGTGCGGGCGCCCGCGTCGCCAAACAGCCGGTGGTTCGCAAGGCCGCGCAGAAGAGCGCCCCGAAGGCCCGGGCCAGCGCGCCGAAGGCACCTCTGCCCAGGGCAGCTCCGTCGTCGGCACCCCGCCGCTCGGTCTCACCGCCGCCCCCGCCTCCGGGCTTCGAGCACCTGCCATCGGTCGACCCCAAAGAGCTCATTCCCCTCGATGACAGCGAGCTGAAGAGCTTCTGAGCTTCCACGAGCCCACCCCATGCGACCGAACGACTTTCGCGCCTTCTGCGACCTCGCCTACGAACAAGCAGGCATCAAGCTGGGCGAGGAGAAGCTGGCGCTGGTCTCGGCGCGGGTGGGCAAACGGCTGCGCGCCCTGAACCTCGCCAACGAGACGGCGTACCTCCAGGTGCTCAAGGCCGACGACGGCAAGGAGCTGATCGAATTCCTCGACGTCATCTCGACCAACTTCACCTCGTTCTACCGCGAGCCGGCTCACTTCGATCGGCTCAAGGAAGACCTGGGCCGCGCGATGGAGGGGGGTCAGACCACGTTCACCGTGTGGTGCGCGGCGGCTTCCAGCGGTGAAGAGCCGTACACCATCGCCCTGGTGCTCGAAGAGCTCTTCGCCGGCAAACGCATCGAGTGGCGGGTGTTGTGCACCGACATCAGCACCAAAGTCCTGGCGATGGCGAAGGCCGGCAGGTACCGCGCCGCGCAGTTGAAGGCGGTCGGCCGCGAGGCGTTGGCGCGCCACTTCGTCAAGGTGTCCGACGGCGCGAGCGCAGACGAGGCGATCTTCGAAGTGCGCCGCGAGTTGAAGCAGCACCTCACCTTCGCCCGGTTGAACCTGGCCCGCCCTCCGTTCCCCATGCGGGGGCCGTTCGACGCGGTGTTGTGCCGCAACGTGATGATCTACTTCGACGCGCCGATTCGTCAGGGCGTGGCCACCCAGATGGAGCGCCTGGTGCGCCCGGGTGGGCTGGTGTTCGTGGGCCACGCCGAGACGCTCAGCGGGTTGGACACCGCGCTGCAGGTGGTGGCGCCGTCGGTCTACCGAAGGCCGGGCGCTGCATGAAGCTCACCGTCGACATCGCAGACATGCAGGTGACCGCCGAACCCAACGCGGTGCTGGTCACCTACGCGCTGGGTTCGTGCATCGCGGTGATGCTCCACGACCCCGTGCGGAAGGCCATCGGAATGATCCACTACATGCTGCCGCAATCGAGCACCGCGCTCGAGAAGGCGAAGACGAAGCCCTACATGTTCGCCGACACCGGCATCCCGCTGCTCTTTCACGCCATGTACGACCTGGGCTGTCAGAAGAAGAACATCATCGTGAAAGCCGCCGGGGGCGCCGCCATCACCTCGGCCACCGACGTCTTCGAGATCGGCAAACGCAACCACCTCATGATGCGCAAGCTGTTGTGGAAGTCGGCCGTGCCCATCGCCGCCGAAGACGTGGGCGGCACCACCTTCCGCACCGCGCACCTGTTCAACGACACGGGGCGCATCACCATCAAGACTGCCACCAGCGAGCATGAGCTATGAGCTACTCCATTCTCGTCGTCGACGATTCTCCGGTCATCCGCAAGATGATGAAGCGCTCCTTGAGCCTGTCGAAGCTCGAGCTGGGCACCGTGTACGAAGCCTGCAACGGCCAGGAAGCCCTGGTGGTGCTGCGCCGCGAGTGGATCGACGTGGTGCTGGCCGACATTCACATGCCGGTGATGGGCGGCACCGAGCTCATCGAGGCGATGTCGAGAGATCAGGAGCTCTCGAAGATCCCCGTGGTGGTGGTCTCAGCCGAGCGCAACCAGGCGGCCATCGCGCACCTGAAGACCCTGGGCATCTGTGCCCACCTCACCAAACCCTTCACGCCCGAGCAGGTGCTCCACGCGGTCGACGACGTGCTCGAGCAGGTCGCCCAACGGAGCGTCGCATGAGCCAGCTTCCCCTCGCCGGTCCCCTCAGTGAAGTGACGAAGAGCGTGCTGAGCGAAGCCGCCTTTCTGTTCTGCGACGAGCTGTCGGAAGGCGCTGCGCCCCTCGAGGCGCGGCTGGTGGAGGCCACCATCACCTTCGAAGGGGCCACCCCGGGGCGGATCACCTTGCGCCTGCCCTGGCACCTGGCCTGTGAAGCGGCCGCCAACCTGCTGGGCGTAGAGCCCGGTGATGATGACGTCGAGGCCAACGCCCACGCGGCGGTAGGTGAGCTGCTCAACATGATCTCCGGTTCTGCGCTGGAGCGTTGGTTCGGTTCGGGTACGCCGTGGTCGCTGGGGTTGCCCTCGGTGAGCGAGCGGGAGGGCCGGCTGCCTTCGCGCGCACCGGGAGGTGAGCTGGTGGCGCTGGCGATCGACGAGACGCGCATCGAGCTCGAAGCGTCGCTCGGGTCGATCACATGATCCGCGTGCTCATCGTCGACGACTCGGCCGTGGTGCGCCGCATGTCGAGCCAGATTCTCTCGGCCGAGCCCGACATCGAAGTGGTGGGCACGGCGCCCGACCCCTACGTGGCGCGCGACCTGATCGTCACCCGCAAACCCGACGTGGTGACGCTCGACCTCGAGATGCCGCGCATGGATGGCTTGAGCTTCTTGCGCAAGCTGATGACGCATCACCCGGTGCCGGTGGTGATCGTGTCGACCCTCAGCCAGCGGGGCGGCAAGGTGGCCCTCGAGGCGATGGCCGCCGGCGCGGTGGAGGTGGTGTCCAAACCCAGCAACGCGCACTCACTCAAGGACATGGCCACCGACCTGGTGCAGGCGGTTCGTTCGGCGTGGCACGCGCGCAGCCGGGTGGGCAAACCGCAGCAGGCGCTCGAGCAGGTGGCGCACGTTCACCAGACGCTGGCCACCACCTCGAAGAACCTCATCGCCATCGGCGCTTCGACGGGTGGCACGGTGGCCATCGAATCGATCCTGCAGTCGTTGCCCGCGGAGACGCCGGGCATCGTGATGGTGCAGCACATGCCGGCGTTCTTCACCAAGTCGTTCGCGGACAGGCTCGGCACGCTGGGCCGGATGCGGGTGCGGGAAGCGGTGGATGGTGACCTGGTCGAGACGGGCCTCGCGTTGCTGGCACCGGGTGACCGGCAGATGGTGGTGCGCGCGACGCCCCGGGGGTACGTGGTGAACATTCTCGATGGGCCGCGGGTGTCGGGACATCGGCCGTCGGTCGACGTGTTGTTCCGCAGCGTGGCGCGGGCAGCGGGGAAGAACTCACTCGGCGTGATCCTCACCGGCATGGGCGCCGATGGTGCGCAGGGCCTGGTCGAGATGCGCAAGGCGGGCGCTCACACGCTCGGACAGGATGAAGCGAGCTCGGTGGTGTACGGCATGCCGAAAGTCGCCTTCGAGCTGGGCGCGGTGGAGCGGCAAGTCTCCCTCGCTCAGATGCCGCAGCGGATCCTGGCCGCGCTCTAACCTGTCTCCCTCTCCCCACCGGGAGAGGGTCGGGGTGAGGGGCCATGCCAATCGCCCAGCCCATCGAGTAGCGAGCGTTGATCTCGCATCGAGGCTGAAAGTGAGTTTCACCACTCGGAGCAATCCACCGAAACGCATCGATGCCGAACGGCCCGAAGTAGCCAGCCTCGTGCAGGGCACGAGCACCTCGTTCTGCCTCGCTGATCATCAACGCGTGCTCGGCCGCTAGAGCGTTCCGCCTGGAGCAACCACGCTCGACTGCCACGCACCAAACACATCGACCTCTTGCACCGTGATCCGGCCCCACGTGCACCGGCCATCTTCTTCGAGCCATCCATGCAGCGCGCAGTCGAGCTGCCGTTCGACCCAGGGTTCGACTTGCAGTCCATCTCCGCTGCGCAGCGACGCGGAGATCCACGCCTGATCAGCAGCGGAGATCTCCCCCGCCCGCAGCTTCTTGCGCCCGCGCCCTGCGTAGCCGAGCGCCCGTTTGAGCAGCCAGTCGTGTCCCGAGGGCACGAGCAGCGCTGTGAGTTCGGCCTGATTCTCGGCGTAGCCCGCACCGGGCAGCGACTGACCGAGCGCGTGCGAGAAGCGACGGTGATTGACGCGGCGGAGCACTTCGACGCTCGGCGCACGTGGCAGCGAGACGCCCGCGCGTTGCATCTGGGTGAGAGCCCACCGCGTGGGACACCAAGCGCGGCCGATGAAGGTGGCATCGAGGGTGGTGCTGCCGGGCCAGATCACCTCGTCCCCGGGTCGCAGCAACGCCGAGAGGCGCGGGAGCAACGACTCGACGCGTTCGATCATCGCGGCGTTGGGCGTGTGAGTTCCTGCGCGGGCCAGCTCGTCTTCCGCGTCGAGATTGAAGACCCAGGCGCGACGCATCGTTCACTGCGCCTTCAGAGAGCGCGGCTGAACGGCAGGGTCGGCGAATGCGCCACGCTCGAGCAGGCCCTGCGCGCGACCCTTCTTTGACTCATTGAAGGTGGCTTCGACCTGTTGTTCGCCCAACTCGTCACATGAATGGAATTGGCTCGCGGCCGAGGGCCTGCGCGAGGCGAGCGACGCACCAAACCCGTCACCCCCACGTTCCCTGCAGGCGCCTTTCCTCCGACTACTCATCCTGCGTTCCCCACGCTGCGAGTGCCGAGAGGAACGCTTCAGGAAACCCCGCCCGCCGCCGCGCCTCGAGATTGATGGGTTTGCCGCGCGTCATCGACGGACTGATCGGCTCCGGCAACATCACCCGCCACTTCTCGAACTCGATCTCCCCCGCGAAGTTCCGGAACCAGTGCAGCGCGAAGGCCGCATGCGCGACCTCCTCCTCCGTGATCAGCCCCTGGATCTCCGCCGCGCGCGCATCACCCGCCGACGCGAAGTAGCCGGTGAAACGCGCACCGTGATCGAGGTTCCCACCCTCGAAGCCCACGCCGAGCCGCGCCACGAATCGCAGCGGCGTGACCGAAGCACCCGGCACGCGCTCCCAGAACCAGTCCTTGATGGGCATCGAGCCGAACGGATGACCGAGCGTCTCCAGATGCGCGCGGTACAGCCCCATGTGCCGAAGCTCATCGCGCAGAATGCCCAGCAGCCCGCGGCGAAACGGCTCGGGCGTCTCCGGAAACGCGAGGATCGCCCAGGCCATCAGCTCCGCGGCCTGCAGCTCATGGTGCAGGAACGTGTGCAGCACCTCCGCGCGTTTCGCCGTGTCCTTGAGCGCACCCGGTTTGGCGGCCTTCTTCCGCTCGGTGCGTTGCACCAGCTCGACGGGCCGGCCCGGCTGGGTGAGCAACCACCGCTGCGAAGGGCGGGCCCACTTCGAAGGCGGCGAAGGCGGGGCGAGCTTCGACTCGAGGACCGTGGTGTTCACGAAGTCCCAGGCCCAGCGTTCGACGGTGCCCTCAGGGGGAAGCAGCTCAGACATTTCGCCGTTCACCATAGAACGCAGGGGGTTAAGAAGGGTCATGACGAAGAAAGCCGACGCACCCGCCGAGAAGAAGAAGACCGCTGAGCCCAAGGCCGAACCGAAGGTCGAGCCCAAGGCCAAGGTTCACGCCACCAAGCCTTCCAGCAACCCCTTCACGCAGGCGCGCCCGGGTTCGCCCAACCGCTCGGCGAACAACGGTCAGCCCGGCAGCCGCCGCGGCCGCTGAAAACTACTGCCCCACCATCGCGTGGAGCAGCTTGAGCTGAATGTTGATCTTCAGCGAGTCACACCGCTGGTGCACCACCTCGCTGAGGTTGTTGAAGAGCAGCGAGGAGTTCTCCTGTGTGTAGTACCCGCTGATCGCGCTGATCAGAGTCAGCATGTCGGAGCAGAGGCTCAGGTAGAGCAGGTTCTCTCCGCGCACGCCGATCGGCACGCCGAGCACGTCCTTGTTCGACTGCAGCATGCTCACGATGCTCACCAGCGAGTTGAGCTCGTGAAACTGTTTCCGGTACGCGAACACGTCGAGACCGAGCAGCGCGAGAAACGCGAGCCCGATGTTCACGATGATGGAGAAG
>JANODF010000572.1:0-1999 GCA_031412555.1 Archangium sp. | reverse complement strand
CGATCGCGCCCACCAGCGGCTCGACCTTCATCACCATGCCAGCGCCGCCGCCGTACGGAGCGTCATCGGTCACCCGATGTTTGCCCGGTGCGAAGTCGCGAATGTCGGTGGTGGTGATCGCCAGCAGGCCCTTCGCCGCCGCCTTGCCGAGGATCGACTCCGCGGCGTACCCGGTGATCATCCCGGGGAAGAGCGTGAGGATCTCCGCGCTGAACATCACTCGTCGTACGTCAGCGGGATCACCGTCACCCGGCCTGCAGCCAGGTCGACCTTCGGCACGAACTCTTCAGCGAACGGCACCAGGAACTCTTCCTTGCCGTCGCGGATGCAGAGGTTCGGCACCGGCCCCGTGCTCCACACTTCTTCGATCACCCCGATGCGTTTGCCTTCAGGCGTAACGGCCTCGAGGCCCACCAGGTCACCATGGAAGAACTCGCCTTCAGCAGGCGGCTCGAGATCTTCGCGGCGCACGTGCACGGCCGACCCGACCAGCAGATCCGCGTCGACCTTCCGCACGATCCCCTTGAGCTTGAGCAGCAAATCGCTGCCCGGAGACTCGCCTGCCGAGGTGATCGCATATTCCTTCGTCTCGCCGGCGCGGGTGACGAGCGTGATCCGCTCGACTTCTTCCAGCACGGCTGACGCGGGATCGAACGTCTTGAGGATCACCTCACCGGCCAGACCATGCGCGCGGGAGATGTATCCGATGTGAAGGAGTTCCTTCACGGAGGCGCCGGAGCAGCCGCGGAAGGAGCGGCCGGCTTGCGATCGTCGATGATCTCCAACCGCGCCTTCTCACCCTTCTTCTGGGCTGCGTGCTGGAGCACCGTTCGAAGCGCGTTCACCGTGCGCCCATCGCGGCCGATGACTTTGCCAACGTCACCCGGCGCGACCTTGAGTTCATACAAGACGGCGCCGTCCTGCGGCGTCACCTTGAGCTCGACTGCCTCGGGCTGATCAACCAGCGCGCGGGCCAGGTACTCGACGAGCTGCTTCACGGGTTGCTGTTACGCCTTGGGGGCGTTCTTCTTCGTCGCCTTGTAGAGGCACGACACGGTGTCGGAAGGCTTCGCGCCGACCTTCGTCCAGTGCGCCCAACGATCCTCGTTCACCTGGAACTTCGCAGGCTCGTGGTTCGGGTCGTACGAGCCGATGTTCTCGATGAAGCGGCCATCGCGGGGCATGCGGCTGTCAGCGGCGACGACGTGGTAGAAGGGGCGCTTCGTGGCACCAGCGCGGGCAAGACGGAGGACGACGGCCATGGTGTTGAACCTCAGAAAAGAAGGGTGAGACGGGCGTCACTACCGTCAAAGTGCCCGGAATGTCAAGGATCGGCGTTCGCCGGCTTCAGCGGTTTGAGCGGAACAAAGGTCCTGTCATTCTCGCTGTTTGCGAGCTGACCGCAGGCAGCCGCGATGTCCCGGCCCCGATTGGCGCGGATGAAAGCAGCCACGCCGGCGAGGTCGAGGGCATGGCGGAACCGCTCGGCCCGGTCGTTGACCGTCGAGTGGTACCCGAGGCCCGGGTTCTCGTTGTACTGAATCAGGTTCACCTTGGCCGGCACGTCGCGCAGCAGCACCGCCAGGCGGGCCGCGTCGTCATCGGTGTCGTTCACGCCTGCCATCAAGACGTACTCGAAGGTGATGCGCCGGCCCTGCTTGAGGGGGAACTTGCGGCAGGCCTCCATGAGGTCGGCGATCTTCCACTTCTTGTTCACCGGCATGATCCGGTCGCGGGTCTCGTCATCACTGGCATTCAACGAGATGGCGAGCTTCACGTCGGTCTCGAGCCCGAAGCGTTCGATCATCGGCACCAGGCCCACGGTGGAGACGGTGATGTGACGTGAGCTGAAGTTCGGGCCGTCTTCGTGCTGCAGCAAGGCGAGCGAGGTCTTCAGGTGCTCGAAGTTGTGCAGCGGCTCGCCCATGCCCATGAACACGAGGTTCGTGAGCGGGCGCAGCGCCTGGGGGCCGGTGGTCTTCTCCAGCGCGCGCACCTC
>JANODF010000571.1:0-10443 GCA_031412555.1 Archangium sp. | reverse complement strand
GTCTGAATGAGATCGAGATCTTCCCAGGTCTCCAGGTTGAGGGTGACCGTGCGCATCGCGTCGCCGACCTTGTTGGTCAACGTGCGCACCCACTCCTGCTCGGCTTCGCCAGCGAGCCCCTCGGGCACGGCCTGAACCAGGATCGGCTCGCCGACCTCGACGTGCACCTTGCTGCGGAACAGGTGCTTCTGCGCGTAGGTCAGCCCGATGGGGATGATGCGCAGCGCCTGCCCACCCCGCACCGCCTTGAGCGCGATGCGCGCGCAGCCGGTCTTGATGTCGGAGAGCTGTGGATCTGAGTGCGACTTCCCTTCGGGAAAGATCGTGATCGCCTTCTGGCTCTTCAGCGCGTTCGCCGCGGCGTCGAGCGTGCCTTCGTTCTTCTCCATCAGGCCCGGGTGATCCTGCTTGCGGTAGACCGGCAGCGCGCCCACCCCACGCAAGATCCAACCGAGCACCGGCGCGCGAAAGAGCGGCTCACGCGCGAGGAAGGTGACCTGGCGATCGGTGATCATGAACACCATCGCGGGGTCGAGCAGGCTGTTGGGGTGGTTGCCCACGAACATCACCGGGCCGGAGAAGTCGTCGACCCGGCGCACCACCTCGACTCTGTAGAAGAGCCCCAGCGCCATCGAGACGATCGTTCGTACCAGCCGATAGAACATCGCGTTCGAGCCCCCTTAAAAGACGCCGATGTTGAAGTGGACCACGAACTGCGGCTCGTTGATGACCAGATCTGGGGCCAGGTTGACGCCGAGGTCCAGCGCCAGCGCGCCGATCGGGGTCACGTAGCGAACGCCCACCCCCACCACCGGGCGAAACGGGCCCACCGAGTTGGGCACGGTCAGCCACAGGTTGCCCGCTTCGAAGAAGACGCCGAGGTCGAGCACGCTGAACGCGGGGAACCGCAGCTCGGCCTTGAAGACCGCGAAGAGCTCGCCGCCCTGCGAAGGCACCTGCCGCCCACCCAGAATGGTCTTCGCCGCCGACGAGCAGCCGTCCTTCGAGGCCAACACCTGGCAGTCGTTGACCTCCTTGCGGTACTGCGCGCGCAGATCGTCGGCCACCAGCTGGTCTTCGTTGAAGCCGCGCACCGTGGTGGCGCCGCCGAGGAAGAACCTGCGCACCGGGGGCGTGGCCGAGCCGCGCGTCAGCGGGAAGATGCGCCCACCCCGCGCGGAGACCGCCAGCACGAAACGACTGGCGAACGGCACGTAGCCGGTGGCGAGCCCGCTCACCTTGAGGAAGTTCACCACCACGGGCTTGAGCTCTTCGTCTTGCGCGAAGATGTCGCCGGTCACTTCGCCTGAAGCCTGCAGCAACAAACCGCGGGTCGGGGTCAACGCGCTGTCGCGCAGATCGATGGTGGGGTTCAGCCGCACACCTTGCAGCGCGAACTCGCCGAAGTTGAAGCGCAGCCGCTCTTGATCCACGAGGCTGGTCGGCGGCACCGAGGTGAGCGCGCTGCCGACCCGCTCGACGAAGCTGTATTCAAGCTCGTACTGCAGCGCGAGCGAGATCTTCGGGCGCATCCAGTCGAGGCCGGGAATGCGGAAGGTGGTCGACCAGTCGAGCGTGGGCACGGCGGCGACCCGGGTGAAGCGGAACTGGGGGCGGAACACCCGCTCGCCGATGAGGTCGAGCCGCAACCCGATGTGCGCGGGGAGAATGCTGCGTGCGTCGAGCGAGAGGTTCGCCCGGAAGCCCATCTGTTTGTAGAGCTCCAGGCCCGTGAGGTCGACCTGGTTGGTGAGCGCGGGGAACGAGGTGAAGAAGAGGTTGCCCTGCAGCCGGCCGGTCAGGGTGATCGCGCGGCCTCCGATGTTGTTCACCGAGCCCTCCACGCCACCGCGGAAGCCGTCGGCGAAGAAGTAGCCGAAGAAGAACTCACCCGAGAACAGGGGCCGCTCGCGCACCTTGAGCAACACCGTCTTGAGCGCCTCGGGCCGATCGGGCGAGAGCATCTCCACCTGCACGCTGCGGAAGATGCCCAGGTTCGAGAGGTTGCTCTGCGTGGAGAACAGCGACTCCGAGTCGAGCGGCTGGCCCTCCTTCATGGTGGCCTGCAGCGTGATGATCTCTTCGGCCGTACGCACCTGGCCCACCGGCAACACCGCGCGCACCTTCACCTGCGGCCCCGAGGTCACCGAGATCAACGCGTCGACCAGCTGGCCTTGCGCATCGAGCGCGTACGACGCGGTCACGTTGGCGAACAGATAGCCGTTGCGGCCCAGCTCCCGCGAGACGCCCTGCTCGATGCGCTGGAGCTCCCCGGGGCTGAAGGGTGAACCCAGCTTCACGCTGCTGAGCGAGGGGGAAGAAAAGCCCGGCGGCAGCCCCTCCGACTGCACCACGCGGAACCGCGCCAGCGGCCCTTCTTGAATCACGAAGCGCGCCCGGCCCAGCCGGCCTTCGAGCTCGAGGCCCGCGAAGATGACCGAGGCCTTCAGGTGCCCCCGCTCGCGGTAGAGCGCCATCATCGCCTTCGCGGCGTCGCCCCACGCCTGTTCTTCGAAGACCGTGTCCATCGGGGGCGAAGGCAGGGTGTCGGCGAAGACGTCGCTGGTGCGGCCTTCGGTGTCGGTGGGGTCGCCCATCGAGTGCAGCTCGAAAGGAGGCACCGGCGCCGAGGTCTCCATCACCCGGCGCAGCACCAGCTGCAGCTCGCTCGCCGGTACCACCGACGCGCCTTCGAAGCCGATCGACACCACGCGCAGCGGCGCACCTTCTTCGATGGCAAAGCCCAGCGCGGCTTGGGTGGTGCGCGGCTTGAGCACCTCGGAGGGCACCACCCGCACGTCGTGGTACCCGCGGAACCGGTAGAACCGTTCGATGCGCTGCGCGAGACGTTCGGCCAACGCGAGGTCGAGCGTCTCTTCACCGTCGTAGGCGAGCAGCCACTGGAGCGAGCTGTCGGACACCACCCGGTTGCCGCTGAAGATGAGATCGTATCGGGGCCCGGAGACCACCGGCACCACCACCCGGCCATCGTCGCCCACCTCGGGCAGGTCGACCCGCGCGCGGAAGAACCGTTCGCGCCGATAGAGCCCCCGCACCGCCTCGAGCCCCGTCTCCAGGCGCGCGAGATCGAGCAGTTCTCCGGGGCGAACGCCCAGCGTGTCGAGCACCTTGCGCAGCGGCAAACCCGGCTCACCGGAGAACGAGACCGCCCTCACCCGGCTGGGTTCGCCCTCTTTCACGATGAAGCCGATGGAGACCGCGCCTTCCACCATCGCCGCCTCGGTGCGCACCTCCACGGCCCGGAAGCCGCGGCGCTGGTAGAGCGCCCTCACGTTTTCGGCCGAGTGTTCCGCGCGTTCGGGCCAGTACTCCGAGCCCACCTCGAGACCCGACGCGGCGATCACCTCGTCGCGGGTCAGCTCGACGGTGCCCTCCACGAAGACCGAGCCGATGTTCTGCCGCGGCACCAGGATGAAGATCAGCTCGACCCCTTCGACGACGTCGCGGCCCTGCACCTCGATGTCGGAGAACTTGCCGGTGGCGAAGAGGCTCTCGATGGAGCGCTCCACCGCGCGCCTCGACAACGCCTGGCCTTTGCGCACCGTGACCAGCTGGGGCACGCGCTCGAGCAGCTTGCGATCGGCCCCCGCGGGCAGACGAACCTCCACACCGACGATGGTGGGGGCCTCGGGGCCCGGCGTCTGCGTGAGCAGCGCCAAAAGAAGAAGGGTCACTCCCATTCGAATCGGAAACGCAGCTCCACGCCCGGATTGCCGACCGTGGTGTTCTGGTTCTGATTGTCCCACT
The DNA here is from genome assembly GCA_031412555.1 of Archangium sp. GTDB lineage: Bacteria > Myxococcota > Myxococcia > Myxococcales > Myxococcaceae > Archangium_A. The sequence continues at coordinate 6,675 of JANODF010000571.1, read as the reverse complement.
GAGCGCGTGCAGAGACCCGTTGATTGAAGCGGTACTCTGCTTGAGCCTTGGTGCCGCGCCCTGTCACCGGCTGGGTGACGCCGACCTTGAAGTTGTCAGTGAGGACCTTGGATTCCCAGGTGACGGCGGGTTCGGCCGTACCGGTGACCTCGTTGAAGCTGGTGGTGAGCCTGACCTGCTGATCCTTGAGGCCCACGTTCTGCGAGAGAAAACGCTGCACCTGCTGATCCAGCCCTGAAGCCGAGAGCAACGCTTCGGCCGCCAGGCCCGCGCCCGAACGTTCGGTCAGCCGTTCACGCGACGTCACGCCCAGGGTGAGCAGCGAGAAGATGTCGCCATCGGGCAAGGGCGGCTCGGAGGTGAGCGAAATCTTCGGGTCTTCCAGGCGGCCGAAGGCCTTCACGGTGACCAGATACTCGCGCACCTGGCTCTGGGCCGAGAGGTCGAAGGTGGGCCACAGGCCGTTGAACTGGAGCTGGCCGCGCTGCAGGTTGAAGGTGTTGCCGCGGAAGAAGGCCTGGCCGCCCTCCTGCGTCTCCACCACCCCGATGAGCACCGGCTTCACGTTGGTGCCTGAGAGCTTGAGCCGGCCCACCAGGCGGGCGCGCGCGAGGTTGTTCTCGATGCGCACGTCACCGGCGGTGCGCAGATCGACGTCGAGCCGCAGCCACTCGTTGGGCTTGGTGTCGTTGGGCACCGGCACCTCGCGCGCGTTGGCCACCAGGCCTTCGAGCGCGAGCGGCTGCGTGTAGCGGAACTTCACCACGTCGAGCCCACCCGAGAGCTGGAACACCTCGGCGTTGCGCGAGGCCAGCAGCAGCGAGCCCGTCAAGGTCACCGGCACCTCGGGCTTGAGCTGCACCGAGACGTCTTCGAGATCCGTCTGCAGCTCGATGCTCTTCATCGCGAAGCGCTCGAGCCGCACGTCGCCGCGTGACCGCACCCGGCCCTCGTTCAAGAAGCCCTGCACGTCCTGGATGATGATGCGCGACTCCGAGAAGTCGGCCCGGCCCGAGAGCGAGCGCACCGACAGATCCTGGCCCCGCACCTGGAAACGCGTGTCGGTGAGCGACGCGCGGCCCGCCAGGGAAGGCGTAGCGACCGGCCCACCGAAAGCGGCGGTGAAGTCGAGCCGGCCCTGCGTGCGCTCGAGCTGGTTGGTGAGGCTGGACAAGAGCCGCAGGTCGACCGAGCCGCGCGTCTTCAGGTCGACGTTCACCGGGCCCCAGGTGCCCGCAGCGCTCAGCTCGGTGGTGGGGCCCTTGAACTCCAACGAAGCCACCTCGAAGGCCCCCGCGTTCCACGACAGCTCCACCGGCTCGACGTTGGTGGCCGTGACGTCGCCGCGGGCAATGCCCACGTCGGTGAGGGTGGCGTGCGCGATGACCTTCTGGAGATCGAGCATCGGCCCGTGCGCTTCGACACGGCCCTTGAGCCGCACCGAAACCGACGCTGCCGATTCGGGAAGGAAGGGGCCCAGATCGGCCAGCTGCACCGAGATGTTCGAGCGAAAGGGCCACTCGTTGCGCATGCTCATGCCCAGCGTGGCCTGCAGCCCGGGGAACACCGTGCCACCCGCTTGCAGCTCGCGCCCCGTCGCTTTCGCCTCGAGGTGCATCGGCCCCAGCACGTGCTGCTTCCAGGTCACGTCCGACGAAGAAATCCAGCCATCCATCAGCACCTGCTCGGTGGTGCCTCCGATTCTGGCCTTGGCCACGAAACCACCGGCCACGGGCAGCTTGCGTTCACCGTTGGGGTCGATCAGCTCGTTGAGCGAACCGCCTTCGATCGCCAGCCGGTAGTCGAGCGGCCCTTCGAAGTACCAGGTGCCGTCGAGGGCGAAGCGGCCCAGCGGCCCGTCGAACACGGTCGGCTCGAGCACCAGGGTCTCCCCTGCTTCGAAACGCGCGATCAGGTTGGCTTCACCCAGGCGGCGATCGAAGTAGCGCCCATCACGCACCCGCGCGGCGATCACCCCGGCGAACGCGCTCACCGGGCAATCGAAAGCGGCCAGCGCGCTCATGCGACCGGTGAGCACGCCGTCACGCAGGTTGTCCATGGTGGGGCTCAGGTCGGCCAGCAGCTCGATCACGTCTTCCACCCGGCCATCGGGCAACTGCACGCTCGCCCGAGCGTGCAGCCCCGGCTCCTTGAAGGTGAGCGCCACGTCGCCGAAGTACTGCGTCTGGCCCTTCTGCGCGGCGACCGAGGGGAAGGCGAGCACGTCGTTGGCGTACCGCAGCGGGCTCTGCACCACGCCCAGGGAATAGCCCATGAGCTTGAAGTCACGCAGCGTGGTCTGCCCATCGACCACCACCGCCGCGAAAGGCCCTTTGATGGTGACCCGCGCCTGGCCGAAACCCGACCACGGCATCTCGGCGAGCGACCCGAAGTCGGAGAGGTCGATCGCATCGGCGCTCACGTCGGCGTCGATCGCGTTGCGTTGGGGGAAGAGCTTCACCGTGCCCGACACCCGCGTGCCCTCGGCGGCGCCCACGCGAATGGCCACGTCGTCGAAGCTCACCGTCGTCGAAGTGACGCCCAGGCGGAACCGACCGGCGGCCTGCTTGAAGCGCAAGATGTCGATGCCCCCACTCTGCGGGCCGTCCCACGGGCGCGCGGCGAGCACGAAGGGGCCGGTCTTGAACTCGACGTCGCCGCCCAGCACCGGCGTGGGGCTCAGGTTGCCGCTCACCACGCCCTTCACCGACGCCGCGAACTCCACCCACGCGCCCGGCACACCCGCGCGCGCCATGATGCGGGCGAACGAGGCGTCTTTGGTGTCGATGCGCGCCGTCACGGGGAACCCGGGCTCGAGCGAAATCTCACCGGCCACCCGCACCTCGCCTTCGCCCGAGCGGGTGACGAACTCTTCGAGCTTCACCGTCTTGCCGCTCCACGACACGCGGGCGGAGAAGTCACCGGGGGCGTACTCATCGATGATCACCCGCGAGCCCTGCAGCTCACCGTGAGCCGAGAGCGCGTCGAGCTTGCCGCCGATGCTGGCGCGCGCGAGCACCTGCCCCGAAGGCGCGGGCAGTGGAATGCCCAGCCGCGGTATCGCCTCGAGCGGCAGCCAGGTCTGCAGCGCCAGATCGAGCGAAGGCACCGCGTCGCACAACCCGTCGATGGTGCCCGAGGTGGTCACCCGCACGCCCTCGAGGTTCGCCTCCACCCGCTGGAGATCCACCTGCTCGGCGTCGAGATCGAGCGCACCTTCGAGCACCAGCTTGCCCAGGCGCAAGGTGCGATCGCCCAGCACCACCGCGCCGCCCCGCCCATCGAGCAAGACCGTGGCTTCACGCCGATCGAGTGACGCTTCGATGGACACCCCGTCGAGCCTGACCGAACGGCCCTCCGGCAGATGGAGCACCACCGAAGCATCGACCACCCGGAGCTTTCCGATGCGCAGCCGGGAGAGCTCTCTGAGGGGGCAGCTGTTGCCCGCAGTCTGCGAAGGGTCGCCCAGCGGGAGCGTGAGCTCGACGTGAGGGCGGATCAGCTCGACGTCTTGCAGCGAGACACCGCCCAGAAACAGGCCTCGCAACGAGACCGCCGCTTTGTCGGCCGTCACCAGGGGCGCGGTTTCTCCTTCGCGCGTCACCGAGATGCGGCTGACCTCCACGCTGCCCAGGAGCGGGTCGATGGCGCAGCGGCCCAGCTCGATCTCAGCGCCGATCGCGGCCGGCAGCCGTTCGCGCAGCTGCGTGCAGACCAGATCGCCCGCGCGTTCCGTGCGCAACACCAGCACCAGGGCGAGCAGACACGCGGCGAACACACCGAGCGCTTGTCGCCAACGGCGTCGGGTCGGCTGCACCTGGAACTCCTTCCTGTCGTCTCAACCCGGGCTACAGCTTCCCGAGTCCCTCGAGATAACGATCGATCTCTGCCAGGTCGACCCCAGCCCTGGGCTTCGACGGGGTAGCGACCCCGGCATTCGGGGCCGACGGAGCGGGCGGTGCCACGGGCTCGCCCGTCAGGCCCGCGACTGCAGCGGCCATCGACGCGTCTCGCGGCCCCACGTTCGGAATGACGGGCGGTACTTCGACCAGGGGCCGGGCCACGGGCGGCACGGGCGCACGCACCGTGGCGGCCACCGGTGCACTCGCGGGTGCAGGCGGTTGTGGCGGCCGGGCGATGGGCGGGGGCGGCGGCGCGTTGGCCACGGCAAAGACGGCGCTGGGCGCGGTGATGGCCGCCGCAGGAATTGCACTGGGGCGCGGCGGCGGCATCGAAGCCGGCGCCGGTTTCGCGGGGGCCACCGGGGTCATCGCGGGCGGGGGCGGGGGCTGCGGCGCGCTCGCCGGCGGCACCACCGGAGTCGAGGCCACGGGCTCGGGGGCGGGGGCGGGGGCGGCGATCGACGGAACCAACGCACCCGTCTCGAGGCCCAGGTTGTCGGCGATCTGTTCGATCAACGCACCACGAATCTCGGTGCCGCGCGCGAGGAAGGTCTCGAACAACGCGTTGTCGCAGATGGTGTTGATCACCCGGGGCGTGCCCCCGGCGCGGCGATGGACCGCTTCGATCGCGTCACCGGTGAAGGGGTTGCGCGCGCTGCCGGCCAGCCGCAGCCGGTGCTTGATGTACGCCTCGGTGGAGTCGGAGGTGAAGGGCTCCAACCGGTAGCGCATGGCCACCCGCTGGGCGAGCGGCGGGTCGAGCTTCAGGTTCTTCTCGATCTCCGGCAGCCCGAAGAACACGAAGCTGATCAGCTTGCGCTCAGGCACCTCGAGGTTGAGCAGGCCGCGAAACTCTTCCATCAACTCGCGGGTCTCCAGCATCTGCGCTTCGTCGATCAGCACCACGGCCTTGCGGCCCTGCTCGTAGATCTGCAGCAGGCGCTGGTAGAGCTGGCTGAGCAGCGCGAGCTTTTCCTGCGCGGGGTTCTCCACGCCGATCTGCAGCGCGATGCGGCGCAGCAACCAGCTGGCCGTGATGCCCGAGTGAATGATCACGAGCAGCGCGGCCTCGTACTCTTCCTCGGGCAACGAATCGAGCATGCGCCGGGCGAGCGTGGTCTTGCCCGCGCCGATCTCGCCGACCAGCACGGCCAGGCCCTTCATCGAGTTCACCGCGTAGAGCAACCGCGCGAGCGCCTGCTGGTGCTGGGGCGCGTTGTAATAAAACCGGCTGACCGGAGCGTTGCTGAACGGCTCACTGCTCAGACCGAAGTGCTCGAGGTAGCTCATGGCGGTTTAGACGTAGCCGACTTTACGCGCCGCACGCGCAGGTGCGCCCGCCGGGCCGCTGCCCCCTTTGGGAGGCGGCGGCATGTCGTCTTCGGGCACGGTGATGGCAGAGAGCCGCTCGACCGCCGCAGCCACCTCTCGATAGTTCCCATCGATGGCCTGCACCTTGAGGAACTGGTTGAGCGCCTTGCCGGCCTGGTTGGCCGCTTCGTAGGCGACGGCCAGCTCGTACCGCAGCGACTTCTCCACATCGCCCTTGGCGTGATCGCTGGCGAGGCCCTGCTGGTACGCGTCGATCGCCGCGGTCACTTCACCGCGCGCCACCTGGAGCATGCCGATCATCGAGAGGCAGTCGATCTCCTTGCGTTTCCCCAGGCAGCCTTTGCGCGCGATGGTGAACTCGCCGACCGCGTCGTCGATGAGGCCCATTTCTTTATAGGCAACCCCCAGGTCGTAGTGCGTGTCGACGTCTTCGGGTTTGACGACCTTCTCCAGGCCCTTCTTGAACTCGGCGAAGACCTCTTCGACCGACACCTGGTACTCGTCGTTGCCGCCCCCGGTGGAGGCCTCGCCGGTGTCCGACTGCTCGTCGCCGAAGTCGCCCAGCTCGTTGGCGAGCTCCGCGGCGAGATCGAACGCGTCGCGGCCCTCTTCTTCGGCGCCGTTGCCGCTGGTGCTTTCAGACGGGGTGCTCTCGGGTGCGCTCGCGCCGCCGTTCTGCTCGGCCTCGACCCGCGCCATCAGCTCGGCCGCGCGCCGGTGATCGGGGTAGGCGATCAGCACCGTCTCGAGAATCTCGCGCGCTTCGTCGTAGAGGCTCTGTTCGATGAAGAACATCGCCTCGTCGCACTCTTCGATCGCCGGTTCGTCTTCCGGGGGCGCCTCGACGGGCACCTCTTCGGGAATGGGCGTGGTGGTGGTGGGCGGCTCGTCGTCTTCTTCGGGCTCCGGCTCGGCGAACGACTCTTCGGGCAGCGGCGGCCGGGCCGAGCGCAGCATCGAGGGGTCGATGCGCGGCTGCACCCGGGTGGGCGCGTCGTGCTCGTCGTCGTCACCCAGACCCGGCGGCTCCGACATCGGCACCGTGGTCATCGGAATGCCCTGGCGCGCGGGCTCGGTGGTCACCGGCAGCCCCACGTTGCCGGTGGGCTCGTCTTCGTAGACCGCCGGTTCGTCGACCAACGAGAACTCGCCGGTGGTGGGCTCGCCGTCGGGCTGATCGTACGAGGCGGCGTCGTAGCTGATCGGCGCTTCAGCCTCGAAGTCGGAGATCACCTGCTGATCAGGCTCGGGCTCGTAGAGATCGGGCACCGGCGGGGGCTCGACCTCCACCTCTCCGGCGGCCTCGGCATCGGAGGCGCTCAGGAGCACCTCGTCGCTGAGCACCTCGGACGAATCGACGAGCTCTTCGCTGGCCATCTCACCCGAGATCACATCTTCGGGCTCGTCGGCGACGATGACCTCATCGTCGCTCGAGTCGACC
>JANODF010000570.1:0-2498 GCA_031412555.1 Archangium sp. | reverse complement strand
TGATCCCCAGCTGCCTCTCCCGCGCGCATCGAGATCGGCGTCGAGGCGCTTGCCGAGCCACTGGGGGTTGCCGGCGGTGAGGTCCTCGGAAGGACCCAGGCCTCGACGAGCGCCTGGCGAAAGGCGACGCCGTCGCTCTTCTTCACGTTGATGGTGACCAGCCCGATGCCGGACCCGCCTTGCCTTCGGTGTAGAGGATTCGCTCGACGGGCTCGCCGAGAAACGTGCGCTTCTCGCCGCTCACGGAACTGTACGCCGCCGACGTCTTGAAGATCGTCCACGGCAGGCGCGGCGCAGAGCAACCACACGCCCGGCTCACGGAGCGGTCCCCGATCGGCCCCGGCCTCTGCTCCTTCGAGCGGGGGCCGTTCCATTTCTGTGCTTTCGTCACGGCTCGTGGCCAAACCCGACGCGCCGAAGACTTCACAGATTCGTCTATTCGCGACCGACGCGCAGCGCAGCCTGCAGCTCGAGGTCGTCAACGGCTCCCGCACGCGGCTGGCCGACGTCTACTACCTGCTGCTGCGGGCCCGGTGGCGCACCGTGTTCGCCTTCGTGACGCTCGCCTACCTCTCGCTCAACGCCCTCTTCGGGCTCGGGTACTGGCTGCTGGGTGGCGTGCAGAACACCGATGGCGGGTACCTCGATCACTTCTTCTTCAGCGTGCAGACCTTCGGCACCATCGGCTACGGCGCGATGTACCCGCTGGGCAAGACGGCGCAGTGGTTGATGGTGATCGAGTCGATCTGCTCGTTGTTCTTGAGCGCGATGGTGACCGGCCTGGTGTTCGCGAAGTTCGCCCGGCCGACCTCGCGGGTGTTGTGGTCGAACACGGCGGTGATCAGCGATCGGGAAGGCGTGCCCACGCTGATGTTCCGCATGGCCAACGAACGGCTCAATCACGTGGTCGATGCGACGCTGCACGCGGCCATCGTGCGCGCGGAGAAGACCGTCGAAGGCGAGACCATTCGCCGGGTGATCGACCTGAAGCTGCAACGCAACAGCAGCCCCACGTTCATCCTCACCTGGACGGCGATGCACACCATCGACAAGGACTCACCGTTGTACGGCCTCACCCAGGAGGACCTCGCGCGGCAGCAGGCGGAGATCGTGCTCACCCTGATGGGCCTCGACGACACCATCATGCAGACCATCCACGCGCGCACCTCGTTCCTCCCGCACGAGGTCTCCTACGGGAAGAAGTACGCCGACCTGATGGCCCAGGTCAGCGGGCGGCGGCAGCTCGACTACGGAAAGCTGCACGAGCTGGTGCCCGCGAAGCTCACCTGGACGGCGATGGGCGTGGAGCGGCCGACGGAGAACGCGACGCTGCGGAAGCCTGGTTAACCCAGCACGCGTTGCAGCGCGGCCACCGCTTCTTCGAGGCGCCACGGCTTGACCAGCACGGCGTTGATGCGCAGGCGCTGGCGGGCGGCGTCATCGAGCTCGGAGGCCATGCCCGAGGAGACGATCACCGGCACCTCGGGGCGCAGCTCGCGCAACGAGCGGGTGAAGTCTTCACCGCTCATCTGGGGCATCGAGAGATCGGTCAACACCGCGTCGAAGCCGGTGGGCGCGGCCTGGAACGCCTTGAGCGCCTCGCGGGGGTCGTCGAACACCGTGGTGCGGTAGCCCAGCGTCTCCAGCAACCGCGCCGAGACGCGCGCCATGCCGGGATGATCGTCGACCAGCATGAGGTGCTGGCCCGCACCCGGGCGGCTGAGCTCTTCGGGCAACGAGCGCAGGTAGATGTGGAAGGCGGTGCCCTTGTCGGGCTCGCTGTCCACCACCACCGCGCCGTCGTGGCCCTGCACGATGCTCTGCACCACCGCGAGGCCCAGGCCGTTGCCGCTCCCGTCGAGCCGGGTGGAGAAGAAGGGCTCGAAGATGCGGCGGCGGGTCGTCTCATCCATGCCCACGCCGCTGTCAGCGACGGTGAGGCGCACCCAACGGCCGGCTTCCAGCGGCGGGTGACGCGAGGCGAAGGCGAAGTCGACGTCGGCGGTCTCCAGGGTGACGGTGAGCGTGCCGTTGCCCGAAGGCATCGCCTGCAGCGCATTGGTGCACAGGTTGGTGAGCACCTGGTGGAGTTGCCCCGAGTCGGCCAGCACGCGCGGCACCCGGGGCGCGACGATTTCACGCAGGGTGATGCCGCCCGCGGTGGGCTCGAGCAGCTTGAGCGTCTCGTGCACCAGCGGGCCCAGCTCGAGCGGCTTGCGCTCCGGAGGACGGCGGCGGCCGAAGGTGAGCACCTGCTGCGTCAGCTCGCGCCCGCGGCCGGTGGCCTGGAGAATCGCCTGCGCCACCTCTGAGGCCTTGCCGGGCAGACCCTGCAGGCGCTGCGCGTGGGCCACGATGACCGTGAGCAGGTTGTTCACGTCGTGCGCGATGTGCGAGGCGAGCCGGGCGAGCGCTTCGTTCTTCTGCGACTCGGCCATCTGCGCTTCGAGGCTGCGCTGGAGTGCCTCGGCTTCGCGCGCCTGGGTGACGTCGCGGGA
>JANODF010000569.1:0-2068 GCA_031412555.1 Archangium sp. | reverse complement strand
GATGAGCGCGACGCCCCAGGCGGCAGCCCGCGGCAATGAAGCGCGGCGCAGCGTGAGCAACAGCACCACCAGCGAGCCCACGCACGCGGCCACCCAGGCCTTCTTGTCGTTCGTGATGTACGTGCGGAACGCCACGTTGTTGAGGTGGTTGTCGCGATCGAGCGTCTGCACCTTGTGGAGCCACTCCACCCACGCGTCGGCGCCGAACACCGCGATCGAGAAGCCCACCAGCACCACGCTGGCGATCACCACGCCCATCGCGACGCGCAGCAGTGGCTTGATCACCTCGAGGGCCTGTTCGCGTCTGCCCTGGAAGATCAGCTTCAGGCCGACCCACACCACCGGGAAGCTCAAGGTGATCAACGTGAGTGCGGGGAATGCGCGAATCCACGCGCTCCAGGCGAACGCAGCGCCGGCCCACGCCAGCTTGCGCTTCTGCAACAGCGCCAGCCCGATGGCCCACAACGAGAGCCAGTCGTGACGCAGCGTGGCGCCGAACCAGTTGCTGCCGAACTGGTAGAAATCCATCGCGCCGAAGACGGTCATCGCGAGCAGCGCGGTGCGTGCACCGAAGGCCCAGCCCAGCGCGAAGAAAGCCAACGCGAGCAGCACCAGATCGGCCACCACGCCCGTCCACAACGTGGCGTCGCTGGCAGGCGCTGAAGCGAACAGAGCGCGCGCACTCAAGAACCAGACGGGCGTCGCGTTGCCGCCGTGGTCGTTCATCGAGCCCAGGAACCCGCCGTCGCCCATCGCGCGCCGGAAGTACCCCATGTCTTCCATGAACATCGCCCACCGCTCGGGCGTGAAGCGCGAACGCACCTCGAGCAGGTGCGCCTTCGAGTCGCGCACGTTGGTGAGCGCATGCGTGCGCAGGTCACGCAGGGGCTGGGCGTCGAAGAGATCGAGGTTCTTACCGTCGGCCACCGCCAGCACGCTCGCGGCGTAGACGCCATCGAAGCGCAGCTCGGGGAAGTACTTGGCGATCGGGAAGTACGTCCGCATGTCGTAGTGGTGCAGCCAGGTGCCGCGTCGCTCGGTAGCGTCGTGAAACTGCGGCGTGCCCAGGTTGAGGAAGCACCACATCGCCATCGCGCCCGTGACGCCGAGCGTTCCGACGATGAACCCGTTGTGGGCCGGCCACCGCCCTCGCCAGAGCCGATCGCGAATGACCGCCGCGGCCGCGACCAGCGCGACAGCCGCTCGAATCCACGGCAGAGAAGCCAGTGCACCCGGCGTCGTGGGCGTGATTTCAAAGACGAGATACGCGCTGCCTCCGAGGCCGAGCGCCGCCAGGCCCAGCAACGGGAGGAGCGGCAGCTTGCGGCTGGAGATCATCAGCAGCACCGCGGCCGCGATGATCCAGCTGATGAAGGTCTGCTCGAGCGGCCTGCGGGGAATCCACCGCGCGCGCAACAACGTGGAGTCGTCGGCGTTGCCTGCGAACAGCTCGAGCTCCGAGACGCTGTAGCGGGTGTCACCGCCCGTGGCCATCAAGCGTACGAAGCGCGTGGTGCCCAGCGGCGCGGTGATGGAACGGGTGCGCAGCCCACCACCCTCGATCGGCCCAGCGCGCCAGGCTTCGCGCCACTTGTCGCCGTCGTCGGAGAAGTACACCAGGTAGTCGTCGTTGTTGTCCGCCTGCACTGCGGCGCCGGTGATGGTGTGCGGGTTGCCGAGATCCCACTCGATCATCGCGCCCGGCGGCATCACCGCGGCGCTCGGCCCATCCCACCCGTCACCATCGACGGGGCTCTGCAGGTTGGTCACGCGATCGGGGCCCGGAACGCCATTGGCCTGCGAAGGGATCCGGCGCCCCCGAACGTTCTGGGCCTGCGCGGAAAATGAGGACCCCACGAGGAGGCAGAGGAGCAGCAGGCGCATGGGCGGCGCGGACCCTAGTACGGAAAAACCAACTGTCTCCCTCTCCCCGAGGGGGAGAGGGTCGGGGAGAGGGCTTAGACTCTTCCCCAGATGGCCGACTTCCCCGCCCTCGAAGTCCTCACGCCCGGAGCCCACCAGCTCCAGCGAGGAACCCGTCTCCCCCTCGTGACTCCATTTCGCATCG